>DATLMR010000319.1:0-40430 GCA_035537555.1 Blastocatellia bacterium
CTCGCGCGGGCGACCGCGCGGCAAAAGGAGTTCACCGTGCGAGCCGCGCTCGGAGCGACGCGCTCGCGTCTTGCGCAGCAGTTCGTCGCGGAGAACCTCCTTGTGGCGCTGCCCGCGGGCGGCCTCGGGTGGGTGCTTTCATACTGGGGAGTCGGCCTGCTGATCGGCCTCAATCAGACGGCGGTGCCGAGAGCCAACGAGATCGGAGTTGACGCCCGGGCCTTCGCCTTCACGCTCGGGCTCGCCCTGCTGATCGCGGTCGTGCTCGGCATAATCCCCGTCATGCGCTTTTCCAAAGCGGACCTGCAATCGAGTCTGAAGGATGCCGGGCGCGGGCAAGTCGCGCACGCGAAGAGCAATCGCCTGAGGAGCCTCCTGGTCGTCTCGCAGATGGCGCTCACCCTGATACTTCTGATCTGCGCGGGCCTGCTCGTTAAGAGCTTCTACCTCCTGCTTCAAAACGACCCGGGCTTTCGCCCCGAGAGCGCGGTGGTGATGGACCTGTCGCTGCCTCGCTATGAAGACCCCGAGCGCACGAAACGATTCATGCGCGATTACAAGCTACTGGTCGACAAAGGGGTATTGCCCGAAGACCCGTCTCCCGGCTCCGTGCATAACGAGCCGCAAAGACGGCAGGTCCTCTTTCATGAGCAGCTGCTCGACCGGATCGGCAGGCTTCCGGGAGTAACGGCGGTCGGCAGCATCAACACGCTGCCGATGAATTCATCGGGAAGCAGCGGCAATTTCTTTATCGACAACGATCCGTCGAAGACAGGCTACGCCGATTACAGGCTTGTGACTCCGGGTTACTTCGCGGCGATGGATATACCCCTGCTGCGGGGACGCCTGTTCGACCAGAACGACAGGCCGGACTCGCCGCCCTCCGCGCTCATAAGCCAGTCGCTTGCTCAGAAGCAATGGCCCGGCGAAGACCCGATAGGCAAGCGCATTCAGTTCGGAAACATGGACGGAGACATGAGGCTGCTGACCGTCGTGGGAGTCGTGGGCAACGTGCTGGACCGCGGGCTTGATTCGACCCCGGGCTCCACGATATACGCTTATGCTTATCAAAGGCCCCAGTCTTCCAGCATCTCGGTCGTCGCCCGCGCGCAGACCGGAGCGGCCACGCTCACTCCCGCGATGCGCCAGGTCGTCCAGGAGCTCAACCCCGAGCTTCCGGTCAGCTTTCAAACGCTCGAACAGGTCTTCTCGTCGTCGCTCGACTCGCGCCGCTTCAGCCTCGTCATCTTCATCGTGTTCGGCGCGGTGGCTCTCACGCTTGCGGTCCTCGGCATCTACGGAGTGATGTCATACGCGGTCTCGCAGCGCACGCAGGAGATCGGCATCAGGATAGCTCTCGGCGCGCGGTCCGGGGACGTGTTCAAGCTGGTAGTAGGGCACGGTCTTCTACTGACCTTCCTGGGCATAGGCATAGGCCTTGTGGGCGCGTTCCTGCTTACACAGCTAATGTCGAGCTTTCTGTATGGAGTGGGCACGAGGGATCCGCTCACGTTCGCTCTGATCCCTCTCCTGCTTGCTGCCGTGGCGCTGCTTGCCAGCTACGTCCCGGCCCGCAGAGCAACCCGGGTCGATCCGATGATTGCCCTGCGATATGAGTGAAGGGCGGCAGTTAATCGGAGCCGACTCTGCGCTGAATCGAAAAGATCAATGAATGAGGGGCAGTCTCGCCCCTCATTCCTGGTATGGCCCAATAAGCGTTCTATTAATTCTTGCCCTGTTAAATCCGGTAACAGACGCTCACATTACTACCCGCGATGTGGAGTCCTTCCGGCTTTATCAGGGCCGTTCTTATATGAAGCCACCCGTCAATTCCGGCAATCGATCCTCTGACCCGCGTCTTTGATAGCGCCCCATACGTCTTTGCGGTGAGTCACCCAATTGCCATCCTGGAACAATGCTCGCGCGCCGCGCGTAGTAAGGATGTCCCATTGTAAACATTAGATAAACACCCGAGTGTTTAACGAACTTCGTGAGAACTTGATTTAGGATCGAAGATATAGTTATGAAAGCAGCAACAAAAAAGCCAAAGAATCAGAGGAAATCCATTCTCGTCCTGCTGAGCCTGTTTCTTGCCGCTGTAATTTTTATCTGTTACGACTTACTTAGACAACCGCTCCAGGTTGATAGTGGTATCGCCACTTTGCATCGAACCTTCTCTGCACATTCAGAACCCCTCTGGTCGGTTATGTTCAGCCCTGAAGGAGAGACGCTTGCCACTGGCGGCGTCGATGGCGCGGTGAAAATTTGGCAAAGAGATGATGGTAATATCCTCCACGATCTGAAACACCCGATGGGCGTAACTACGCTGGCATATAGTCCCGGTGGAGAGTATCTGGCTACCGGCAGTTATGATTCGGAGGTCAGGCTTTGGCGAGTGTCCGATGGAATGCTGATCAAGACTTTTTCCGGACACGCGAACACCGTTTGGTCCGTGGCATTCAGCCCTGACGGAAATACCCTTGCAAGCAGCGGTGATGATAAAATCATCAGGTTGTGGAGCGTGAATCGAGGCGATTTATTGAAGACGCTCGAAGGGCATTCTCTTAATATCTGGTCCGTGAGATTCAGCCCCGACGGCAACAGGCTGGCGAGCGGCAGTTTCGATAAAACGGTGAAGATATGGGACGTAAATACAGGCACGCTGGATAGAACAATCGACGGCCACACGGAGGCAGTAATCAAGGTGGCTTTTAGCCCGGACGGAAAAATCCTGGCCAGCGCGAGCGATGACAAGACAGTCAAGCTATGGAATGCTCAGGACGGCAGCTTGATACGCACTTTAACGGGAGACTCTGAATGCGTCTACGCCGTCGCGTTCAGTCCGGACGGTAAGCGGCTGCTGAGCGGCAGCAGAGATAAATCGGCGCTCGGAGAAATACTACAACACGTTATCGGTGAGTCGGAGAGGAATAAAGGGGTCACGCTTCGTCTCTGGAATGTAGAAGACGGGAGCTTGATTCAAACGTTTGTCCACCATGCGAATAATGTGTATTCGGTTGCGTACAGTCCGGACGGTAAATGGATAGCGAGCGCGAGCGAAGATAAGCGCGTCGATATATGGGCCTTATCAGAGTGAGTTCGAGTCGTAGATGAATTCGACTCTATGAAGTTGTTTGACCTCTCGCCCTTGTCATGGGCGAGAGGTCGCACCTTAGGCATCGGTTAACCTTTCCCTGCTCAATTCTCCTTCTTCTTTTCAGGCAGCTTGCGCGGAGCGTAGTAGGGCTTGCCGTTCAGCTTTTGGACCTCCTTGCCGAAGCTCGTGCCGTAATTGCGCTCCGCGTCGGAGAGGGACCATGCCTGCCGCTTGTAGTTCCAATTGTCGGGCGCGAGCCTCTGAGCCTCCTTAAAGTGAGGGATCGCGTCTTCGCCCTGGCCGATGCTGTAAAGATATTGAGCAAGGCCGAACTCGGCGTCCGCCATGGCGCGGTCCGGGCTTTGAGGGGAAAGGAGCGCTTTCAGGTCCCCCGCGCTGAGAGCGAAGGGGCTGCGCTCGCCATTCGCCACCCAGTCGCGTATGCCATTGAGATAGGCGTCCGCGTCCAGGCCGTGCAGTTGTTTGAATCTGTTATCGACGTAAGCGGCTTCGCCGGGGCGAACGATGCGCCCCTGCTCGTTGATCCAGACCGCCGTGGGCACGTTGACCATGTTATAGAGCATGGTGACAAGGTGCTTGTCGTCGATCAGGACCGTATATTCGGGCTTCGCGGCGGCGATCCATTTACCTGCATCCTTTACCCCGCCCGTATCCTGGGCTACCGAAACGATCTCAAAGTTCTTACCCTTCAATTCGCTGTAAAGCGTCTGCCAGCCTGGCAGGTCGAATCTGCACCCTCACCACGAGGCCCAGGTGAGCAGCAGCACCTTCTTGCCGCGAAAGTCTGAAAGCGAATGCAATCGGCCGTTGACATCAGGCAGCTTGAAGTCGGGCGCTTCAAGCGACGCAAGGTACCCGTTCCGCGCGTCCGGGCGCGGGCCGAAGTACCAGACCGCATGCTTTCGATCGTAGGCGGACGGTTGCCTGACCAGCCGGGCGAACTCGCTCAAGTTGAACCAGGTGGCCGGTCCCTTCTTCGATACGAAGGCGCTCTTTCTGGCCTTCGGAATCGGGAAACAGAGCTCATCGCGGCACATGCCCTGCGGCTTCAAGACGAACTTCGTCGCGCGGGTCAGGTCCTTGAGCGTAACCCACAGATCTTCAGACTCAATGGCGGAAGCTTCGACCTCCGTAGCCATGCCATCAAAGATGATAACGCGGCGCTCCTGGCCCTCGCCCCTTGCGAATACCGCCGCAAGCAGGCACATGAGCGCGGCACAAACGAGTTTTCGCACCACAGTTCATCTCCTTTACCGTCTAATCGAAACAATTGGAGACCGCGACTAAAGGCGCGCGAAATTTTGCGGCCATCATATCTGAAAGCCCGCATGTGCACAAACGGGTTTCAATTTATGACGCCCTCGCCTGCATGCGGTTTCGCGCCGGGGCTATCGAAACACCTCTTCATCTAATCTATGATCTCCTGGACCCTGCCCACCTCTCCGGTCTCGAGGCGGACCTTGATGCCGTGCGGATGTTTGGCGGAGCTTGTCAGTATATCCTTAACAATTCCGCGCGTCCTCTTTCCTTCGCGCTGATCCTGTTTGAGGACTATATCGACCTTTAGGCCGGGCCTTATGTCCTTCCTGTTCTGGCCGTTCATGTGTAACCTCCTGCCGCGCCCGCGCCCTTCGGAGCCCGCGCGGGTACAAAAGCTTGTTAGGGATAAGCTCGATAAACCCTCAGGCTTTCTCAAAGTCGGTGGAAAGTATCAGGTCTCCCCAGTGTAAAACCAGAACGCCCCCCTTGCCTTTTTCCAAGAGCTCGATCGTCAAAAGCTCGGCGGACCTATCCGCCTTCCCGAGAGAGAGCGGTATCTCGGCCGCCGGTTCGCCCCCCTCTTTCCCGACGATAAGGTGCCATTGCCGCTGGTCGTCGAGCCTGGCCTTTAGAACGTAATCTCCCTTCGGCACGAGCCTGTCGCCGAACTTCAAGTCGATGTCCGTGCTCAAGGTCGTGGCCGCGTTGGACCCCATGCGCCACTCCTGCCCCGGCCTCATCATCTGCTCGAGGTCGCGTCCCTTCAGGGCGGGCCGCCCGTATTCGACCGTTACCGTCCCGCCCTCTATTCGCAGGACCGCCCGGCCACGATCGGGGCCGCCGGAATCTCCCGCCGGGCTGCTCCGCGCGCCCCCGTTGGAATTGCTTTCGGCGCTCCTCGGAGCCTCTCTTTGCGCGCAGCCCCCCGCACAGCAGAACAGTATGATCGCTACAAATACTCTCTTGGTCATCTGAATCCCCCCAGGTCTAAGATGACTTTGAATCCCGATCTTCGCAAGTTGTTTTCGCCCGCCGATCTTTCCCCTTGACATTCTACCGGAGCTGTCCTATCTTCGGTAGGCTTTCTACCAGAGGTCATATGCGGAAGAGAATCGGACATCGAACGCAGGTTGAGCTCTTGCAGGGCACGCTCGACATGCTGATCATGCGGACCCTGCTTCTCGGGCCGAGGCACGGCCACAGCATCGCGCAGTCGATCGAGCAGACCTCGGAGGACGTGATACGGATAGACCACGGGTCTCTCTACCCGGCCCTCCAGCGCATTGAGCGGCGAGGCTGGATCACGGCCACCTGGGGCACGTCGGAGAACAACCGCCGGGCCAGGTATTACCGCCTGACCAAAGCCGGGCGGAAACGCCTGGTCGACGAGACCACGAACTGGGAGCTGCTGGCGCAGGCCATCGCTCGCATTCTGAACGCGACGGGGCAGGAAGGGGAGTGATGGGCTGGTGGCAAGAGCTCAAATTCATAACCCGCCGGGCCGATAGACGCCGGGCAGAGCAGGAGCTGGACGAAGAGATTCGCCACCACCTGGAGCTGGAGGCCCGGCAGAACATCGAAGCAGGCATGGCTCCGGACGAGGCGCATTACGCGGCGCTGCGGAGGTTCGGCAGCGTCGGTCTGGCCAGGGAGGATAGTCGCGCTATGTGGGGATTCGGATCTTTAGAGGCCTTGTGGCAGGACCTTCGCTACGGCATTCGCATGCTGGGAAAAAACGGCGGTCTTACCGCCATCGCGGTGCTGACCCTCGCGCTCGGCATCGGGGCCAACAGCGCGATCTTCAGCGTCGTCAACGCCGTGCTCTTGCGCCCGCTTCCGTATAAAGACCCGGACCGGATAGTCCAGTTCTGGGAGACTAATCCCCTGAAGAACTGGACGCAGGCGACCGTCGCGCCCGCCAACTTCTCAGACTGGGAGAAGCAGAGCACCGTCTTTGAATCGATGTCCGCTTACCTCGGGTCCGACAAGAAGGAGGCCGGGTTGACGGGCCTTCACCTCACCGGGGGCGATGAGCCCGAGCGGTTGCAGGGGCTGGCCGTCAACGCCAACATCTTCTCGGTGCTCGGCGTCGACCCGGCTCTCGGCCGGACGTTTCGCGACGAGGAGAACTGGGAGGGCAAGCACCGCGTCGCGATCCTCAGCCACGGCCTGTGGAGGCGCCGCTTCAGCGCCAATCCCGATATTATCGGCCAGAAGATCACGCTGAACGGCAGAGACCTTGAGATCGTCGGGGTAATGCCTGCCGATTTTTACTTTCCCTCGAAAGAGGTCGAGATGTGGTTTCCATTCGGCTGGAATCAAAACCAGATGACAGAGATTCGCCGCCCGCATTTTCTCCGCGCGATCGCTCGCCTCAAGCCGGGCGTTACGCTCGAGCAGGCCGAAGCCGAGATGAATACCATAGCCTCAAGGCTCGAAGAGCAGTACCCGGATACGAACACGCAGATGGGAGTCGGCCTCGGCCCGCTCAAGCAGTGGATAGTCGAGGACACGCAGCTCGCCCTGATCCTCTTCCTCGTCACCGTGGGACTGGTCCTGCTCATAGCCTGCGCCAACGTGGCCAACCTCCAGCTCGCGCGCGCCGCGTCCAGAATGAAAGAGATGGCGATACGGACCGCGCTCGGCGCGCGCCGGGGCCGCATCGTCCGCCAGTTGCTCACGGAGAGCCTGCTTCTATCGATCATAGGAGGCGCGCTCGGCCTCGCGCTCGCCGTGTGGGGCAGGGACCTGATCATCGCCTTCAGCCCCGGGAACATCCCTCGACTTGAAGAGACCAGTCTCGACGGGCGGGTCCTCGGCTTCACCGTCTGCATAACTCTGCTCACGGTGCTGCTGTTCGGCCTCGCGCCGGCGATTCACAGCTCGAAGCCCGACCCGGTGATCGAGTTGAAAGGGGGAGGGCGCAAAGGGGGAGCCTTTCACGGCCAGAGGCTGCGAAGCGCGCTCGTGGTCGCGGAAGTGGCGCTCTCTCTGATGCTCGTCATCAGCGCGGGCCTGATGATTCGTAGCTTCCTGCGGCTCCAGCGGGTCGACCCGGGATTCAATCCCGATAACCTGCTCACGCTGAGAATCTCTCTGCCCGCGTCGAAATATAAGGAGGACAAGCAGGCGACGAATTTCTTCGAGCAGGCCGAGGAGAAGATCAGGAACCTGCCGGGAGTCACAGCGGTCGGCGCGACTTCGAGGCTCGCCTTGAAGGGGTACCGCTGGACCGGCGATCTCACGATCGAGGGGCGGCCTCCCGAGGAGTACGACAGGGAAGTGCGCCACAAGGAGATAACGCCCGACTACTTCCGCGCCATGGGCCTGTCGCTGATCGGCGGGCGATTCTTCAACGCGTCCGATACCATGGAAGGGCAGCCCGTCGTGATCATCAACGAGACCCTCGCCCGTCGCCAGTTCCAGGGTGAAGACCCCGTCGGCAAGCGGCTCAAGTTCGCAAAACCGGAACAGGAAGGGCGATGGCAGACGATCGTCGGCGTGGTGAAAGATGAAAAGCAGGACGGGCTTGCCGCCGAGGTGAGGCCGGAGATTTACCAGACGCATCTGCAAAACGCGCAGAACGGCATGACGTTCGTCGTGCGGACGGCAACCGACCCGGGGTCGCTCATCGGCCCGGTCCGAGAAGAGATTCGCTCGCTCGACAAAGACCTCCCGCCTTACGAGATCAAGACCATGAATACGGTCCTTCACGAATCGGTGGCGAGAGAGCGGTTCACCATGATCCTGCTCGCGACCTTTGCCGCCGTGGCCGTGATTCTCGCGGCCATCGGCATCTACGGCGTGATGTCATACACGGTGATGCAGCGGACGCATGAGATCGGGATTCGCATGGCCTTCGGCGCGCGGCCGCGCGACGTGGTCAGGGTGGTGGTCGGGCAGGGCATGGTCCTGGCTTTGATAGGAGTGGCCGTCGGGCTGGTCGCGGCGTTCGGCCTGACGCGCATCATGGCGAGCCTGCTGTTCGGCGTGAGCGCCATGGATCTTGCCACGTTCGCGATAACGGCCCTGCTGCTCGCGGGCGTGGCGCTGCTCGCCTGCTATATTCCGGCGCGCCGGACAGCCAAGATCGATCCGTTGAGGGCTCTGCGGTACGAGTAATTACGATTCGTCTTTTTTGCATCCGGATTGTAATATGGGTGAATGAAGACTCTATACGATCCGCTCGAACCATTTCAGCACGCGTTCCTTAAGGTTTCAGACATTCACTCGATCTATTACGAACAGAGCGGTAATCCGCAAGGCCAGCCCGTCGTATTCCTGCACGGCGGCCCCGGAGGAGGGCTCTCTCCGGATTACCGGCGCTTCTTCGATCCCGAGGCGTATCGCGTGGTCCTCTTCGACCAGCGCGGCTCGGGGAAAAGCACTCCCCACGCGAGCCTCGAAGAGAACACCACCTGGGATCTGGTGGCCGATATCGAGCGACTGCGAGAGCATCTCGGAATCCGCGACTGGATGGTATTCGGCGGCTCCTGGGGCAGCACCCTGGCGCTGGCTTACGCGCAAACTCATCCCCGGCAAGTGCGGTCGCTCGTGCTGCGCGGCATTTTTTTATGCCGCCCGAAGGAGATCGCGTGGTTTTATCAGGAGGGCGCGAGCGCCATCTTTCCCGACGTATGGGAGGAGTTCGTCAGAGTAATCCCCGAGAGCGAGCGCGGCGATATGCTGGAAGCCTACTATCGCCGCCTGACGAGTGAAGACGAAGGCGTACGCCTGGAGGCGGCCCGGGCCTGGAGCGTCTGGGAAGGCAGCACCTCGAAACTGTTTCCCGATCAAGAGCTCATCGACGTCTTCGGCGACCCGCAGAAGGCCCTCTCCCTGGCGCGTATCGAAGCCCATTATTTTAAGCACAACGCGTTCTTCGATTCGGAAAATTACCTGCTCGAAAACGTCGAGAGAATTCGACACATCCCCGCCGTGATCGTTCAGGGCAGGTACGATGTCGTCTGCCCGATGATGAGCGCGTGGGCTCTCCACCGCGCGTGGCCGGAGGCGGACCTTAAAATCATCGGCGACGCCGGACACTCGATGACGGAACGGGGCATAACCGATGCTCTGGTCGATGCCACGGACCGGTTCCGGACCGAAGTCTCCGGCGCGAAGGACTGAAGACCCTGCCGGAATCTCCGGCGAGCGGAACCGAAGCGAACCAATGAGAGGCCGGCGGGGAGATACGCAGAAAATCGCTCTCCCCATATCGCCCCGCTCGGCCGGGAAAGGACTCAAGATGAGCACGTATGGAACTCGCCCCATCATCAAAAATGGCCTGCTGGCATTGATGATTCTCACGTCCTGCGGCTTGAATGAAGGGCGGGCCGTACACGCGCCGGCGCGCGAAGGGCTTTCAGAGACGAACCGCATAGCGGAGGATTATGTGAAGCTGGCCCTGGCGACAGGCCAGCACGACGGCAACTATGTAGATGCTTATTACGGACCCGCCGACTGGCAGCAGGAGGCGAAGTCGCGACCGAAGAGTCTCGATGCTATAGAACGGGACGCGGCCTCTTTGATCGGCCGACTGGGAAAGCTGAACGTACGGGGAGCCGAAGCGCTTGCCCTGCTTCGCCACCAGTACCTTCTGAAGCAGCTCGAATCCCTCTCCGCTCGCGTCAAGATGCTGAAAGGCGCGAAGCTCACCTTCGACCAGGAATCCAAAGCCCTTTACGATGCGGTCGCGCCGACGTATCCCGAGAGCCACTTCAGAAATATATTGAGCAGCCTGGAGGCCCTGGTGCCGGGGACCGGGCCGCTGGGGGAGCGCGTAAATCGATACAAAGAAGAGTTCATCATCCCGAAGGAGAAGCTCGACACGGTTTTCAAGGCGGCGATAGAAGAGGCGCGCAAACGGACGAAGAAGCAGGTCGCTCTGCCCGCGCAAGAGAGATTCGACCTGGAGTATGTGACAGGCAAGTCCTGGAGCGGGTACAACTGGTATAAAGGCAACAGCCACAGCCTCATTCAAATCAACACGGACCTGCCGATTTATATAGATCGCGCGATAGACCTGGCCTGTCACGAAGGCTATCCGGGCCATCACGTCTATAACGTTCTGCTCGAGCAACACCTGGTAAAAGAGAAAGGCTGGGTCGAGTTCTCGGTCTACCCTCTCTTCAGCCCTCAATCGTTGATAGCGGAAGGGAGCGCCAATTTTGGAATCGAAGTGGCCTTTCCCGGAAGCGAGCGAGTGGCGTTTGAAAGGGAGACACTCTTTCCTTTGGCCGGAATAGACCCCTCCAAAGCTGCCACGTATTACAAGGTCCAGGCCGCGCTGGCCCGCCTGAGCTATGCGGGCAACGAGGCCGCGCGACGTTACCTGAACGGCGAATTCAATCGCGATCAGGCGATCGAATGGCTCGTTAAATATACGCTCGCCTCTCCGGAACGCGCGGCGCAGCGCGTCAGTTTTTTCGACCAGTATCGAAGCTACGTGATCAATTACAACCTCGGCCAGGACCTCGTCAGAGATTACATCGAGCGAAAAGGGGGAACGGTCGACCGCCCCGCTAAGCGGTGGCTTGAGTTCAAGAAGCTGCTCTCTTCTCCCCGCCTGCCCTCCGGCCTGAAGAGCAAACCCTGATTCAAGAAGTACCCACAGTCTCTGCCCGGCCCCGCCCCGGGGCCGAAAACCCCTCTACACGCCTTCCCGCGAATACGGCTCCTCTCAAGTAATTGCAGCCCGAATCCTGTTACCCGGAGGGTGATTTCAAGCGACATTTATTACACTACAGGCCCGCTTAAATAAGCAGTGAAACGTTTTGGCGGCGAACGCATATACATATGAGAGCGCGGTTGCCTCAGAGTTTGTATCTCAGTTCAAGGATCAGGTTGCCCAGGCGGTCCCAAAGGTATGCGGTGGCAGGTCCGATCAATAGATTTCACATTCAATCAATAGATAGGGGTGGATTATGGTCAGGTTTGAAGAATCAGCTTTGAGTATCATTGCACCAGAGGGCTCCTCTGAATTCATCTTCGGCGACATCACGATCATCGAACGGCTGCGACATCACGCGACGACCCAACCCGGCGTCTCCGCTTACACTTTCCTGCGGGAAGGTGGGGAGGCGGAGTCCCTTACATTCAGGGAGCTTGAAAAGCGGACAAGAGATCTGGCCCTGGCACTTTCAAAGCGCGCCGGGGTCGGCGAGCGGGCCTTGCTGCTCTACCCGTCCGGCCTGGAGTTCATCACGGCTTTCCTGGCCTGCCTGTACGCGGGGATAATCGCGGTTCCGGCAACTACTCCGCGCAAGAACAGGTCCGCGAATCGCCTGCAGGCGATCTTCGACGACGCCACCCCCAGATTGATACTTACGACCTCCGACATCGCCTCGACGGTCAGGAGGGCCTTCCCCGATGTCACGGGCATCATCCCGACCGATACTCTAGACATGACCTCGGCGGGAGGGGACGAGGACTTGCCGGAGCTTCGGCCCGAGACGGTCGCGTTTCTCCAGTACACCTCGGGGTCGACCGGGACGCCGAAAGGGGTCATCGTCACGCATGAGAACCTCGCGAGGAACGCCCTCACGCTACAGGAAGGGCTCGAATTATCAGAAGAGAGCGTGAACGTCGGATGGCTGCCGCTGTTTCATGACATGGGACTGATAGGCAACGTGCTCACGTCTCTTTACGTCGGCTTCCCCTGCGTCCTCATGTCTCCCGGCACTTTTCTCCAGAGGCCTCTCACCTGGTTGCAGGCCATCACGAAGTATAAGGCGACGATGGTCGGCGCTCCGAACTTCGGATGGGATTACTGCGCGCGGCTGATCAAAGAGGAAGATAAAGAGGGCCTCGATCTCGGCAGCATCGTCACGGCCTACAACGGCTCGGAGCCGGTCAGGGCCGACACCATGGGCGATTTTTATAAGGCTTTCGCGCGGCACGGCTTCAAGCAAGAGTCCTTCTTCCCCTGCTACGGGCTTGCGGAGGCGACTCTGTTCGTGTCGGGCGGCCCCTCGACCCGTCTGCCCATCGTGATCGAGGTAGACGGCGCGGCTCTCGAGCAGAACATCGTGGCGCCTCCCGCGCCGGGCGACGGCCAGACCCGTCAACTGGTAGGGTGCGGAAGGGCCTGGCTAGATACTCTGGTGGAGATCGTGAACCCCGAAACGGGCGCGCGGTGCGCTGACGGGAGGATCGGAGAAGTCTGGGTATCCGGCGGCAGCATCGCGCGGGGCTACTGGCAGCGCCCGTCCGAGACGGAAGAGACTTTTCAAGCCGCCATCGCGGATAGCTCGGAAGGGCCTTTCCTGAGGACCGGCGACCTGGGATTCATGCTGAACGGCGAGCTCTTCATCACCGGGCGTCGTAAGGACCTGATCATAATCCGCGGGCGCAACATCTACCCGCAGGACATAGAGAGGACCGTCGAGCGGATAGCCGATTTCGTCAAGCCCAACGCCTGCGCCGCCTTCGCTATCGAAGCCGACGGAAGAGAAGCTCTCGGGATGGTGATCGAGGCGGACCGCGCGCTGGTTCGCGCCGCGCAACGATCGAGCCGGGAGTCCGCCCCGCCCGAAGGAATCGAAGAGCTCGTCTCCCGCATACGCAGGGCGATCGTGGAAGAGTATGAAATACCTCTGCAACGCGTGACCTTCGTCATGCCCGGCTCGTTCCCTCGGACTACGAGCGGCAAAGTCCAGAGGTCGGCCTGCCGATCAGGCATGCTCAAAGGCGAATTGAACGAAGTCTACTCTTTCGACTGCGCGGAAAGCTCTCAAGCCCGCCCTGCCGCAGGCGAGCGCGCGAGGTCGGAGGCTTTCGCCCTGCCGCACTCTCCCGGCACTAGCCCGGCCAGGGCAGAGACGAAGGCCGACTTCGACCTGAAGACCATGATACAGGATCGGGTGATCGCCATCGCGCGAGACGAGATGAAGCTGAAGATCGACCGCGTCGATTTTGATACCCCTCTGACATCTCTCGGCATCGATTCGGTCGGGATGGTAACGCTGGCCGTGGACCTGGAAGAGAAGACCGGGAAGGAGATCAGCGGAGACACTCTATATGAAAATCAAACCATAAACGAGCTGGCCGCTTACCTCCGCAACGCTCGCCCCATGGGCGGCAATAGAAAGCCGTCTTGCAGAAGCCTCTCCCGGCACGCCGAGCCCGCGCGAGCAGGCGGCGCGGCCTGCGCGGCGCCCGAGGCAGTCGAGCTTGCGGCCTCGCGCGAGCCGTCCGAGATCGCCGAAGCAGCGCCGCAGTCCCCGGATCGGCATGATCGGTACAGGCAGGCGATACGCAGGTTTGATAAATGGCAAGAGTCGGGCAAGTACTTCTTCCACACGCCGTTCTCCGAGCATTCATCGGGACAATCGGAGGCCTGGGTCGTGAGCGATGAGAGGCGAATGCTGATGCTCGGCTCGTACTCTTACCTCGGCCTGCTGCGCCACCCCGACATCATCGGGGCAAGCTGCCAGGCGACGGGCGAGTTCGGCACCGGGGCTCACGGCGCGCGTATCCTGACCGGCACGACCGTGCTGCACAATTCCCTCGAAGAGAAGATCGCCTCGTTGATGAACGCCGAGGACTCCATCGTTTATAGCAGCGGGTTCGTGACCAACATCGCCACGATCTCGGCTCTGGTTCGCGAAGGCGATGTCGTCATCGGAGACGAGTGGAATCACGCAAGCATAGTGGACGGATGCAAGTTCTCGGGCGCAGCTTTCACGACCTTCAAGCATAACGATATGAAGTCTCTCGAGCAGCGCCTGATAGAAGCGGAAGGAATCCAGAAGCTGGTGGTTGTCGATGCCGTCTACAGCATGGAAGGAGATATAGCAGACATGCCCGGAATCGTACGGCTCTGCAAGCGGTACGACGCGATGCTTATGGTTGACGAGGCGCACAGTCTTGGAGTCATCGGGAAGACGGGCCTGGGCGTGCAGGAGTATTTCGGGCTCAAACCGGATGACATCGACATAAAGATGGGCACGCTCTCAAAGGCGCTCGCAAGCGCGGGCGGCTTCGTGGCGGGAAGCAGCGAGATAATCAGGTTCCTGAGGCACAATGCGCGGGGGTATCTCTTCAGCTCGGCCCCTCCCGCGCCCCAGATAGCCGCCGCGAGCGCCGCGATAGACGTGATGAAGCGCGAGCCGGAGCGGATCGAGCATCTGCGCCGCATCGTCAAACTCTACCTCGACGGCCTCAAAGCTCTCGGGTTCGATACGTTCAAGAGCGAGACGGCCATCGTGCCGATCGCCTGCGGCCTCGACGAAACGGCATTGGAGATGACGGCAATCTGTCGCGAAGCCGGGCTCTATATCGTCCCCGTCTTCTATCCGGCCGTTCCCATGAACGCAAGCCGCCTGAGGACGTGCGTGACAGCTTCACACACGGAGCAAGACGTCGAATTCGCCCTGGAGATCCTCGCGTATGCCGGGAGAAAGACCGGTCTGATCAAGTGAGCTCGGATCAGGGTTTCGCTGCGCGGACGGAATTCGCCGCCGGACACGCGGAAGCGGAATAAAGTGATCGACCGCCGTGCTATATTCTGCCTTTTATAATACACTCCATTCCAAACGTGGACTGGAGGAGATTGATGGAAAGATACCTCGGCAAATACTCATCGTACCTGTATGCGACGCTTCGCATCATCGCGGGAGTAATGTTTGCCCTGCACGGAACGCAGAAATTGCTGGGCTGGCCGCCCGGCCCGGGTCCGCGCCCGCCCGTAGGATCGCTGGTTTGGTTTGGCGGGCTGATCGAGTTAATCACGGGATTGTTGATCGCTATCGGGCTGCTCACGAGTTACGCGGCCTTTATTGCGAGCGGCGAGATGGCGGTCGCCTACTTTATGGCGCATCACAGCGCCGACAAGATGCTGCCCCTGCTCAACGGGGGAGAGCTTGCCGTTCTCTACTGCTTCGTGTTCCTCTATATCGCTTCGCGCGGGGCTGTCATCTGCGGCGTAGACACGGCCATCGGGCGGCCCGGCGCGAGGTCCCCCGCCAGATAAGAAGAGCTGCCGGGAAAACCTGATACGAAGACTTGCCAGGAAAACGGGGGTGGCTTGCCGCCACCCCCGCGCCGTTCATTTACCCGATGCTCCCAGCTTCGCCCTCGACAGGGGCAACTCCCTTACGCGGTTGCCGGTCGCCGCGAATATGGCGTTGCAAAGCGCGGGGACAAAGGGCGGCACGCCGGGCTCTCCGACTCCGCCGGGAGGGGCGCTGCTCTCGACGAGATGGACATTGGTCTTGTACGGAGCTTCCTTCATCCGGGCGACCGGATAATCGTAGAAGTTCGACTGGTCGATCTGCCCGTTGGTGGCAGTGATCTCCCCGCTCCTGGCTATGCTGGTGCCGAAGACGGCCGCGCCCTCGAACTGAGCGCGGACGATGTCCGGGTTGACGACGAGGCCCGCGTCCACGACCATCTCCACGCGCGGAATTCGCACCTCTCCTTTGTCGTTTACCTCGACCTCGACCACCGTCGCAACATAGGCCAGGAAGCTGCGGTGCGCGGCGATGCCCATGCCCCATCCGTTACCGGGCTTCCGCTTGCCCCACCCCGCCTTTTCCGCCGCCATTTCGGTCACGCGGCGGAGGCGTCCCAGGTCCACGGGATAGGATTCCGCCGACCCGCCGTAGTTCGGGTAGCGGGCTTCCTTGAGATCGAGGGTGCGCGGCTTTCCGATAAGGTCCAGCTGGTATTCAAGAGGATCGCGCTTCGAGGCGTGGGCGAGCTCGTCGGCGAAGGATTGCACGGCGAAAGCGTGATAGATGTTGGCCACCGACCGGAGCCAGCCGATTCGCACGTGCGCGGTCGCCGGGCCGTTCTCAACGCGAAGATTCGGGATGTCGAATGGAATGTCTGTCCAGCCCATCCCTAACTCGCCGCCGCTCCCATAGGTCTGGTTCGGGGCGAAGGTGGAGGCGATGGGCGGAAAGACCGAGCGCTGGAGCCACGCCGTCGGCCTGCCGTTCGGGTCGAGAGCCGCTTTCATGTACATGGCCGCCACGGCATGGTAGTAGTCGAACTTGATGTCGTCTTCTCTGCGCCAGATCACCTTTACAGGCTTGCCGACCTGCTTCGACAAGACCGCCGCCTCCACTACGTAATCGGGCTTCGATTTCCGGCCGAACCCGCCGCCCAGGAGGGTAACGTGGCACGTCACATCCTCCTTGGGGATGCCGAGCGCCTGCGAGATCGCGGCCTGCACGGCCTGAGGATTCTGCGTGCACGCCCAGGCCGTCACTTTCCCGTCCCGAAATTCCGCCACCGCCGCGGGCGGCTCCATCGAAGCGTGCGCCAGGTGAGGGACGTAGTAATCGGCCTCGACAACGCGGCCGCCCTGCGCGAACGCGGCGTCAACGTCGCCCACGTTGCGAGCCGTCTTGCCCGGCTTTCTGGCCGTCTCCTGCAACTGCTTTTTATACTGGTCGGAGTTGTACGCCGCGTTCGCGCCGTCGTCCCACTCCACCTTCAATTTATTGCGCCCCTGGAACGCGGCCCACGTGTGATCCGCGATTACGGCGACGCCCCCGAGCGGCTGGAAGAGGTGAGGCGGTTTGAAGGGATCGAGGAGGATGGTCCGGCGGACGCCCGAGACCTTGAGCGCTTCCTTGTCATCGAGGGACTTGACCTTGCCTCCAAGGACGGGCGGGTGCTCGATCGAGGCATAGACCATGCCTTCCATCCGGGCGTCCTGGCCGAAGACCGCTTTGCCCGTACAGAGGTCCGCGAGGTCATAGCTGGTCGTGTCTTTACCGATGTAGCGCCACGCGCTCCTGGGCTTGAGCTGCAACTCTTCCTTCTTGGGCACGGGCAGCTTCGAGGCGGCGAGCACGAGCTCTCCGTAACCCAGCCGCCGCCCCGACGGGCGGTGAACTATGACGTGGAGGTCGGATTCGCACTCGGCGGCCGGGGCTCCCCAGGTCTCCGAGGCCGCTTGAATCAGCATGGCTCGCGCCGTCGCGCCCGCCGTTCGCATCACGTCGAAGAACTCGCGGATCGATTGCGAGCCGTCGGTATTCTGCGAGCCGTAGCGCGCGTCTCCGATAGCCTGTTCGATCTTTACGCGCTTCCAGTCGGCGTCGAGCTCGTCGGCGAGCACGAGGGGAAGAGTGGTGCGGATGCCTGTCCCCATCTCCGACCGGTGGGTGACGATGTGGACCGTTCCGTCCGTTTGGATTCCGACGAACAGGTTCGGGCTGAAGGCGGCCTGCTCCGCGCTCGTGCCCGCGCCCGCGGCTCCCGCCCAAACGACCCTGGGCAGAAACTGGACTCCGAGCACGAAGGCCCCGCCCGAGATCATGCCCTTGAGGAACCCGCGCCGGCTGACATTTTCAAACGTGCTGCTCATACTCTCCCCTCCGCCGCGGCCTTGATCGCTGCCCGAATCCTCTGGTAGGTGCCGCACCGGCAGATATTGCCGGACATCGCCTCATCTATCTCCTGGTCGGTAGGCTTCTTCTTCGTCTTCAAAAGCGCCACGGCCTGCATGATCTGCCCGGACTGGCAGTAGCCGCATTGAGGCACGTTGATCTGCACCCACGCCTTCTGAACCGGATGCAATCCGTTGCCGGAAGAGAGACCTTCGATGGTGACGACCTCCGCGCCCTGTACCGCGCGCAGGCGCGTAACGCATGAGCGGATGGCCTCGCCGTTCTTATGGACGGTGCAGGCGCCGCAAAGCGACATGCCGCAGCCGAATTTGGTTCCCGTCAATCCCAGAACGTCGCGCAAGTACCATAGCAATGGCATGTCGGCGTCACCGTCGAACGAACGCTCGACGCCGTTGACTTTCAATCGGATCATCCTTTCACCTCACTTCAACTGATATGGTCATCCCAACCCGAGGTCTCCATCTCTCCACTGTGCCTGCCGTCACGGCGACCCAGGCTCTCTTCAAAACCTCACGACACGATATTGGTTCTATTGGATTGGAGTATCAGGATCATGTCCCCCAAAACTTATAACATCTGGTAGGAGAAGATGCGACTCATTGTGGCGCGCTCAGTATTTCGAGCAGGTTGGACCCGTCCTCGTAGACCAGGTTCTCTATCTTCCAGCCACCGTCGGCGCCGAGCAAGTGGAAGACTATCTTTACCTTCAGATCGTAGTTGTTGAACGTGACCGGGACCACGGCCCTCCCCTTATCGATCAGCGGGGTGCCTACGCGGAAGTTCTTTATCCCGATATCCTGGGCATTATAAAGGGGGTCGAAATCGAGGTTGCCCACCTCTTCCGAATGGGTTGTCAACTCTTTCCAGATCAGGCCGGACAGCTTGCGGTCGAAGAACTTGACCAGGTAGGTCCTGCTCTTTCCTTCAAATATCGGCCCATTCCCCATCCTGTGAACTTTATATAGCTCTCTCACCACGCCGTCGGGGGTGCCGGCGAGAGTCTTACCCTGCGCGGCCCTCGAAATAGAGCTTGAAACAGAGCTTGAAAGAGAGGGGGTGAAAAGATTGAAGCTGAAAGCCGCGAGCAGGACCAGAATTGCCTTCGATTTCATCACTTGTTCGCTCCGGACACTATTGTCCAGCCCTCACCGCGAAGAGGCGAGGAGTCGATTGAACTCTTCTACGCTTTCCGACAGGCGGGCGTCTCCGGGCTTATCGCCGCTCAGCCGGACGATGGCGCAGATGTGCCTGTTGATCTCTTCGCCCAGGCGATTATCGATGGGCGCGAGTAAGACTCCAAGCTGCACCGGGCGCGGGCCCGCGCCCAGAGCCGCGCGCAGTCGGGGCGACATCTCCACGCTCAGGTAGAATATCCCGCACCCGGTCTCCATCCCGGCCTGTGCGTACAGGGACTGTGTTTGCTCGGTGCGCTCGCCGGGAGCGGGCGGAGTCTTGCGAGCCGTGTCCTGTGTCGACTGGGCAAGCTGCCCGAGCTGGGCCGCGGCCTCGGCGCTCTTCGTCTCGCGACCCTGCTGCTGCTCGGTTTTGGGAGCCTCGTCCTTTTTTGGAGCGTCATCCTTTTCGGGCGCGTCGTCCGACGCGCCGGGCCAGGGATTGGCAGCCTTGGCCATCGTGCCCGCGATGCTCGCATTCACGGCTTCGGCCGCCGCGCTCCGCCCGAGGCTGAAATCCCCCGACAGTTGCAGCTTTCCGCCGACCATCCGCGCCTTCGTTATGACGAATGTGAAATTCGATTGGCGGCCCTTCGCCATGACTGGCCCGGAGATGGCGCGGCCGCGCATCTGTCCCCCCAGCACTCTCAAAGGCTCGACGCCTCCCGCCGCGACCTGAGGAGAGCTTTTAGCCTTCCCCTTCACCTGGGCCGGGGCGACGGGCGAAGACGTGAAAATGGCTCCCAGGGCCAGAATCAAGGCGAGGCGCTTTTTACCGTTCGTTCTCATACAGGTCTCCGTTTTTGCCCACTCGATGTCGAATCGTGCGCCGGGGCAGCTCACAAGCGGCCCGCGCGATACTCCCCGGCTATGTAGTCACATGCGCGTGCGGTGAGCGCCATCATCGTGAGGGTTGGATTCTGATTGCCGCTCGACACGTAACACGCCCCGTCGGTGACGAACAGGTTCTTCACGTCGTGTGCCTGGTTGAATTTATTCAGCACGGACTTCTTCGGGTCGTTGCCCATACGGGCGGTCCCGACTTCGTGAATTATGATGCCGGGGGTGGATGTGGGGCCGTAGCTCACGCTTACGTCCTTCGCGCCGGCGGCGTGAAGCATCTCCGCCGCGGTAACGCCCATGTCTTTGACCATCTCGCTCTCGTTGTCTCCGAAGGCGGCATCGACGTGCAGGACGGGGATGCCCCAGGCATCGACGACATCCTTATTGAGGCTCACGTGATTTTCGAATCGCGCCAGGGACTCGCCGAATCCTCCGAGGCCTATGCCCCACGGGTGGTTATCTCTGACGGCCTGCTTGAGCTTGGAGCCGAAGCCCGGCATGCCCTTGGCGTGTTCCCACAGGGGCTGGCCCGCGCCGCCCTGGAATCCATAGCCGCGAATGAAGCGGCCGTGCTTCGATTTGAGGTTTCGGAAACGGGCGATGTAGATGCCGTTGGCCCGGCCGTCCTGCTCGAATACTTTCTTTTCGAGCATGGGGAGGCTGCCGCTCGCCCCGCCGCCCCCGATGTGGTCCATAAGGTAATGGCCGAGCACGCCGGAGCTGTTCGCTATGCCGTTCGGGTGAAGCGAAGAGGTGGAGTTGAGCATTATGCGCGTGGATTCCATGGTTCCGGCGCAGAGGACCACCACTTTGCCGAAGACTTCGCGGTGATTGCGAGTGACCGAATCGACGTAGTGAACCCCCTTCGCTTTGCCCGTGTTCGGATCGACGACGATGTGGCTCACGACGGCGTTCGTGATAAGAGACATCCTCCCTGTGCGCGCGGCTGCCGGGAGCGTGGAAGCGGGGCTGCTGTAATAAGATTTCGTCGTACAGCCTCTGTCGCAATGGCCGCACCAGTGGCACGCCGACCGGGCATCGGGGGTGCCCTGATGCATGGGCTTCGTCAGGATCGCGGCCCGGCCTATGATGACGCGGCGCAGCGGGTCCTTCATTTTATCGACCGCCTTCTTCAAGACCTTTTCGCCGCAGGTGAAGTTCATGGGGGGAATAAACTTGCTGTCGGGCAACTGGGGGAGGTTTTCGTAAGAGCCGCTGATGCCGATGAAATCTTCCACCTTATCGTAGTACGGGGCTATGTCCTCGTAGCTGATGGGCCAGTCGTCGCCGTACCCGTCGTGGGTCGCCGCTTTGAAGTCATAATTGGAGAGCCTGTAGGTCTGCCGGCCCCACGGGATCGAGCGGCCTCCGACCTGGCGCGACCGTATCCAATAAAACGGCTTGTCCGGGGGAGTGGTGTAAGGGTTCTCCAGGTCGCTGACGAAGAACTGGCGGCTATACTCGTTACACGCATAACACTTGCTTTGTATGGGCTGGGTCCTCTCCATCTCCTGCCTGTCGCCGAATCCGCGATACTTCAGCTCGTAAGGCCATTTGTGCTCGGTGAATTCTTTCAGAGGGTCGATCTTGCGGCCCGCTTCCACGACCGCAACGCGAAGCCCCTGCTGGGTCAGCTCCTTCGCCGCCCAGCCGCCCGTAGCTCCCGACCCGACTACAATTGCGTCAAAGACTTCTTGCTTAGACATCGTTCCCCCTTGAGAGTGTTGAGTAACGTTCCGCTTGTCCGCGCTCCGCCGGTCTTATGAGGCCCGCGGGAGCTTCGATCTCACGAGCGGTAAGCCTGCCTGCCGGTGCCCTGAACCGGGATGCCCTGCGCCGCGAGCACTTCCTGCTGCAAGGAATACATGCAGGCGGCGGCTTCATCGATCTTGCGCGTGAAGGCTATCGAGCCCTGAAGGATGGGCTTGAGGCGCTCTTTATCCTGCACGCGTGCCGCGGGGTATTCGTGCTCGACCACGAGGTGCGTGCTGGACACGTCGAGCCCGAGCAGCTCGCGCGCGGCAAGCTGATGATCGAGCCAGTCGACTGTCCGGTTCTGCAGGTAGGCCAGAGGGTCGTGACGGGCGGTGCCGGGAAGCTCGTGCTCGCAGAGCACCGTCTGTTTCAACCAGGCCTTCGCCTGGTCCGCCGGGTCGGGCGAAGGCTTCCCGTCTTTCCAGTCTCCGCGCTCGACGGTCTGGCCGCCGTAACCCCAGGCCGCGACCCCTTCCGAATCGATGACCTGGCCCTTCACGTGAAAGCCGCCGATCAGGAAGTTATAGCCCGTGTCTTTCAGGTACTGGAAGATCGAGCGCGTGTCCTGCCCCATCAGGATTGCGTGCGAAGGGTCGTAGTGAATGCGAAACTGGTCGCCCACGCCCGCGCGCTCGCAGATCCGGTGAAGGGCTATCCACGTGCCGGGAGCGTAGGCGATGTTGTTGTGAAAGTTGTCGCCCGTGGTCCAGCCGGGCATCGGGCACTGCTCGACCCGGTACGTCAGGCCTCGCGCCTTCGCCTCTTTCAACAGCGGAACGAAACTCTCCGCGAAGTCGCACAGGTTCTGATCCATGCTGAGAGACTGATTCCTGCCCACGAATCCGCAGACCGCGTCCGTGCCGAGCATCACGGCGGCGTCGAATACCCGCAGCATGAAATCGTGCTTCTTCTTTCTGACCCCCGCGTCCTCGTGAAGCATGTTGTCGAAGTACCCGATGTCCGAAAGGCCGACTTTATACTCTTTCATCGCGGCCAGCACGCGGGCTGCCCGACTCCTGTCGAAGGGCTCGCGCAGGTCGAGAGTATTTGCCACTGGGTCAAGCATGGCTTCGGCCGGAACGTCCGACTCGGACGGGTGCAGAGCGGCCGAGAGCTGGACGTTGTCGGCGCCCAGGTCGCGCGCGAATTCGAGCCACTCTTCTACGGCGCGGTCCGGGTCCGGGTCGCGCACTTCGCGCGGGGTAAGCTCCTGCAACGCGGCTGTCAGCACGCCGATTTTCATATATCGCGGCTCGAATTTCTTAACGGCCATAACCTTCGCTCCCGGGCACGTGGATTATCACGGGTTTAAGGCTGCTGATAGCAGATTGCCGAGCATCTCTTCGGCAGCGAAAAGCTACATCACGAGAATGGCGTTGTCAAATATCGCCCGCGGCCCGGACGCGATTTGATTGCTCCGGGCCGCGAGTATATACTGCGACACAATCCGAATCTAAACGGGGGCGCGATGAGGCTCCCGGCGATTATCGGGCATGACTTATGATCTACAAGCGGTTTACAAGAGAGACGCATATGAACAGTCCGGAAAAAAACTCGCGACGAGAGTTTCTCAAGCTCGCGGCCGCGTCGACGATCGTCGCCGGCTCTTCGACCACCATACTCGGGTCGGGCGGCACTCAGGAGCCCGCGCGCAATATTTCGCCGAGCGACCGGATTCGCCTGGCTACCATCGGGATAGGCGGGCAGGGAACGGGCGACACGACGACGGCTTTGCGCGTGCCGGGCGTCGAGCTGGTGGCGGTCGCCGACGTTTATGACGGGCGGCTGGTCCGCGCAAAAGAGGTCTTCGGAGAGAAGCTGTTCACGACTCGCGATTACCGCGAGATTCTCGCGCGCGATGACGTCGACGCCGTCATCATCGCTACTCCCGATCACTGGCACACGCAGATTTCGATCGACGCGATGGGCGCGGGCAAGGACGTGTACTGCGAAAAGCCTATGGTGCACTCGGTGGACGAGGGCGCGCGCATCATCGAAGCTCAGCGTAAGACGAAGAGGGTCTTCCAGGTGGGCAGCCAGCGCGTCAGCTCGATCGTTTATCATAAGGCAAAAGAGCTGCTCGCTTCGGGAGCGATCGGCGAGCTGAATCTCGTCGAGGCCTGGTGGAACCGCAATTCGGCTCTCGGCGCGTGGCAGTATTCGATCCCGCCCGATGCGTCCCCGCAAAATGTCGATTGGGACCGCTTCCTCGGAAAGGCCCGCAAGGTGCCGTTCGAGCCCGTGCGCCTCTTCAGGTGGCGGAACTACCGCGACTACGGGACGGGCGTGGCGGGCGACCTCTTCGTTCACCTCTTTTCGGGGATGCATCTCGTCGTGGGAGTCAACGGGCCTACTCGCGTGATGACGACGGGAGGGCTGCGCTACTGGAACGACGGGCGCGACGTGCCCGACGTGATGCTTGGCCTTTATGACTACCCGAGGGCTTCCGGGCACCCGCCCTTCAATCTTTTCCTCAAGGTCAATTTCGCCGACGGCGCGGGTGAAAACTCGGGCTTCAGATTCGTGGGCAGTGAAGGCGTGATGACCATAGGCTCGGGCGTCACCCTGTCGCGCCGCCCGCGGCCCAAAGAGCCGGGCTACACGATCAACACATTTCCGGCGGCGGTCCAGGAAACATTCCTCAAAGAGTACCGGGCGAAATACCCCGAGGACAGGAAACGGATCGGCGAGGCGTCGGAGCAGACCTACTCCGCGCCCGCCGGGTACAGCGATTCCTTCGACCATTTCACCAACTTCTTCGAGGCTGTTCGCACGCGCAACCCCGTGACGGAAGACGCGGTCTTCGGCCTGCGCGCCGCCGGGCCCGCCCTGCTGTCGAACCAGAGCTACTTCGAAAACCGCCCCATCGGCTGGAACCCGGAGACGATGAAGGTCACCGGCGAGTGAGGGACTCGCTCGAAGCCCGGTGAAGGAGAACGGCTTCTACTTCTTTTTCTTGGGCGCGGCCTTGGCTTTATAGTCTACGAGCCACTCGGGGTCGACCGCGTCGGCTTTACGCTTATCTTTCTCTTTGATGAGCCAGTTGCCTCGCGCGTTGAACGGCGGAGCCCCTTCGGGGTTCACGTGGCAGAACCGGCAATCCTTAGCCCCGAACTTGCGCGCTTTAGCCACGAAGGGCGGATAGGCGGCCGATTGGCCTCCCAGAGCGGCGATCGTGCCGACGGTGAAAAGAAGCGAGATGATAACCTTGACCTTATTCACGAATCCTCTCCATTGATTGAAGTCCACGATATTGATGAGTCCGGACACCTGCTCTTAAAAAAAAATACTAGCTTTCCAGGAGCCGATTGATTTCGCCTATGATGGCCGCAGCCTGGTTCCCGTCAGGCTGCTCGCCCTGGAGCGCATCGACCGCGGCCGTGTAGAGGGTGTGTAGAGCTCGCGCGGTAGCGTCGAGCGGGGCGAGCCGCAGGTTGAGCTGAACGCGGCCCAGGTCGGCGGGTACTCCGAGCGCCCTGCCGTCGAGCGGTTCAAAGTGAAAATACATAACTCCGGTGAAAGAGGTCGGGCCGGTGCTCTCGGTCGAAGGCAGCCCGCTCGATCTCGCCTGAGTCTTCTCCTCTTCCTTATCTCCGGCGCGCTTCTCGTTTTCGCCCGCGACCTGTTGCTTCTGTTGCGAGGTTGCCGTGTTGCCGCCCGTCTGGGCTCCGGTCGCGATCGCCTGGCGGCGAGCGGGGGGGGCGCCGATGCCTCCCTGTATGCTGTCGAGGGTGATCAGCAGATCGTCGCGCGTGCGGGCGCGGCCCCGCGGACCGGTCACGGTCAATCGCCCGCGCAGTTGAAGCTCGTTACCGGCAGACGCGGCCCTCGCGGGCGCGAAGGTAAGCTCGTAAGCCGAGCCCGCGAGATCGAAGCCGCCCGCGAATGCGCGCCCGCTCAGCCACGCCGCGACGGAGTACAGCTTTCGGCCGCCCGCGCCAGGCCCTGAGGCCTGGGTCGCTTGCCCGCCCGCCCTCCGGCGGCTCCCCTTTTTCGCTTGATTCAGTAGCATGGCTCTCTCCGTCTTCAAAGATTTCCTCGCCTGTACTCGTCGGCGATGTAATCGCAGGCGCGTATTGTGAGCGCCAGTATCGTGAGCGTCGGATTCTGGCACGCGCTCGACACGAAGCTCGCGCCGTCGGTGACGAAAACGTTCTTCGCGTCCCAGCACTGGTTGAACTTGTTGAGGACGGAGCTCTTCGGATCGCTCCCCATGCGCGCGGTGCAGAGCTCGTGAATTATGCGGCCCGGGGCGGTGAGGCTGCCGCCTTTCCACGTCACTTCGGCCCCGGCTTCTCGCAGTATCTCCTCGCTCGTCTGCGCGGCGTCCTTTGCCATCTCGCGCTCGTTGTCCGAGTGTTGAATGTGAATCTTCAAGACGGGTATGCCCCACGCGTCGACCACACCTTTCGGGTCTATCTCCGCGTAATTCTCGGGCCGCGAGAGCATCTCCGCGCGGGTGGTCATCCATACGGGCGAGGTATACCAGCGCCTCACGCGCTTCTTGAAATCGGAGCCGAAGCCGGGCGCGTGCTCGGCGTCTTTGGCCATCCCGGGGAACATATACGTCGCCGCGCCGCTCTCGAATCCGTAGCCGCGAATGAAGCGCGGGTGCTTCGTCTCTTTGCTTACGTTGCGGAATCGCGGAATGTAGAGCCCCGATGCCTTGCCGTCTTCGTTGATGGGATCGCGGCCCGCGAGCATATGAAAATAGCCGCCCGCGCCGATGCCGCCCCAGTGGTCTACCAGGTAATGGCCTAGCACGCCCGACGAGTTGCCCAGCCCGTTCGAGTGCTGGCGCGATTTCGAGTTCAGCAGTATTCGCGTCGATTCGAGCGTGGAGGCGGCGACCACGACGACGCGGGCAAAGGCTTCGCGCTCCTGATAGGTCTCGCGGTCTACGAAGGCGACGCCTCTGGCCTTGCCCGTGTTCGAGTCCATGATGACGTGGCGGACTATGGAGTTCGGCCTGAGCGTCATCCGCCCGGTCGCGGCGGCGATGGGCAGAGTGGCGACCAGGGAGTTGAACATCGCTCCGACATCGCAGCCTTCGCCGCAGTTGCCGCAGTAGTGACACTTAGCGCGGCCTTTCATGTGCGGCTTCGGTTTCCCCGTCAGCATCGCCACGCGCGACGAGATGCCGCGCCGCCCGGTCTTTTCAGCGCCCCTGCGCAGCATCTGCTCGCCGCACGTCAACGCCATCGGCGGCATGAACTTTCCGTCGGGCAGGTGGGCGATTCCGTCCCTGTTTCCGCTCACGCCGATGAACTCTTCGGCGCGGTCATAGTACGGAGCCATCTCTTCATAGCTGACCGGCCAGTCGTCGCCGAAGCCGTCCCGGCTCGCCGCCTTAAAATCGAGGTCCGACATTCGCCACGAGAACCGGCCCCAGTGAAGGGTCTTGCCGCCGACTATGCGAGCGCGCACCCACATAAACGGCTTGCCGGGATCGGTCGTGTAGGGATGCTCCGTATCTTTAACGTAGAAATGGCGGCTGAACTCGCTCGCCGTGTCCTGCATCCATTGGTCGCGGTCCTTCCAGCCGGGAGCGCCGAAGCCTCGATACATGGATTGCCAGGGCCACTTATGAGAGTTCATATCGCGGTAACGGTCGGCGGGCGGGCCTGCTTCCAGGACGAGCACCTCCATCCCTCTCGCGGTCAATTCCTTCGCGGCCATCCCGCCCGATGCGCCCGATCCGATGATTATCGCGTCGTAGATCTTCTGCTTCGCCATGGCACCCCCCGTTCAAGCAAGCGCTTCGGGCGCGCACAGAGCCTCAAAGAGGTAGAGCCTCAAAGGTGTCGCGACGCCCGGACTCTCGCGTCGGGGCCACGATCTTTATGGAATGCTCTCTTTTCGATGCTCTCACTGCTTGATTCGATTGTTAAGATTCGCCAGAGTGCGGTAACGCTCAATGCCTTCCGAATCGGCGACCGATACAGTAACACAAAAATATCCGGACGCACCACCGCAGGTGATGAGAGAATGGCTCTCCGATGAGGGGAGTCAAGAGATGACCACCCGACGTTACGAAATGGTTTTATGCAGAGGCCCGAGGGAGAGCCTCTCTATCGATTTCGTCTGCTCGCTCACGGGCCTTGAAGTGAACCCTCCGAGGTGATATAACCCCGCTGCCGCGAATCGAATCAGGATCATAAAACCCGAATCCGAGGATTGGAAGCCAGCCTATGAATGCTCAGCTCGCCCTCCCGTTCAAAGGAGAAATGCGCGCCGCTCTTTGCGCGCTCTTCACTTGCTTGATACTTGCCCTGCCGGCCTCCGCCCAGAAGACGGCCCTCGATCGTTACATAGAAAAACCGGACTCTTCCTATTCGTGGGAGCTGGTGAATACGATCTCCGGCCAGGGCTATAAGGGATACATCCTGGAATTGACCTCGCAGACCTGGCGGTCCGCGTCGGAGGTGGACCGGCCCGTCTGGAAGCACTGGCTCGTGATCGCAAGGCCGGATAAGGTCGTCGGGAGCAAGGCCATGCTCATCATCGGAGGCGGCAACAGTAAAGACCCGGCGCCCGCCTCTATACCGGAGCGAGCCGCCAGCTTCGCCAGGGAGACGAACACGGTCGTCGCCGAGCTCAGCAACGTTCCGAACCAGCCGCTCGCCTTCGCCGACTCGAAAGAGAAGGGGCGCTACGAGGACGATCTGGTGGCCTATAGCCGGGTCAGGCAATTCGAGACGAAGGACGACTTCTGGCTGGTGAGGCTGGCGATGGTCAAGAGCGGCGTCCGCGCGATGGATGCCTTGCAGGAATTCATGTCCTCAGAGGCGGGCGGGCGCGTGAAGATCGATCAGTTCGTGGTCTCCGGCGGCTCTAAGCGCGGGTGGACCACCTGGCTTGTCGCGGCGGTCGATAAGCGCGTGGCGGCGATCATGCCTACCGTGATCGACGCGTTGAACTCCGAGGCCGTCACGCGACATCACTTCGAAGCGTACGGCTTCTTCTCGCCCGCGCTGAAGGATTACGTGGATCACGGGATATTCCCTGATAAGATCGGGACCCCCGAATACCGGCACGTCCTCGCGATAGAGGACCCTTACAATTACCGCCACCGGGACCGGCTCAAAATACCCAAGTATTTGATCAATGCCTCGGGCGACCAGTTCTTCCTGCCCGATAACTCGCAATTCTATTTCGGAGACCTTCAGGGAGAAAAGTACCTGCGGTACGTCCCGAACGCGAAGCACAACCTGGCAGGGACCGACGCCCGCGAGAGCATGGTCGCATTTTACGAGTCGGTCTTGAACGGCAGGCGAAGGCCGGTCTTCTCATGGAAGAAAGAGAAGGACGGCTCGCTGGTCGTGACGGTGAAGGATAAGCCGAAGGAGGTCAACCTCTGGCAGGCCACCAACCCGGCGGCGCGCGACTTCCGAGTGGACGCGATCGGGAACGCGTACACGAGCACGCTTCTAAAGGAGCAGAGCCCCGGCGTATACGTCGGGCGCGCGGACAGGCCCGCGAAAGGCTTCACCGCCTTCTTTGTCGAGCTCGTGTACGACGGCGGAGGGAGATACCCGCTCAAGTTCACGACCGAAGTATCGGTCGTCCCCGATATTCTCCCGTTCAAATGGGAGGACGCCAAAAAACAGACGGCCCGCTCGAAATGAAGGGACGCTCACGGATCGACTTTGAACGTCGCGTGAAGCGTCGCGGTAGAGTCGCCGCCTCCTGCACCCATCTTTCCCTTACCGATGGAGAAGCGGACGGTCCGTTTCTCTCCCGGCGCGAGGGTGATCCGCTGGAAGCCTTTCAGCTCGCGCACGGGGCGAGAGCCAAGAGGCACGCCAGCGCCGCGAGCTGGCGGGAGGAATGAATAGATGGCGAAGAGGTATACCGGGTCTCTGAGTTTGGGTTGGTTCAACAAGCAGAAATCGATCCTGGCTCAAACGGAAGAAGCCGCCGGGGCCAACGGCGACGCTCCGGCTCCAAGGCTCAACTGGATAAACAAAGAGGAAGCTCTCTTCTACGAGATAGCCGCCGAGGGAGGCAAAGGCCTCTCGCCTTACTGGGTCGACCGGAGCGACATCAGAGTCAAAGAGGCGCGGCCCCTCGTCTTGGAGAAGACTTTCAAGGCGGTCGAGAGGCCGAAGGGCGGCAGCGCCCGGGAGAGCGGGTACGAGCTGGTCGAGAGCGAGGAAGATGACTCGACGATCGAGAACATACTGATTCGGGGTGACAACCTGCTCGCCCTGAACACCCTGAAGAAGCTCTTCGAGAATCGGCCCGGAGAAGAAAAGGTAAAATGCATCTACATCGATCCGCCTTACAACACGGGCGCGGCTTTCGAGTTCTATGAAGATAACCTGGCGCACTCGGAATGGCTGACCCTTATGCGCGACAGACTGGTGATCCTGCGTGATTTGCTCAGGCAGGACGGCTTCATCTTCGTCCAGATAGACAACAAAGAGGTGTTCAGGTTGAAGGTGCTAATGGACGAAGTGTTCGGAGAGGATAACTTCATCAACGATATAATCTGGAAGCGGCGCGGCGGAAGCGCGAATCCGTCCAACCGGCTCAACAACGTTACCGACTTCATCCTCTGGTACAGGGCCTCAGAGCTTTCGCGGCCGGAGCCGATCTACTCGATCCGAGACGACCACACACAGCTATACATAAAAGAGCGCTTCGTCCACGAATTCGAAGGCAAGAGGTGGATGCCCGCTCCCGTCGAGAGAAACGCGAAACTCGGGCTTCGCGGGAACATGCGTTATACGTACAAAGGGTACACGCCGGAGTTTGGCTGGATGATGAAACGCGAGAAGCTGAAAGGGCTTGATGAAGCGAGCAGGCTGCACTGGAATGAGCACGGCCGCCCGGTCAGAAGAGTGTTCCTGGAAGATTATGAAGGGCAGCCGATCACGAATCTGTGGACCGATATCTTCGTAATAAACCCGATGTCGAAAGAACGCCTCGAGTTTGACGGGCAGAAGCCGGAAGCCCTCATAGAGAGAGTCCTCGCCCTATCGACGGAAGAGGGCGATCTGGTCCTGGACTGTTTCGGCGGCGCGGGAACGACTCTTGCCGTCGCTCAAAAGATGAATCGCCGCTGGATCGGCGTCGAGGTCGGCCGCCACTCCGAGACGCACATCATTCCGCGTTTGAAGCGAGTTCTCAGCGGCGAAGACCGGACAGGCATCTCCGGGCCGGCCAACCGGGCGGGCGGAGGCGGCTTCAAATACTACTCGCTGGGCGAGTCCGTAATCGACCACGCGGCGCGCGATTTCAACTGGGCCATGGGGCGCGAGTCGATTGAAAGATCGCTCCTCTCTTCCTACGACTTCGCCCCGGACCCCGCATTCTCTCCGCCCCCGCGAGCGCCTGCGACCGGCTTTCAGCGGGTCGGGCATAGCAGGATGGCGGGCGTCGTTTCGCTCGCCGGGCCGGAAGAGCATGAGCCTATCTCTTACGACGAGCTGATGGGCTGGTACCGGGCTTTGAAAGCATTCAAAGACACGCGTTCCGTCACCGTATTCACCAACCGCGGAGTCGAATTGACATACGACTCCAGGCCGGAAGACCTCGAAGTGATCAAGGTCCCGCACGCGATTTTCGCGGAGCTTGAAAAGTAGAGGCGTTGTGCAAGCGAGGTAAAATGACCCTGGCAAGGCGAGCGAGAAATCGGATCGAGCGCGCGAGCTACTACGAGCTGTTCGGCGATGCATTGAAGGCCACGATTCAGAGGTATCACGCCATGCGGGCGGAAGCGCCCGGCCCGGAGGCTTCGATCTTCGAGCTGGTCGAATCGGGCGTGACCAGACACCGCCTGCGCTATTACCAGACGGAAGCCCTCTACCTGCTCGACTACCTGCTGGGGCTCTCTCCGGAGAGACAGGAGAAGAAGCTGCTGATCGAAAAGATCGACGAGGAGAAGGATATCTCGGCTCCTTTTCTCGGCTTCGAGATGGCGACGGGATCGGGAAAGACGATGCTGATGGGCGCGAGTATGTTCTATATATCCAGGAAATTCGGAGTCAAGAACTTTCTCGTCATAACGCCCGCTTCGACCGACATATATCGAAAGACCGTTCTGAACTTCAAGCGGGGAGGGGCCGAATCGGTCTGGGCCCCCGGCGCGCCCTTCACGCACAATCTGATTACGGGAGACGATTACACGGCCGCTCCACTCTACGGCGGCTTCAACCCGGGCCGCGATATATCGATCTTCGTCTTCAACATCAGCAAGTTCGGCGCGAACGCGGTCTATACGCGGAAGGAATGGGAGAAGTCCGTCTGGAGAGACGAGCGGGGCGATACGATCAGCATTCGTGATTACCTGCAAAGAGAGAAGCTGGTCATAATCACCGATGAAGCCCATCACGCGCAAAATCCGGCCTCGAACAGGATCATCAAGAGCTTTCACCCGGAGGCCGTGCTCGAATTCACGGCGACTGCGGTCGAGGGCTCGCAAGGCGAAGCGAGGAAGGCGCAGACCATAGTCTATAAGTACGACATCCGCCGATTCCTGGAAGACGGCTACGGCAAGACCGTCAGGGCGGTTGCGCTGAACGTGGATGACAGGGGCGTGCGGGCGGACCGGCTGACGGGCCTTGCGCGGGGCGAGAAGGTGAAGCTCATCACCCTCGTATTGATTCACCTTCTCAAGAAGAGGGCCGTGCTCAGAGACGAGGGGGCCAGGGGGCTCAAGCCGATCGCTTTCGTTAAGGTAAAAGACGAGACTACCTTTGCCGAGCGCGTATTCGACTATGTTCGGCGCGAGCTGCATCGAGACGAAGATGACCTCGGGATAGTCTTGAACAAGCTGAGCGCGGAGCCGTTTGAAATCACGGGCCTGTTGCGCCGGATGTTCGACGAGGATTTCGGAGGCGACCCGCGCAAGCTTGCGCTTGAGGTCGAGCGTGTCACGCGCTCGGCAATCTTTTATCACGGCAAATCGGACAAGGAGACGCGAAAGAGGTGGAGCAACATCCGGCGCAACGAAGTCGAGATCGTCGTCTATATGCAGAAGCTCGACGAGGGGATCGATATGCCGAACATCTATTCGATGGCGGTGATCAATGACAACCTCACGGACTTCAAGACGGCCGTCAAGCAGATCATCGGCCGGGGCGTTCGGCTGGGCAAGGAGAAGAGAGAGTTTGACGAGTCGGATGACGAGCTGCTGGCGCAATCGGAGAAGCTGCACGTCGTTTGCGACCACGGCGCGGCTTTCGAAGATGTAATCCTGGCCGTTCAAAAAGAGCTCGGCCTGCCCGGCAAACATTTCTCCGTCGAGCGCGAGCGCGAGGCCCCCGGCCGCCGCCCGCCCTCCGACCTCTCGAAAGGCTTATCACTGCGCGCGGGCGCGGCCGGTTTCAATGCCCGGCCATTGAAATCGGCGAGCGGGTTGATGGAGATAGCCCGGGACGCCGAAAGCGTCGTCGGCGCGTACGTCGAGCGCGACTGCTTTCCCGGATATAGTGAGCCGGAGGGCCGGGAGGGGAAGGGGAACCTTCACGCCGTCTTCTTGAAGTTCACGCCCGGCTCGTTTTTCGCGGAAGCGGATATTCTTGCCGACGAGAAACTCTTTCATCGACAACTGAGGCCGAGGTTCTCCGACGCCGCGCTCGAGGTAGGCGGCTCTCACGCCGGAAGCATTTATGCAATCCTGATGAAGACGCTTTTCTGCCTGCCCGATAAGAGAGAATCGAGAGAGATCATAGGGAAGTACCTCGAAAGAATCGAAGAGATCGGGGTACGATTCTACTTTTCAGACGAAGCGGACAGGGTGCTTGCCCACAGCCGGTTCGTGGGCTCTTTTGCCTCTTTCTATCGCGGCTACATCGAGAAGAATTGCTTCCGGCACTTACTGAATCACCAGGGTCAGCGTGGCTGACCGCTCGCGGCCCGCGCCGTCTTTCCCGATGAACGCGACGTTCTGCGAGCCGGTCGGCGCGTTATTCTTGATCTTCAGCTTGAAGCTCGCGCTGCCCGAGCTCGTAGTCTTCGACTGGGGCTTTACATTGATCTTCAGGCTTGACGCTCCGGGCGCGGTGATGGTCACGGCGCCCGCGAATCCGCCCGCCCGGTTGACGGCCACCTGCACGTTCACGGTCGTACCGCGCTGCGCGGTGATCGACGAGGGGTTGACGGCGAGCGCGAAATCCGGCCCCGTGCCCAGCCGCACTACCTGCGGGTCGTGATCGCTCGCCTGTGTCGCGAACTCCGAATTTACGTGCACGACATCATACTCGAACGGCCTGGCAAATAGAGCGCTGCTCACCAGGATGTGATCGAGAGCCTGTGAATTGCCCTCGAATACATATGTGTATCGCTCGCTCTGCGGCAGCGTTTCTATCAGATCGTGCAGTACGCCCCCTTTGAGCGTCCCTATGGCGGTCGAGAACTCGAAGTCGTTGAAGTCTCCGAGGACGACTATATTGGCTTGCGGGTCGGCAGACAGGATGGCATCGACAAAATCATTCACGGCCTGCGCCTGCTGATTTCGCTGCGTCTCGGACGCCCTGGCGGGAGGCTGGAAGCGCCCGAATAGAGGCTGGTCCCCGCCTTTTGAGTTGAAGTGGTTGGCTATCACGAAGAGCCTTTGCCCCGCGAAGCTGAACTCTCCCGCGAGCGGCTTGCGGCTATTGTTGAATGCGGGATTGGATGGAGCAATTCGCCCCGGGCTGAAGGAGAGCTGCGGGCCTGCGGCTGTGCTCACCACGCTGACAGCCGTCGTCGCATCGCCTCCGGGCCGGTCGTTGAAGCTCAGGCCCCGGTCCGTGCGGAAGAGAAACCCGGTGCGTATGTTTCCCCCGGGCTCTCCCCCGTCCTGATTGTTCACGGGGTTGATACTTCGAAACTGGTAAGCAGGCCCGCCCGCCGTCTGAATCGCGGCGATGAGCGTGGCATAGGTCGCGGCAGCATCGACTACGCCGTTATTGATCGCGCCGTTGTCGTCCTGAATCTCTTCCACGGCGATAATGTCGGGCGACTTGAGGTTGCCGACGATGAGGCTGGCCAGCGAGCTGAACTTGCCGGCCGGGTCGCCCGGGTCGAGGTTCTCGACGTTGAACGTGGCGATTGCGACCTGACCCGCGCTTGCCGAAGCCGTAGCCTCGGGCGCGAGCCCGCCCGGGGCGGCGGTCAAGGGCCGGGTGGCCTGCACCTTGAAGTTGCCGAAGCCGTAATCCATCACTCCGACGACGGGCGCGGTAAAATGGTCTCCAACATTTACCTGTGGAGTCGGCGTGATCGCGTTATCTACGATGATTCGCTCGGGGTTGAAATCGGCCGCCGTTACCACTATGCCTCCGCGGCCGCTTCTCACGCCCGCGCCCGCGCCGTCGTCCGCGAGGACCGTGATCTCGCCCTGGCTTGTGCGCGGGCCCGAGGCCACCGGGGCATTGACCTGCACGAGCATGCTTTCGAGGCTCTCGTAAAAATCGACCCCATCCGTCGCGGGATCGAACAGGCCCCCGGCTTCCACGTCCCCTCCCGCGTCATCTTCAATTATGGACGAAGGAGGGACGCGGCCCCCCGCCCCTATCACCGTTGCCGCGGGCAGGGCGTTGCCGCTTGAGATGACCGAAACGGTCGGAGCGCCGATCTGTGTGATCGTAAGGTTGGTAGCCGTGCCGCCGGGGCGAAACTCGGAGACCGTCCCGCCCACTCTTACCAGGTCTCCGACGGCGACCGTGGGGGCCGAGGAGGTGAATACGAATATGCCCTCGGATGTGAGCGGGTTCGAATCGGGAGCCGGGTCCTGCATGTAAAAGCCGTTGGAGCGTCTGGCCGTCACGATGCCCGATATATTAGAAACGGGTGAGCCTGCGAGAGGGGAGAGGTGTGCGCTTCCTTGAATGTCGTGTATTGCCACCCCGGCCGCTTCGCCCGGAACCGTGAGCGAAATGGAGGCGGCTCCGGTGCGCGTCTGGGCGTCGGTGATAGTCGTGGCGATGCTCTTAGTTCCGGGGTCGGTCCCCGCCGCGACGGTCGCGAGAAACGAGAACCTGTTGTCCCCCGCGGCCGCGTCTCCGTTGGTGCCGTCGTCAAAGAAAGGCTGGGCCGCCGGGCCTCCGATGGCGGCGAGGTTGCCTGTAACGGCAAGGCCGGTACTCGCCGGGTTCGTGCCCGGCGTCACCTGGACGACGAGAAGCACGTTACCGCCCGCGGCGACGCTCGAAGGCGCGGCCGAGCCGGCGCCCGAAGGATTCGTTGGTACTCCGCCTGTCAGGCAAGCGGACGCGGCGCTCTGCGGGTCGCTCGGCGTGCGCGGCGTGAAATCGGCTCCATTGTTGTCGGTATCCTGCCCGCTCCCGGAGCCTCCGCCGGGCCTGCGCTCATAGCTCGTGCTGGTATTGCTGTTGAGAGGAGCGAGGGCGGAGCCTTCCTTGAAAGCCGATCCGCTGCTCATTCCTACCTGATCGACGATCGTTCCGTCAGGGGCGGCGACGGCGATGCCTCCGTCGTCGGTAATGCCCGGGCTGAAGGTCTGGTTCCCGGCAACCGCGCCGCTATACGGCCCTCCCGACGCGTTGGGATTGGTGAGAAGATAGTGGCACCCGCCATTCAGGACGGTCCCGGCGGTGATGACGGCCCTCGTGGAGACCGTGCCCGAGTTGTTCGAGCCGCGAACCTGCCAGCCGCTGATGTCGACAGGCGACGCCGAGAGATTGTAGAGCTCGATGAACTCGTCGTTGCCGCCGTTCGGGCCTCGCGTGCGAAACTCGCTTATGACGATGGTCGCCGATACGCCGCGCGCGACCGGCGGCAGGAAAATGAGAACTGTCAGAATGAGCGCGAACGCCCACAAAACGGGCTGGCGAGTCATGGCAATCTACCTCCCCCGGAAAATCTGCCTAAAATAATGAGCAACGCCAGCGATAGCTTCTCCTAACAGTAGATAGACGCAAATGTCAAAAGGCACGATGCAGGCCGTCCGGTTTAGCTATTCCGGAGAGAGGTCCCGCACTTTTAAGCGGGGATGGATCGCGCGGTATCGTCTGGTGTGCGACTTTCGTTCGAGAGTTATTTTCTTTTTTTCATGGCCGAGGCTATGGCCTCCCGGGCGAGCGGGGCCATCACTTCATAGCCTTTATTGTTCGGATGGAGCCCGTCATAGCTCAATTCTTTCTTCAGAAAGCCTTTTTCATCGACCATGGCTCCGTAATAGTCGAGGTAAGTCAGGTCGTTTTCGCTCGCGTACTTCTTGATCCATTCGTTGAGCGCCTTGATCTGTTCCGGGGGTCTTCCGGCGGTTTGAGTGATCAGCTCGCCCTTATCGTTTTTGTGGTAGTCGCTCACGGGAAGCAGCGAGGCAAGCACGACACGAATACCGTTGATACGCGCAAGCTCGGCTATTGAAGCCAGGTTATTCTGTATATCCTCCGGCGTGGCCGGTCCCGTATTGCCCGCGATGTCGTTCGTGCCCGCGAGGATCACGACGACCCGGGGCTTTAACGCGATCACGTCGGGCCGAAATCGAATCAGCATCTGGGGGGTGGTCTGCCCGCCGATGCCGCGATTGATGTATGGCTTGCCCGCGAAATAATCGGAGAGCTTCCACGAATCGGTGATCGAATCGCCGAAGAATACGACTCGGGTTTCATCCTTGAGGGGTCGCGAGACCTTTCCGTTGGCCTCGCGGTAGCGACCCAGGAAGGGCCAGTCTTTCAGTCTCAGCCCAAGGCTCTCGGCCCTCGATTTCGCTTCCTCGCATTCGTTCGACTCCCGCGCCGATTGTGCCGTCGCGGGCGCGATGCAAATCAGCAGAAGCAGGCAACAGGTGAGAGATCGGATCATGTAAAAGGGCCTCCTGAGATTGACCGCCGGGTCACGGCTTCGGATTTCAAACTTTGTGCCGTGTGGATAATACACGCGCCGGTTCCACGCGGACAAGTTTGAGTCCCGCTCAGGCTTCTACTCCTGCCTGAGTGCGGTCATGGGGTCCACCTTTGCGGCCCTTAAGGCCGGGACGTAGGAGGCGAGCAGCGATACGGCACCCAGCAGCAGGGCGATCCCTGCGAAAGTCAGGGGATCGGTCGGGCTCACGCCGAATAGCAGGGTCGCCAGTCCTCGCGTCGCGACGAGGGCACCCCACACGCCGATGATTATACCGGCCGCCGTCAGCCTCGCCCCTTGAGCCACCATCATCTTCAGCACGTCGCGAGGCCTTGCTCCGAGCGCCATGCGGATACCTATTTCGTGCGTGCGCTGCGCGACCGAGTAAGCCATGACCGCATAGATCCCGCCGAGGGCCAGCAGCATAGCTATGCCTGAAAATATGCCGAGCATGAGCGTGTTGAACTGCGGCTGTGTCATCACCTCGGAAATTATCTGATCCATGGTCTTGATGTTCGAAACAGGCTGCTCTCCATCGAGGCCGCCGATTTCGGCTCTCACGGCGGAGGCGAGCGAGGTCGGATCGGTCGCGGCGCTGATGACGAAAGACATTTCCGGCACTTCGTTCTGGAGGTAGGGCGTGTAGGCTTCGGCCATCGGCTCCGCCTGTAATTCTATGCTCCTGATGTCGCCCGCCACTCCCACGATCTCAAGCCATACGGGCTGGCTGTTCCTCCATCGAAACGCTATGCGCTGTCCGACCGGGTCTTTATCCGAAAACTCGCGCCGCGCCAGCGCCTGGTTGATGATTGCCACCCCGGGAGCGTCGGCGTCGTCCCGGTCGGTGAACTCCCGCCCGCTCAGCAAGGGGATGCTCATGGTCCGAAAATAGGCGGGGCTGATGTGACGCCGGTTGGCTCCGGGCATCTGGTCGAAGGTAATCGGAGGCTGCCCCTCGATTACGTAACCGGCCGTGGGGCCTTTGCTGAAAGCCAGGGTGCTGATCGCGCCGACCGATTTCACTTCCGGCAGAGTCTCTATCCGCTCGATCACGCGCCTGTAAAAAGCGTTTCTCTGATTCACGTCCCGGTAGTTGTCGCCCGAGGGAGCGAGCCTCATCGTGAGTATGTTTTTGGGATTGAAGCCGGGGTCTACATTCTGGAGGATCAGGAAGCTGCGAAACAGGAGCCCGGCACAGATCAGCAGTACGAGCGACAGCGCCACTTCGGCGACGACCAGAGCTCCGCGCAGCGAGATGTGCCGCGCGCCGCCCGCCATACCGCGCGCGCCCTCCTTGAGCGCTTCGTTGAAGTTGCCTTTCGTCACCTGTAAGGCCGGCGCGAGCCCGAAGACCATGCCCGTGATCACGGAGATTAGCAAAGTGTAGCCGAGCACCCATCGGTCAAGCCCGATCTCTTCAACGCGCGGGATGCTGGAGGGCGCAAGCCGGACCAGCAGGTTGAGGCTCAGCACGCCTACGACCAGTCCCGCCGCGCCTCCGATCAGCGCAAGCAGCATGCTTTCCGTCATCAACTGGCGGACGATGCGCAAGCGACTCGCGCCGAGCGCCGTCCGCACCGCGATCTCTTTTTGCCTCACCGAAGATCGGGCCAGTAACAGGTTGGCAACGTTCGCGCAGGCGATTATCAGCACGGCCCCGACGGCGGCCAGCAGTACGAGCAACGGAGTGCGCACCTCTCCGAACAGGCTCTCGTGCAGGGAGATGACCGTATCGAACCGCGTGCCGTTGGACTCCGGGTACTGTTCTCGCAGGCGGCCCGTGATGTCGTCCATGTCGGCCTGAGACTGCGCGAGAGTGACTCCCGGTTTCAGACGGGCGACTACCGACAGAAGGCCGAACCCGCGTATCTGTGTGATGTCTCCGAGATCGACATCCGCTTCGGGAACGATGCGGCGCGGAGGTATCCACACGTCCACATCTTTCGGGTATTGCACGTGTGCCGGCATAATACCGACCACCGTGTAATTCGCGCCGTCGATCTTCAAGGGCTGTCCGACCAGTCCCGCGTCAGAGCCGAACCGCCTCTGCCATAGCCCGTAGCTCACAACGGCGACCGGGTCATGCCCCGCCTGCTCGTCCGGGGGCAAGAAGCCGCGCCCCGAAAGGGGCTGAACCCCGAGGACCTGAAAGAGATTGGCGGACGCCACCGCTAGATTTATGCGCTGCGGCTCCGTGGAATAGCCCGTCAGATTGGCCCTGCGCGTGGAGATGGCCGCCATCCCCTCGAATACCTTGTTCTGCTCGCGCCAGTCGAGGAAGTTGGCGGGCGTGACCTGGCCCTGTCCCCTCGGGGTCCATTCCTTGATCACGACTATCGTTTCGGCATCCCTGTAAGGCAGCGGCCGAAGCAGGACCGAATTGACCACGCTGAATATGGCCGTGTTGGCTCCGACGCCCAGCGCCAGGGCCAGCACCGCTACAAGGGTGAAGCCCGGGTTCCTTCGCATCGTGCGCAGACCGTAGCCGGCATCCTTCTTCAGTATATCCAGGTGCTCGCCGGGAGCTGTGGAGATTATGTCTATAACTGCACGGACCCAAAGCATGATTAACGCACTCCTTTTTCCGCCTTGTTGCTCTTTGCGTTCCTGCCGAAAACCCTGCTCCATCTCTTTGCCGAATCGCCATCGGAACTCGGCGGGGAAGGCGCGCAGCAAGGCCCGGAAAATGCGGTCCGACGCCGAGGCCTTATTCTTTGCCATGCTCTCTCGCTCCTTCGGGCCGCGGTCATACGGCCCGGGTCTTGCCCAGAATCTTTTTGGCTCGCGCCGCCGTGATGAGCTTCTCCATGCGCTCTGCCTCGGCGGTCGCGACCTTGAATCCCAGGTCGGTCAGGCGGTAGTAGCGACGCCTCTCGTCGTCGAGCGAGGGGTCCGGCCTCTCGTCGCATTCGACAAGCAGGCCGTCACTCAACATCCGCTTGATCAGCCCGTATAGAGTTCCCGGCCCCAGCCGCACCTTCTCCTCGGTCCGCCGCGAAACTTCCTTCTTGATCGCGTACCCGTGCTTCTCTCCGTCGGCGAGTGCCAGTAAGATGTGAAACGCCGCCGGAGATAACGGCAAATGTGACTCCAGATCCGACTTCTTCGCTCTCA
>DATLMR010000320.1:0-11495 GCA_035537555.1 Blastocatellia bacterium
AAGTCGGTAGAGCTTGAGAGCGTGGAGCACAGCCTGAAGCTGGACGAGAAGATAATCACGCAGGAGGTGCAGCACGATCTTGAGAAGCTTGGGATAGCGAAGACGGCGAGAGAAGAGAAGATGAGGGCGCAGAGGGAGAGGATGAGGAAAGAGCAGGAGAACGCGCGAATGGCGAAGCTGTACAGGGAGCAGATACTGAAGGAGCCTGCCGAGCCAGCCGCTCCCCTCGTCCAGATCAAGCTCGGCTCAAACAAGCCGAAGCCTGAAACGACGGGCGCCGGATTCGGCGATTAATTACGATCGAATCTGAAAGCCAGAAGCCGCCGGAAGAGACTCCGGCGGCTTCTTTTTTTATACCGGGCCTCGCCATTATTCCGCCCTCGCCCTCCTCCGAAATCCCAGTAAAAGCGCCCAAAGGCCCCCTCCCGCGACCTTCGCGATGAATTGCCCGGCGACCACCCACGGCAAAATAGCTCCAAACGCCAGGGTGGGGAAAATGAGGCTGTCGACGGCCGCGCTGACTACGTTCGAGCCGTTGGTCTTCCAGATCCACGGGCGGTCTCTGAGGGCGTGATAGGCGAGGGCGTCCGCCGCGCCGCTCGCCGCGAACGCCACGAACGAGGCGGCGGCGACCTGGCCCGCTCGCGCATTGAGGAGCCACGAGAGCAGGGAGCCGCCCGCAATCAACGCGGCCATCTTCAGCCAGAGTCTTTTCCCGCGCCAGTTTTCATGCAAGCGGTCCCGCGTCGTGATGTCGAGCCCGATGAAAAGAAAAGAAGTGATGACGGTCGCGGAAGGGCCGAACCTGGCGATGGTTAGATTGGCCGCGACGATGGCCGCGAGATACACCGCGATCAATACGATTTCGCTCACGCCTGAGACTTTATATGCTCGCCGGAGCTACTGCAAATATCGAGCGCGGCGATCCTGATATGAACTGGCCGTTCGCCGGGCTATTTGGCTATACTGTCTCCTGCCGCGACCGAATCAAGACCATTTGACGGGCTATACAAACGAAATTGCGAGAGGTGAAGCTGTGTTTCGAAAAATGCTTGTGTGCATTGTGATGCTGACTCTGACTGCGAGCGCGTACAACACGCCCGCTTACGGACTGCCCTATCAGGACGCGCAGAAGAAGCCCGATCCGTGGGATGTCGAAGGCGATCACGGCCCGACCACGACGGTCGAATTCGACACCGATGAAGGCACGTGGATGAGCTGCGATGTCTCGCCCGACGGCAAGACCATAGTATTCGACCTCCTCGGCGATATATACAAAATGCCCATCACCGGAGGCCAGGCCGAGCTGCTTTCCGGGGGCGTCTCCTGGGAGGCGCAGCCGCAATTCAGCCCCGACGGCAAGCTCATCGCCTTCACCTCCGACCGCGACGGAGGAGATAACGTCTGGGTGATGGACGCCGGCGGGCAGAACAGGCGGCAGATCACTAAAGAGAATTACCGCCTCGTCAACAGCCCCGCCTGGACGCCTGACGGGCAATACCTCCTGATGCGCAAGCACTTCGTCGATACGCGCTCGCTCGGCGCGGGCGAAATATGGATGTATCACATCAACGGGGGAGGCACGGGCGTACAGTTGACCGAGAAGGCCAACTGGACCGCGAACGTCGGCGAGCCCGCGGCCGACCCGAGCGGAAGGTTCGTGTACTACGTGTCGAGCACCGCCTTCGATTACAACAAGAACGTCTATGACAGCATCTACTGGATCGAGCGGTACGACTTCACGACCGCCCGCCGCTCGCAGTTCGTGAACGCCTCCGGCGGCTCGATACGCCCGCAGGTCTCGCCCGACGGCAAGTACCTCTCCTTCATCAGGCGCGACGGGCTGAAGACGGCCCTCTACCTGCGCGAGATCGAGAGCGGGCGAGAGTGGGAGATTTACGACAACCTCACGCGCGACCAGCAGGAGACCTGGGCCGTCTTCGGGACCTATCCCGGCTATAGCTGGACGCCCGACGGCAAGAGCATCGTCATCACGGCGAAGGGCAAATTCGTGCGCGTCAACATCGACTCCGAGCAGGCGACTCCGATTCCCTTCACCGCTCACGTCTCGCAAAAGGTGGCCGACGCCGTGCGCTTCGAGCAGAAAGTGGCGCCCGACCGCGACAACGCGAAGCTGCTCAGGTGGGCAAAGCAGAGCGACGACCGCATAGTCTACAGCGCGCTCGGAAAGCTCTACGTCAAAGACGGCGCGAGCGCGCCCAGACCCCTTCTGAAGTCGAATTACCTGGAGTACGCGCCCAGTGTCAGCCGCGACGGCTCGAAGATCACGTACGTCACGTGGTCGGACGCCGAGAAGGGCGCGGTCTGGGTCGCGAGCCGCGACGGCTCGAACGCGAGAAAGATCACGACCATCGGAGACCAGTATGCCAACCCGGTCTTTTCGCCCGACGGCGGCAAGGTCGCCTTTCTAAAGGGGCGCGGCAGCGTCTATCACGAAGAAGAGCTCGCCAGCGAATCGACCTTCGAGATCCATTACTGGGACGGGAAAGAGTCCCACTACGTGATGGACCTCTTCAGCCGCGGCTCGAACGCGCGCATGCCGATCCTGACCTTCGACCCCAAAGGCGACCGCATCTACTTTATGGAATCGAAGACCGGCAACACGTACCTGAGCAGCGTGAAGCTCACGGGCGACGATTACCGCTCGCACATAGAATCGAAATACGCGGCGGAGGTCGTCCCGTCGCCCGACGGCCGCTGGGTCTTCTTTAAGGAACTGCACAAGCTCTACCTGGCGCCCTTCCCGAAGACCGGAAAGACTCTCAAGCTCAGCGCCACCGACGCGATAGTCCCGGTCAAGACCATATCGGCCACCTCCGGAGACTGGCTCGCGTGGTCGCCCGACAGCAAGTCCGTGCAGTGGACCTCGGGAGAGAATTTCAACGAGCAGACGCTCGAAAATATCTTCAAGCAGCTGGCTAAGGACGAGAAAGCCCCCGAGCCGAAGACGACCCGAATCGGCTTCGAGTTCGAAACGTCGAGGCCGCGCGGGCTGGTGGCCCTCACGAACGCGCGCATCATCACGATGAAAGGCGACGAAGTGATCGAGCGCGGGACCATCCTGGTCGAGGACAACCGCATCAAGGCGGTCGGCGCGAGCGTGCAGGTTCCGCCCGGCGCGCGCAGGATAGACATGGCGGGCAAGACCATAATGCCCGGCCTCGTCGACGTGCACGCGCACATGGGCTACAACACGCTCGACATCATCCCCGAAAAGCAGTGGCCTTACTATGCCAATCTCGCTTACGGGGTGACGACCACTCACGACCCGTCGGCCTCGACCCAGTCCGTCTTCGCCCAGTCAGAGATGGTGAAGGCGGGCAGGATGGTAGGCCCGCGGATATTCTCGACCGGCTATATACTCTACGGCGCGGAGAATACCGAAAAGTCCGTGATCAATAATTATGAAGACGCGAGAAGCCATCTGGCGAGGATGAAGGCGGTCGGGGCTTTCAGCGTCAAGAGCTACAACCAGCCGCGCCGCAACCAGCGGCAGCAGGTAATCAAGGCCGCGCGCGACCTTGAGATGATGGTGGTTCCGGAAGGCGGCTCTACCTACTATCACAACATGACCATGATCCTGGACGGCCATACCGGGATCGAGCATGCCATACCGGTCGCGCCGCTTTACAAGGACGCGGTCACGCTCTTTGGCCGGAGCAAGACCGGCTACACGCCCACTCTGATCGTCGGCTACGGGGGCATATGGGGAGAGAATTACTGGTACCAGAAGACAAATGTCTGGGAGAACCAGAAGCTCCTGCGCTTCACTCCTCGCGGCGTGATCGATGCGCGAGCGAGGCGGAGGATGATGGTCCCGGACGACGATTTCTATCACGTCGAGCTCTCTAAAACCGCGAAGGACGTGCTGCACGCCGGCGGGCGCGTGCAACTGGGAGCGCACGGCCAGCTTCAAGGGCTTGGGGCTCACTGGGAGCTGTGGATGCTCAAGCAGGGCGGCATGTCCTCGCTTGAAGCGATCCGCGCGGCCACGCTTCATGGCGCCGAGTACCTGGGCCTGGGCAAGGATATCGGCTCGATCGAAGCGGGCAAGCTCGCGGACCTGATGGTGATGGACAAGAGCCCCCTCGACGACATCCGCAACACGGAGACGATCCGGTACGTGATGATCAACGGGTGGCTCTACGACACGTCCAGCATGGACCGGATCTATCCCGAAGCGAAGCCGAGAGGCAAGTTCTTCTGGGAGAAATAAGGTCGCCTGACCGGGAGAGGCCGCGCACTCGGGGGCTTCGGCCCCTCCCGATGAATTGCTCTTGCGCCCGGTTTGTTATATTACTTTGTTATTACATGGATCTCGGGAGCAGCATTCGTGACGCGAGATGTGGGTACACGTGAGGGAGTTTGCTGACCTGTTCACCAGAGAGGTGATGAATGGCGGCACGATCACTTTCGGTATTGCTGGTTGAAGACGATAAAGACACGCTCCAGATGCTCGATCTCCTTATGAAGGAATGGGGCTACAGGCTGACCTCTGCCACCAACGCCACAGATGGGCTGAAGCTGCTGCTTCAAAAAAAATTCGACGTAATCGTGCTCGACAACTGGCTGCCGGACCTGGACGGGATCGAGCTTTGCCGCCAGATAAGGGAGTTCGACCGCCATACGCCGATAATCTTCTTCTCGGCCGCAACGATGGGCAGCGAAGATCGCGCGGCGCTACAGGCGGGCGCGAACGCTTACATCTACAAAGGCATGGCACTTGGCAACCTTCGCGAAGCGATGGCCCAGGAATTGAAAAAAGCCGGAAAGCTCGTTTGACGAGTAGTCTCAGGGCGGCGGATGGCACGCTTCGCGCCGCGCGGCCTTTAGCCATTACCCTGCGATCTCCACGCTCCGCTTTTGACTTGCCTTCCATGCCCGCGAATAATAACCTTTCTTACTATTTTTCCGCGCCAGCCCGGACGGAACCGCGGGGCTCTTCCGGCAAGCGCGGACGGCGAATGGAGCTCCGGGACGGCCCGAAAGCCGGGCCGCGGATGATTCTGAAACAGCGAGAGAAGAGCCTGCAAAGATGGAAATACCCCAGGAGGACGCCCTCGACAATTCGACCGCGGCCGAAAGAAGCATGGAGCCCGTCGAGGGAGAGCCCGACATCGCGCGCGTCAAAGACATGATAGAACGGCTATCGTCGCAGCTCGAACGGGAGCGCGAGAGCAGAGAGGCCCTCTCCGCCTTGCTCAGAGACGAGCAGGTGAACCTGCGCCTGCTCATCACCCAGATGGCGGAGCAGCACAGATTGAACGATCAGCAGATCAGCAGCCACCAGGCGAAGATCGCTTCGCTAATAGAGCTGCTGGCCCGGCGCCAGGGCGAAGCCGAGAGGCCCGTTCCGGCGGGCGGGGAGAGAGGGGCGACGGAGAAGGACCTTCTCGCCGAGATCGAGCGGAAAGAGGGCGAGGCGGCCCTTCTGAGGAATCGAGTCGCGGAGATCGAGCGCAGCCTGAAAGCTCAGGCGGATGAAAGCAGAAGGGCCATCACCGCTCGCGATCAGAAACTGGCCTGGCTTTCAGCCCACACGGCCGAAAAGGAGCGGGCCGTAAATTTCCTCTCCGTCAGCCTGTCCGACCTGCATGCTCACCTGAACAAGATGAACAATTCGATAGGCTGGAGGTGGCTGAACAGGTACGGGCGAATCAAGTACCGCTACCTGCTCCCCTTCTACCGCATGCTCGGACTCATGCCGAAAGACTCGAACGCTTACGACCGACCGCAGACCCAGGCTCAGCCCGTGCCTCCGGGGCCGACGATCTCGGAGCTGCTCGAATCCATGCAGCTTCCCGGACCGAGCAAAGAGGTCGATTTTTACGGGCCTCTCACGCTGCTCCCGCACCTGAAGGAGGAAGAGGTCGATCCGATTCTCGAAAACCGCCCGCAGGAGAACGCCGGGCGCAAGCCCGACGTTATCTGCTTCTCGATCATAGACTGGGAATTTCGCTACCAGAGGCCGCAGCAGATAATGTCGCAGTTCGCGGCCAACGGCCATCGGGTTTTTTACATAAGCCCTTCGCGCTTTCAGCCCAGAGAGGCGGATACGCGGGTCAGGGTTAAAGAGATAAAGAAGAACGTCTATGAAGTCTCCCTGATGATGGCCCAGTCGTTCGACGTATACTCGGCGGCGCTCGAAGGCGAGAACCTTCGGGCGGCCCTCGCTTCCCTTGACGAGCTGCGCGGCGAGTTCAATATCAGCGAGGCCGTCAGCTACGTGATGATCGCGTCGTGGGCCGGGGCCGCGCTCGCGACCGAAGAGATGTGGGGCTGGCGCGTCGTCTACGATTGCATGGACGAATGGGAAAACTTTCCCGGCATCAAGCAATCGATTCTCGACCGCGAGCTGGAGCTGGTCGGCAGCTGCGACCTGCTCGTTGTCACAGCCCAGCGCCTGTACGAGAAGTGGGAGCCCTACAATCGCCGGATGATCCTGGCACGCAACGGCGTCGATTACGATTTCTACTCCTCGCATAATCGCCCGAACACCCTGCTTTCCGACATCAGAGGACCGATCATCGGCTATTACGGAGCCATCGCCGACTGGTTCGACCTGGAGCTTTTGGCCCGGGTGGCCGAGGCGCGGCCCGATTACACGTTCGTCCTGCTCGGAGGCATATTCGACGTTGACGTGTCGGGCCTGAGGAAGATGCCCAATGTCCGCCTGATGGGGCAGCAGCCCTACGAGACGATGCCGCAGTACCTTTATCACTTCGATGTCTGCCTGATCCCGTTCAAGATCAACTCGATCACCGAAGCGACCGATCCCGTAAAGGTCTACGAATACCTGAGCGGCGGGAAGCCCGTCGTATCGGTCGCCTTGCCGGAGCTCGAGCCTTATAAAGAGTACCTGTACGTCGCCGAGGGCGCGGACGATTTCGTGGACAAGCTCGACGCGGCGGTCGCCGAAGACGACAGGGAGCGGGCTCTGGCGCGCAAGGCCCTCGCTCGCCAGCACACATGGGAGGACCGCTATAAAGCGATCGACTCCGAGCTCGCCCGCATGCCTCCCCGCGCGAGCATCATCATCGTAACGTACAACAATCTCGCCCTTACCAGGCTCTGCATCGAGAGCGTCATCCGAAACACGGAATATCCGAACTACGAGATCATCGTCGTAGATAATGACTCGTCCGACCAGACGCGCGGCTATCTGCGCTTCATCGCGAGCCAGTACTCGCGCGTCTCGATCATTCTCAATCAGCGCAACGAGGGATTCGCCAGGGCCAATAACCAGGGGATAGCTCGCGCCACGGGAGAGCGAATCGTCCTGCTCAACAACGATACGATTGTGCCGCCGGGATGGCTGACCCGCCTCCTGCGCCACCTCGAAGATGACCGCATCGGCCTGGTCGGCCCGGTCACGAATTTCGTCGGCAACGAGGCCAGGGTAGAAGTGCCGTACCGCACGTGGTCGGAGATGGAGGCCTTCGCCGCGGAATACACGCGGGCGCGCGACCGCATGATAGCCGACATAACCATGCTTGCTATGTTCTGCGTGGCCCTTCGCAGAGAGACCTTCGAAGAGATCGGCCCGCTCGACGAGGAGTTCGGTATCGGCATGTTCGAGGACGATGATTATTCGATCCGGGTCAAGAAAGCGGGCTACCGCATTGTATGCGCCGCCGATACCTTCGTCCATCACTTCGGACAGGCCGCCTTCAAGAAGCTGATAAAGACCGGAGACTATAACCCTCTCTTTGAGAAGAATCGCGAGTATTTCGAAACCAAGTGGAACACGAAATGGGTGCCGCATAAGCACGTCCCTCTGAGCTTCGAGCGCCATTCGATCGAGAAGAAAGGGAAGAGAGTCGAACGGGCACCCATCTGATCGCCCGCAGGGGAGAACGAACATGCCATTGACGAACGAGATATTGAGGGAGCGGCTCAAGAACCAGTCCTGGACCTCGCATAATATTCGCCTGACCAAAGAGATCGCGACCATGCCGGGCCAGCCGGACTTCATGGAGACGGACCAGCGCCTCCATTCCGTTATGCGGGTGCTGTCGGTGCTTTACCGGGGAGATTTCGCCCGCCTGCGAATCGCCGACCTCGGCTGCCTGGAAGGGGGCTTCGCCCTTGCGCTCGCCCAGCGCGGGGCCAGAGTGATCGGAGTCGAAGCGCGCGCGCTGAACATCGAAAAGTGCGCGCTGCTGAAAGAGCACTTCGACCTCCCGGCCCTCGAATTCGCCCAGGCCGACGTGAAAGATTTCACCGCCGACCGCTTCGGCCACTTCGACGCGGTGATGGCGCTCGGCATTCTCTATCACCTCGACCGCCCGGTCGAATGGCTGCGCCAGCTCGCCTCCGTGACTAGAGACGTGCTGATAGTCGAAACCCATTACGCCCCGGCCGACGACGCCGCGCTCGCGGAGATAGATCCTCGCATATCGAACCTGAGCCCCATTGAGGATGTCGAGGTGGAGGGCCACAGCTACAGGGGCCGGTGGTTCTTCGAGTACGACAAGAGCGTGGACCGCGAAAGCCAGCTCTGGGCCTCTTACTCGAACAACTCGTCGTTCTGGCTGACCCGTGAGTCCGTGCTGCTGGCCATGATCTACGCCGGCTTCGACGTGGTCTTCGAACAACAGGACTACTCGGCCCGGTTCTTCGATCACTTCAGCAAGAAATTCCCGCGCGGCATCTTCGTAGGGATAAAGAGCGCGAGCTTCTCTCCGGCCTCGAAGTGACGAGTGGTCGCCGCGCGGCGTCATCCGAAACTCGCTTCGGATAATCCTTCGCGCCGTCTCCTGAAGGAGGAGTCGCGCCCTTAACACTCATCTTGACTCTACAAAACATCTTAAATAATAAGCTCTGTCCGTAATGCGGCCTCCGGTCTTCTCCATCGCAAACTGCAGGCCTCCTCTAAGGAAGCGGCGCGTGATGAGCAAGAATGCGGAGGTCGCAGCTTCGGGCCATTTGTTGTTTTCTTATTGCTTATCGAGGTTTAGTATCGACGCTGATCGGCAAAAATAGTATCCTTTTCTGATTCGCGTCGAGCACAATTCGTAAAAACCTGGCAGAGAGAGGCGGGCTCAACCCCCCGGTCAACGGGATCTGTTCGACAGAGAGCCGGGTCGAGTGCAATGGAGGTGTAAGGCGAGACATCCGGATTGCCCCTTTTAAGAGAAACAAATATTGAAGGAATCCAATGAGAATATATAGAAAGCCCGAGTCGGCAAAACCGCAAGGCACGAAACGAGTTAAGCAATCGCGCATCATACGCGCGGCCTTGATACTTGTTCTTGCGGCGCCAGCAATAATGATCGGCCTGCTTGCCATCAGAAATGGCAACGTGAGCGCCTCACCTTCTCCGCAAAGCCAGCAGCCTTCCGCATCCGACCTCTGGCAGACAGCCGACGCGGCGGAGTTGTCCAGAAATTCCGCGAAGAACCGATCGCTGCCGGGCTCTTTCACGGCCTCGCGCCTGAATCGGGAGGCGCTCTCGCGACTCCTCGGGCAGGCCCCGATGGAGTTCACGGATGCCGCCAAAGATAAGCGCGTGATCCTGACCGTTCCCATGCCCGACGGCTCGTTCGCGCGGTTCCGCATAGAAGAGTCTCCGATTATGGAGCCGGGTCTCGCCGCCCAGTTCCCGGAAATCAAGACCTATCGCGGCCAGGGCATCGACGACCCCACGGCCACCGCCCGGTTCGACCTGACCCCGAAGGGCTTCCACGGTTATATCCTCTCTTCGGGCGATACCGTTTATACGGACCCCACATCGCAAAACGACGCGGAGACCTACATCACGTATAACAAGCGCGAGCTTCCGAAAGAAGCGCGGGATTTTCAATGCCTCGTCACCGACGATGACATCGTCGCGCGAGCTTCGAGCGCGGACGTTGCGCAGGACGTGACCTCGGGAACGGCTCTGCGCACCTACCGCCTCGCGCTCGCGGCCACCGGCGAATACACCACGGCGGCGGGGGGCACGGTCGCGGCCGCGACCGCGCGGATGACGACCACGATGAACCGCGTAAACGGGGTCTACGAGCGAGACCTCGCCGTGCGGCTCGTTCTGATCGCTAACAACGCCAGCATCGTTTTCACCAACAGCGCGAGCGACCCTTACTCCAACAACGACGGCATAGCCATGCTCGCGCAGAACCAGACCACATGCACGAACGTGATCGGGAGCGCGAATTTCGACATCGGCCACGTCTTCAGCACGGGAGGAGGAGGCGTCGCGAGCGTCGGCGTTCCCTGCCTCAACAGCTTTAAAGCGCGCGGCGTGACCGGGCTTCCGAATCCCGTCGGAGACGTGTTCGCCATCGACTTCGTCGCGCACGAGATGGGCCACCAGTTAGGAGCGCTCCATACCTTCAACGGCACGCAGGGCAATTGCAGCGGCAACCGGTCGTCCAGCGCCGCCTACGAGCCGGGCAGCGGCTCGACTATCATGGGCTACGCGGGCATCTGCGAGAGCCAGGACATTCAGGGCAACAGCAACGACTATTTCCATCACAGGAGCCTTGAAGAGATCAACTCCATCCTGACAACGAGCGGCGGCGCGTGCGCGACTTCCGCCTCGACCGGAAATACTCCGCCGACAGTCAGCGCCGGGGCAAACTTCGTTATTCCCGCGCGCACGCCTTTCGCTCTTACCGCGACCGGAAGCGACGTCAACGGGGATTCGCTGACCTACTGCTGGGAAGAGTATGACCTCGGCGCGGCCGCGCCTCCCGACACGGACCTGAACGGGCAGGCGCGACCGATCTTCCGATCCTTCAATCCGACGACATCTCCATCGCGCACCTTCCCGCAACTGTCCGATCTCAAGAATCACGTCGAAACATACGGCGAATCGCTCCCGACCATAAATCGCGTGATGAACTTCCGCGTGACCGCCCGCGATAACCGCGCGGCCGGGGGAGGCGTCAATAGCGCCCAGATGCAGGTCACGGTCTTCAACACCGGAGTCCCGTTCACCCTCCTCGCGCCTACCACGGCGGTCAGTTGGGGCGCGCTTTCATCCCAGACCGTGACGTGGGACATTGCGGGCACGACGGGCGCGCCGATCAACGCGGCCAACGTGAAGCTCTCTCTCTCGACCGACGGCGGGAATACGTATCCGATAGTCATCGCCGCGAGCACTCCGAATGACGGCTCCGAGGTCATCACCGTGCCCAACGCGCCGACGACCACGGCGCGAATCAAGATCGAAGCCGTGGGAAATATCTTCTTCGATATTTCGGACGTCAATTTCACGATCACAGGCGGCGGGTTCAACGCGGATACGACGGGAGTATTCCGCCCCTCGAACGGATCACTCTTCCTCAAGAACTCCAACTCTTCAGGCTTCGCCGACCTCCTACTAACGTACGGCATCCCCGGCGATCTACCCGTCTCAGGAGACTGGAACGGCGACGGCATCGACACCATCGGCGTCTATCGAAACGGCAACTTCCTGCTCCGCAACTCAAACACCAACGGATTCGCAGATCTCGTAGTCACCTTCGGAG
>DATLMR010000321.1:0-2553 GCA_035537555.1 Blastocatellia bacterium
AAGGGCGCTTTGCGATAAAGCCGCCCGACCCATCGGGCGCGGGGGCGGCTTCCGGCGCGCCGGGAGGGGCCGTAGCTTCCTTCTCGGCCGTCTTTTCATCCGAGCCCGAAGTCGCGGGGCCGACGACAATCGGCTGCTTACTTTGCCCGGGCGCGAGCATCAGGGCGATTGCGGAGATCAAGGCGACCGCCAGCACGGCCGCCGCCGCGCGCCATCTCCACCCCGGCCCTTTAATATCATCCGCGAGCGCTATAGACGGTATAGACGGTTCGGTGATCGCAGCATTCGTCCTCTGCGATTTCGAGCGCTCGCGGAAAGTGTTGAGAAGCGCGGCTTCGACGTGAGGCGGCGCTTGCCGGTCTTGCGTGCTCGCGGCCAGGGCGCGGAGGCCCGCCGTGAGGGCTCGCTCATCGGCCAAACGCGCCGCGCACCGGGGGCATGACCGGGCGTGCAAAAGCGCGCTTTCGCGCTTACCGGTCTCCATGACCCGGTCCCGCGCCAGATCACTCGCCGCTTCTTCAAAAAGTCCGCAGTTCATGTGAAGCACCTCACCGGCTTCATGTCGTTAACAGCCGTTTTTTTTACGCTCGAAGCCCGCAGTCTCTCCGTCAACAATCCGCGCGCGCGATGCAGACGGGAGCGGACGGTGCCCACCGCGCATCCCAGAGCGTTCGCGGCATCGACGTAGCTCATCTCTTGCAGGTCGCACAGCGCCACCACTTCGCGATAATGAGGCGGCAGGGCAAGGACCGCCTGCCGGACCGATTCGATCGCCTCGCTCCGCGTCAGGTCTCCGAGCGGATCATTATCGGCAATCAACTGCTCGGGCACCGGCTCCTCCTGATCATTCGACTCGCCCGCGATAGGAACGTAGAGCCTGTCGCGCCTGAGACAGCGCAGCACGTGATTTCGCGCGATGCCGTAGAGGTAAGCCGAGAGTGAGCCCTTTGTCGAATCGTAAGACGCCGCCTCGCGCATCAGCACGATGAAGACTTCCTGCGTCACGTCGTCCGCTATGGACTCGGACCCGCTCATGTGCAGGGCGAATCGATACACTCCCCCCTGGCGTCTCCCGTAGAGCGTAGCGAAAGCATCTTCGTCTCCGGCTATGATCAGCCTCAGCAACTCCTCATCGCTGAAGGATGGCGTCATCATCATCTCGCTTCTATCCGCAATTGGCTTACACTGTTGATTCGCGCGAGCCTGCCCGAAAGTTCCACTAAGTCGGAAGATAAGATCGCGCACGCATTCCGCGCGGGGGCCGATATTTCAGGCAAACTGGCCCGCCGCGTAACCCGAGGCCCAGGCCCATTGGAAATTGAAGCCGCCCAGGTGGCCCGTCACGTCCACGACTTCTCCGATGAAATAGAGCCCCTTGACGCGCCGCGCTTCCATCGTCTTCGACGACAGCTCGCCCGTGTCTATCCCGCCCACGGTGACTTCGGCCTTCCCGTACCCTTCGGTCCCCGTCGGGCGAATCGGCCACCCGTGCAGCTCGCGCGCGACCCGCTCCAGCTCTTTCACATTGAAGCGATTCATCGGCCCCGGCCTCGCAACGCGCGCGCACCAGCCCTGCGCGAAGCGGCGGGGCAGGTACCGCGAGAGCAGAGTCGGCAGCTCCATCTCGCTCTCGCGATGGCTCATGAAGATTTCCAGGGCGTCGAGCCCCGGCAGCAGGTCGAGATATATAGGGTCCCTGCCGTTCCAGTACGAAGATATCTGAAGGATGGCGGGGCCGCTCACGCCCCTGTGGGTCATCAGGACGTTCTCGCGGAACTCCTGGCCCGAGAAGCTGACGGCCGCATCGACCGATACTCCGCTCAGCTCCGAAAAGAAGCGCTTATCCTCTTCGCCGAAGCTGAGAGGCACGAGGCCCGGCTTCAGGCCCGTGGTCTTCAAGTCGAAGCGGCGCGCGGCCCGGTAGCCGAAGTCCGTCGCGCCGATCTTCGGTATCGAAAGCCCGCCTGTCGCGATGATCAGAGAGTCTGACTCGAACCTCCCGAGACTCGCCTCCACGACGAAGGACAGGCCCTTGCTCACCTCGTTCACGACGCAGCCGACCCTGATCTCGACCCCGGCCTGCTCGCATTCACGCCTGAGCATATCGATGATCTCGCGCGAGCTGCCGTCGCAGAACAACTGCCCCATCTTCTTTTCGTGGTAGTTTATCCGGTGCTTTTCGACCAGGGTTATGAAGTCCTGCGGGGTATAACGCGCGAGAGCCGACTTGCAAAAGTCGGGATTGGCGGAGAGAAAACTGTCGGGCGTCGTGTGAAGGTTCGTGAAGTTGCAACGCCCGCCCCCCGAGATGGCTATCTTCCTCCCGACCTCATTCGAGTGCTCAAGGACGAGGACCGACCGGCCCCTCTTCCCCGCTTCGATAGCGGCAAGCAGCCCGGCCGCTCCCCCGCCGATCACGATCACATTTTTCTGAAGCGTTGAGTCTTGCGGCCCGGGTCTGTGATTACCTTGAGAATGCATCTTATTTAGTAAGCCCGCGGAGGTTTTCAAGAAAGTCTTATCGACCCGGCTATCGACACCGGAGGCCTCGCC
>DATLMR010000322.1:0-5898 GCA_035537555.1 Blastocatellia bacterium
CAATGCAGGCCAGAGCGAGCGCGAGCGCCCCGAATAGGCTGGACAATCGGGCGAACAGGCGCTCTCCGGTGAGAGCCTGTTTCACCTGCTCGTCCTGCGTATTCACTTTGAATAGAGGGACGTTGCCGTCCACCTCCTGAACCGCCTGGCGGACGGCGGCTATCATCTCCGTGGGATTACCGATCGTCCGGACCTCGAAGGTCATCTCCCGCAGCACTTTTAGACTTTGCAGGTACGGCGTATATGCCGTGGCCGGCGTCTCGTCCCGCACCTGAGAATACTTCGCGTCCTTGACCAGTCCTACTACCTCCAGGTCCGGGCTGGTCGGGGACTTACTCAGTTTTATGTGCTTCCCTACGGGGTTCTCTCCGGGGAAAAATATCCGCGCGTAGGACTCGTTGACTATCACTACTTTCGGCGAGTTATCGTTGTCCTGCCCGGTGAAATTGCGGCCGATCAGCAAAGGTATCTCCATGGTGTCGAAGAAATTCGGGCTGACCCTCTGGAGGTAGACCGGGTTCTGGTCGCCGAACATGGCTATCATCGCGCTGCCGCTTATGAGCGCATGCCGCGACATTCCGACGGACCTCACGCCGGGCAAGGCTTCGATCCGCTCTTTCATCTGCTGGTACAGGTTGGCCGCCCTCGCCCCCTCGTACCCGTTGAGGGTTGGGTCCACTCTGAATATCAGCAGGTTCTCCCGATTGAATCCGAGCTCGACGTTTTCCAGGTTCTGGAGGGTGCGCACGAAGAGCCCGGCCCCGATCAACAGCAGCAGGGAGATCGCGACCTGACTGACGAGCAGGACCTTGCTAAGGCGGGATTTCGCCTTGCTCGCGCTCCTGGAGTTGTCCTTGAGGTCGGGCGCCATGCCGACTTTCGTCGCGCGAAGCGCGGGCGCGAGCCCGAACAATAATCCAGTCAGGAGAGATACGGCCGCCGTGAACGCCAGGACCCGGATGTCCGGCTCGATATCCAGGGTGAGCGGAGTCGAGTTGCCGGGGAGCAAGTTCGTGAGCAGCCCTCTGGTGCAATAGACGAAGACGAGCCCGAGCCCTCCGCCCATCACCGCGAGCAGGGTGCTCTCGGTCAAAAGCTGCCGGATCAATCTGAGGCGGCTCGCTCCGAGGGCGAGGCGCACGGCGATCTCTTTTCTTCTCATCGCGGCGCGGGCCAGTAAGAGGTTCGCGATGTTTGCGCAGGCTATCGCGAGCACAAGGGCGGCGACGGCGACCATGATGTAGAGCGAGCTGGCCAGATGCTTGCGCATGTCCGTAAGCCCCTTGCCGCCGGGCAACGCTTCCAGCCGCGCGGGGTCTTTCTCTTCCTTGGCAGTCTTGAGCAGCTCGGAGACCCCCTGCTGAAAGATCGCGTCGAGGTGGGACTGAGCCTGCTGCGGCGTAACTCCCGGCTTAAGACGCCCTATGATCTGCAGCCACCAGTAGCTCGGATCTTTCATCGGCTGCGCGTCCTGCATGACCAGGGACTGCATGGCCGTGGCCACGGTGATCTCGGGCGATACGCCTAAATCGAGCGTCCCATGAAATCTCGGCGGCGTCACCCCGATGATCGTGAATGGAGAGCTGTTGATGTATATGACCTTTCCCACTACCCCGGGATCGCTGCCGAACCTGCGCTGCCAGTACGCGTGGCTTATGACGGCTACGGCCTCGGACCCGGCCTTGCCGTCGTCGTCCGGCGAGATCATCCGGCCGAGGGCCGGTCGCACGCCGAGCCCCGAGTAGTAGTCTCCGGTGACTATCTGCCCGCCCACGGACTCGGCCTCACCGTCTATGCTGACATTCAACCGGTCCAGCCCCGCGAAGGCGAATACGTCCGAGAATACTTCGTTCCGCTCGCGAAAATTTTCGAACATCGAGTTAGAGAAAGAAGTGCTGAACGGCTGCCCGTTGTTCAGATCGAAATACCCGCTTATCGACTCCGGAGGTACGTTTCGGCCCGAGCCTATCCAGCGAAGCAGGACCAGCTGCTCGGGCTTGCTCACGGGCAGGTTCTCCAGCAACACCGCGTTGACGAGGCTGAAGATGGCCGTGTTCGCGCCGATGCCGAGCGCGAGCGATAACACCGCGACCGCCGTGAAGACGGGGCTCCTGAGAAGCATTCGCATTCCATACCGTAGGTCTTGAATCATCTCATCCTCCAATCGGTGTTTTTGAAACCATAGAGCGTCGTACAGAGCGCCCAGGCTCTGGGCCAGCAGCTCCAGCTTCGCCCTCGCGTCGAGCCTCTGCCACTGCTTGAGCCGCGACTCCCTGTGCTCCAATTCCGCCTGCCACTCCCGCTTCCAGTCCGAGCGCAGGCGCCTGGGCACGATGAGGCTGACCAGAGTTATGAGCCAGAGGTAAGGCCTGAAGTAAGGTTTGCCCGAGCGCCCCGGTGGTGACATAACCTCACCCCTGCTGCTTGGAAGGCCGAGTTTTCGCCGACCCCTGCGGAAGCAGCCGCTCCAGAAAACGGTAACGCTTGACCGCCTCCGCGAGCGCCTGCCGCCCCGCCGGAGTCACTTCGTAATACTTGCGGAGCGGGCGCTGCTCCTTCTGCGCGATTCGCTCTTCTTCCCACCTCGAGATTACCTGCCCCGACTCCTCCAGACGCCTGAGCGCCGGGTATACCGTCCCGCTCGGCAATCCCGTTATGTCCATCACGTCGAATCCGTACCTGTAACCGCTCGCCACCGCCTGCAATATCACCGCTCCCGAATACGATAGGTACCCTTTAGGGCTCATCTCTTTTCCCTCCTTCGACCATGTGTTAGTTGTATAGTTTTCTACATAGGGTGTCAAGGGTCGGGGAAAGGTTCAGCCTGTTGCGAGCGAGCGAGGCGACTCGCAATTGCCGCCGCGCGCTCAATTGAGATAGGATGAAAGTGCTTCCCTGCGCGGGGTAATTGCGGGGGGAACATTCATCACTTTAAAAAATACTACATCGAGGTGAGTTGATATGAGCGCCTCATCGAGCACCGCGCAGCAATATCTGGATAAAGGCCTGGTCTTCTACAACAGGGGCTGGCTGGACGAAGCCATAAGCAGCTATCGAATGGCGATAGAGATGCGAGGCGGAAACTTCCCGCGCGCGTCTTACCAGCTCGCCCGCGCGCTTCTGGACGCGGGCGACATCGACGGAGCGATCGAGGCCTTTCGCACCTCGATCACCCTCCAGCCTGAAAATCCCGATGCCTACTACAGCCTCGCCCTGACGCTGGCGCGCCGCGGCGAATACTCGGAGGCCATCGACGCCTATCGCAAGGCGATAGAGCAGCGCGGGGGGAATCACCCGTGGGCTTATCACAACCTCGGGATAGCGCTCCTGCGGCGCGGCGATTTCGACGAGGCGGCCCTTCAGTTCCGCAACGCGATCAAGCAGCGAAACGGGGACTTCCCCAAGGCGTGGCATCACCTGGGCGTCGCGCTCGCCAGGCGAGGCGACCTGGAACAGGCCGCCTCGGCCCTTCGCAGGGCGATAGATCAGCGCCACGGCAGCTATCCCGAAACCCAGTTCGAGCTGGGCAGGGTGCTGCTTGAAAAAGGCGACCTCACCGGAGCGGTCGAGGCCTTCCGGGCCGCGATAGAGCAGAGGCGGGCGCACTTCCCGCAGGCCCATTTCGAGCTCGGCCGCGCTCTGTATGGGCTCGGCCGCCTGGACGAATCGGTCGCGAGCTTCCGCGTCGCGCTCGACGAGCAGGCGCACTTTCCCGAAGCCCATCACGAGCTCGGGCGCGCTTTCGCCCGCCTCGGCAACGCCACGGAAGCCATCGCCTCTTACCGGACGGCCATAGAGCAGCGGAGCGACTTTCCCTGGGCCTATCACAACCTCGGAAACGCGCTCGCGCGGCAGGGCAACCTCGCCGATGCGATTGACTCTTACCGCAAGGCGATCGAGCTGAATCCCAGATTCCCTCGCGCCCATTACGACCTCGGGCTCGCGCTCTACGACATGGGCGAAGTGGACGGGGCGATAGAAGAATTCAATCAGGCCATCAGGCTGCGCGGCGGCAGCTACCCCGACGCCTATTACGAGCTCGGCCGAATCTACACGATCGAGAAGAAGCTGGAGCCCGCGATCGAATCGTTCCGCACCGCCATTTCGCAGAACGAGAACTTCCCGGAGGCTTACCACGGGCTCGGCTCGGCCCTTTACCAGAGCGGCAACGCGTCGGAAGCGGTCGGAGTCTTCCGCTCGGCCATAGAGCAGCGAGGCGGAGATTTCGCCAGGGCGCATCATAGCCTCGGGCTCGCCCTGTTCGATCTCGGCCGACTCGACGAGTCGGTGGATGCTTTGAGAGAAGCCATCAGGCAGCAGCCGGTCTTCCCCCGGGCCTATCGTAATCTCGGCAGGGCGCTCTATCGCGTGAGCGATCTTGACGGGTCGATCAACTCGTTGCGCACGGCCATAGATCAGCGCGACGGCACGTTCCCGGAGGCGTACCACGACCTGGGCCTGGCTTACTTCAGCAAGGGCCAGCTCGATGAATCCATCGGCGCGCAGCGCAAGGCCATCGAGCAGTCGAGCGGCTTCGCGGAGGCGCACTTCTGGCTCGGCGCGGCCTATAACGCCAGCGGCGAGGTCGATAGCGCCATAGACTCTTACCGCGCGGCGGTAGCCAACCGCTCCGGCTCTTACCCCGAAGCCCACTACAGCCTCGGGCTCGCCTACGCCCGGAAGGGTGACCTCGATAGCGCGATCGCTTCCTACAGGACCGCTCTGTCGGAGAACGAAAACTTCCCGGCGGCCCATTACAGCCTCGGGTCCGTGCTGCTCGAATCCGGAGATATCGAAGGCTCGATCGGCAGCCTCCGGCGCGCGCTCGCGCTCAACGAAGAATTGCCCTGGGCGCACCACCGCCTGGGCGTGGCCCTGTACCAGGCGGGCCAGCTCGAAGAGTCCATAGTGGAGCTGCGCCGCGCCTTACAACTGCAATCCGATTTCCCCGAGGCCTACCTCGACCTCTCGCGCTCGCTGTACGACCACGGCGACCTCTCCGAAGTCGTGGACACGTGCGAGATGCTTATCAGCCAGCCCGAGGGCGAGTTCCCGGAAGCCCATTACATGCTGGGCCGCGCGCTCTACGAGCTGGGCGACCCGCACGGCGCGATGGATGCCCTGCAAACGGCCATCGCGCTCGACCCCCGCATGGCCGAAGCGTACCGCGCGCTCGGGCGGGCTCTTTACGATACCGGCGATCTGGACGGAGCCATCAGCTCTTACCGCGCGGCAATTAACGAAGCGCCCGACAACCTCCTCGCGCACCATGACCTGGGGCTGGCGCTTTACGAGGGAGGCGAGCTGGAAGAGTCCGTCATCAGCCTGCGCCGCGCGGCTTCGAGCTCGTCGGAAAGCTTCCCGCTCGCCTGGCACAATCTTGGCGTCGCCCTTTATGACCTGGGAGAAGTCGATAATGCCGTAACCGCGTATCAGACCGCGATAGACCAGCGGCGGGGCCGTTACAGCGAGGCGTACTATAACCTCGGCAACGCGCTGTACGCGCGCGGAGAGATCGAAGAGGCGGCCGTCTCCTACGAGACGGCGATAGAGCAGCAGCGCGGCAGCTTCCCCGACGCGCAACGCAATCTCGGGAACGCCCTGGCTCGACTCGGAGAGCTCGACCGCGCGGCCGAATCTCTCAAGAAGGCCATCGCGCAGGGAGACACCGCCGCCGACGCGCATCACGACCTCGGCCTCATCCTCTACGGCCGCGGCGCGCTCGAAGAGGCCATAGCCGAATTTCGCACCGCCCTCGACCTGCGCTCGGACTTCGACGCCGAGGCCCATCGCAATCTCGGCCGCGCCCTCTACGAAATGGGCCAGCTTGAAGATGCCCGGGCCGAATTCGAGACGGCGATCGACCAGCGCGAAAGGGGAAAAAGCAATCAGCCGCCC
>DATLMR010000323.1:0-11941 GCA_035537555.1 Blastocatellia bacterium
GCAGAGCGACTCGATGAAGAGATTTTGCACGTCCCGATCATCCGTAGTGATTTTTTCAAGAACTCTGACGGAGCGCTCAAAGAGTCGTTCGGCCCTTTTATACTCGCATCGATCCTCGTAGACGGCGGCAAGATTGTTGAGCACGGCGGCAATGTCGGGCGAATCGGGAGCGTCGTGCTGCTCGAACAATCTAAGCGAGCGAAGAAACAGGGACTCGGCTTTTTTCAAGTCGCCCGCGGCATAAGATTCGACAGCCGAGTCGTGTATACCGATTGCCGCGTCGATAAAGCTTGTTTTCGTCAGGTTATTTATGGCGGTAATCATTGGCTTAACCCTTCTGCTTGAGGCCGCGCCGGGCTCTCGTCCTCAGGCCGGAGGCTCGCGTGAGCTTCAATAGCCTCCAGCCTGCTTGCACGTTTTCATCTTAAGCTCTGCTATTCAGCCCCCGCACGACCGTCTGGTTGTGATTAGAGATGATGCGACCATTCTCTCCGGCCCTCACGCCGCTCTTGACCCGGAGCCTGGACACGGTCTGATTATGGTTGCCCATGATTATGCCCGCCTTCACGTTCGACTTCACGCGCAGCGCTTTTACGATCTTCTGGTTGTGGTTGCCCATGATTATGCCCGCCTTCACGTTCGACTTGACCTTCATGCCCGTGTTGACCACATTCTTCGTTGCGATTGCTTTTTCTGTCTTCATGATGTTTCTCCTTTTGAGTCCTAAAATTTTGTGTCGAACTCGCTTCGACGATTTGCATTGTAGGCGAAAGCCATCGCCCGATCATGAGGGTTGTATGATGGTTTGGTGATGGTTGTGTAACTGGTGAGAAGGCCTGCTTTTGAGCCGAAACAGGCCTTGTCGCGCCTCTCCGGGATACTTATGCGCCCGCTTTCCTTGCCCATCTCGACTGAGAGGATTTAAGAGGGATGCTTAGACTCAAGCGGGTTCCGCCTCCCGCCGCCGAATCGATGTCGAGGCGGCCGCCGAGCTCGGCGGCCCGCGCCCGCATATTCTTTAACCCATTGCCTCCGCGACTTTTCTTCGCAGCCTCGTCGAGCGATTCCGCTGCGAACCCGCGCCCGTCGTCGCCGATCTCCGCCTCAAGCTTCCTGTGTGTAAGCGATATACACATGCGGACCGTCCTCGCGCCAGCGTGGCGGGCGATGTTGTTTATCGCTTCCTTGAAGATCAGGAAGATGTGGCGCCGCTCGTCGGGCGGCAGCTTTGTCTTCGCGATATCCTCCGGGACTTCGAATCGCCAGTCTATGCCTTCGGCTTCAAATATGTCCGAAGCAAACTGGCGTATCCTGCTCACCACGTTCGCCAGGTCGTCTTTTCTAGGGTCGATCGACCAGACGATGTCGCTCATCGAGTCGACCAGCCCGCGCGCCGAGTCTGCGATCTCTGTAAGCAGGCCCGCCGACTCCTGGTGGCTTTGGCGAGTCTGCTGCTTTACGACCTCGCTCAAGATGGCCATCCTTGAAAGGCTCGCGCCTATGTCGTCATGCAGGTCGGTTGCGATACGGGTCCTCACACGCTCAAGCTCGAGCAACCGCGCCACGCGGTAACGGTCAACGAGGTAGACCGCCGCGCCGACCGCCGCCACCGCGAGCGTCAGGAACCACCAGCGCTGCCAGACCGGCGGCAGTATGCTGAACGACACGGCGGCGGGCTCAGGGCTTATAGCCCCGTCGGAGCTGATGGCCCTCACCAGCAGGCGGTAGCTGCCCGGCGCGAGATTCAAGTTGACGGTGCGCTGGTCGGTCGGCGCGCTCCAATCCTGGCCCGAGCCTTCGAGCAGGTACTGGTACCTAAGAGACTCGCCCGCCACCAGGCTGAGCGCGAAATAATCCACCTGAATCTGGTTCTGGTCCGGCCCGAGCTCAAGCCCCGAGATGCTCGTCTCACCCAGGTCGGAGATGGGCTGCGCGACGCCCACGATGTGAAGCCCGCTGACGAAAACGGGCGGCTTCTGCGAAGGACGGTCCGGCTCCGGGGCGAACTTCACTATGCCTTTCGGCGTGCCGAACCAGAACACGCCCGCGCGGTCGCGGTGGGCCACAAATCCCCCCGCCGGAAACCCGTCGGCCAATGTGTAGTGCCTCGTCTTGCCGGTCGTCGGGTCGAACCGATCTATGCCGTTAGGCATACCTATGTATAGGCCCTCGCTATTGTCTTCGATCACGAACGCGCTATGGTCACTTGCCGGCCCCTTGAATGCCTCGTAAGTAACGAGGCGCGGGTTCTCTGCCGACAGGTCGCTGATGCGAGTCAGGCGCTTTGTGTTCGTGATGATCCAAAACCCGTCCGCGCTACCCGGTGCGATCCACACGACCACCCCGGCGGGCATGCCGTCCTCGGCCGTAAATAGGCGGAAGCGGCCTTCGCGGTAACGGGCCAGCCCCCCGTTGCGTAAGGCAAACCAGAGGTTGTTTGAAGCATCTTCATAGAATCGCATAGGAGGGTTGAAGGGCGGCAGTCCCTCGCCGGTGCCGAAGCGTCGGAACTTACCCGTGGCTCGCTCCCATTGCGTCGCCACTTCTTCCGTACCCGCCCAGTGGCCTATCCAGATGTCGCCGCGAGAGTCCTCGAACATCTGGGTCACGTTGTTTTCGACCAGCCCGTCTTCCTTCGTGTAAAAAGCCTTAGGCGGAACTTTTGCGAGCTGCTCCAGGCGCTCTACTTTCGGGTAACGCAGCAGCCCTTTGCTCGTGGCTACCCACCATTCACCCTCGCGGTCTCGCATTATGCAGCGAAACCGGCGCCACTCGGAGACGAGTATCTGCGGAGGCAGGTTGGGTCTCACGGACGTGAATCGCTCTCCGTCAAACCTGTTTATGCGCCATTCTCCTGTTACCGCGTACAACTCCCCGGCGGGGGCTTCAAAGATCGATAATACGTTGTCATGCCCGAGGCCGTCGGCCTGGTTATATGTTATGAACCCGTTTCGGGAGAGCTTCATCGCGCCGCTATTACTGGTCCCCAGCCACAGGTTACCGTCTCTGTCTTCCAGTATCGAAAGCACATCATTTTCAGTGAGGCCATTGGCCGTAGTGTAGCGGCGAAAGGCCCTGCCGTCGAACACGACGAGGCCCGCTTCCCTCATTCCTATAAGAATGCGGCCATCCATCGCGCGCGAGACATGCCGCACGTAGTCGCCGCCCAACCCGTCGGCGGCGTTATACACGCTCGCATCACCCGGCGCGTCAGGCAGCTCCGGGAACTTCCTCGACGGCCGGGGGGCCGCGCCGGTCCGGGCCAAGCGCTGCCAGGCAAATTCGCGCGCGCGCGCAGTCGGGGCCGGGTCGGGCTTCAGGACCACGAGCCCCTGCTCGGTGCCCATCCATAGTCTTTCGTCGGCAAGGACCAGTGAAAAAACGTTGTTGCGGCCCTTGCCCATCTGGGTGGAATAACTCAAGAATCGGCCGTCCGGCAGCCGTCGCGTAAGCCCCGCGGTGCTGCCCATCCACAGACTGCCTTCCCCGTCTTCGATGAAAGTCCAAAGCTGCACGAAGCGGTCGTCCCAGCCTGCTATGCGCAGCTCTACTCTAATGAACGCGTCCGCGGCCTCGTCTAAAAAAAAGAGCCCCCCGTCAGTCCCCGCCCATATGCGCCCCGAGCTATCTTCATAAAGAGCGTTTACGCGATTCGAGGCGGGCTCATCTCCCACGCGGTAGACCGTAAACCGCGCGCCCTCCCGGCTCGCGGCGGGAGCCTGGGCGGCAAGCGGGTTGAACCGGCACACGCCCGCCCCGTTCGTAGCTGCCCAGTAGTCCCCTTCCCTGGTCTCAAGAAAGTAGTTGACCGAAGAAAAAGGCAGCCCTTCTTCCACCCCGTAGTTCGTGAAGCGATAGCCGTCAAACCGGCTTAATCCGAGCGGCGTGCAAAACCAGATGAAGCCATGCCTGTCCTGCACGATACGCGCGACCACGTCGAAAGGCAGGCCGTCGGCCGAAGTGTACGACTTGACCGGCAGCCGCTCGCCGCTGGCCTCGCCTGCCGCGGCGAGCGTTAGCGCGACGACCGACAGTACGAGCAGCGGGCCGCGCCAGAGCTTTCTCTCCATTAATCGCATACGGTCAATTCTCGCCGGTGCCGGCTGGGGCATCTATAAACTTTTAACTATCGGCAAGTCAAACCGTTTGCGCCTTTTATAGTAGAGGCCGGGCTTCAAACCGGAGCAGGGTAAGGTCGATCATTCGGGATGCTTATGATGGTTGTTTGAAAGATGGGCAGTTGAAGTCAGATGGCCAGGCTCAGATGGGGCGCGTCCCCGTCAATCATCCACCGGCGCGCAAGCAGTTTGGCTTCCGCCGAAAGCTCGCGCCGCTCAAGAATGGCGTACAGGTCACGCACTACGTTCGACCGGGCGCGGGTGACCGCGAGCCGCCGGCCCGAGTCGGCGACGTCTAGCTGGTCGCGCACGTCTTCGAGCAACGCGACGCATTTGCGCATCATCTCCAGGGCCTTAGCCGATTCTGCCCGCCCGCCCTCGCCCATCACTTCGAGTGTGCGGGCGAGCGCGTGGTATCCGCGCCACCGCTCTGCCGATTCCGTCTCGTCGAGGAGGTTGATTGCGCGCTCGGCTGTCTCCCTGGCTTCTTCCGGCTCATTCATCTCAAGCAAGGCCCGCGCCCGCTCGACAAGCGCAGTCCCGAGCCCATCCCGGTTGCGCAGATCTTCCGCGATTGCCACGGCCTCATCGGCCGCTCTCAGCGCGCCCTGCGGGTCGCGTTCGGCCAGAGAGAGCCGGGCCGCGTCGGTCAATACTCGGAACTCGTCGTCGCGGTCTCCTACGGCGCGGGCTAATATCAGCGCGCGGGCAAGCATCGCAGCCGCCTCGTCATAGCTTCCTTTCTCGCAATGGGCGCGCCCGAGCAGCCAGAACGATTCGGCTTCCATGTGTGTTTCACCGATCGCGCGAAAGCGGTCGCGCGAGGCGTTCAGGAGGTTTATCGCTTCCTCGAGCAAGCCTTGCCCTAGACGGGCCTGGCCGATGCCCAGGTTCAACTTGGCTTCTCCGCGAACGTCGCCTATGCGGCGGTAATCGTCGCGGGCCCGCTCAGCCAGGTGGATTGCCGCTTCGTACTGCCCGCGGCTCAGGTGCGCCCAGTGCAGCCTTCGCAGCAGGAGCGCGCGGTAGCCAACGTCGCCGACGCTATCAAAATAGTCGGCCGCGCGCTCAAGCAGCGGGGCTCCCTCGCGAAAATAACCCTGGAGGGTCCGCGCCCAGCCGAGAATGCCGAGGCCGACGGCGGCGATCGCGCCCTCCGCGGGCACCCGCTCGAGCGCGCGCCCTATCAATTCGATGGCCATCTCGTAGTTGCCCGTCGCGGCCTGTATGTTGCCCAGTTGCATCAGCGCGAGCGCGGCCCCCTCGTTACTGCCCAGCCCTTCGAATATTTGCAAAGCGCTTGATATGGGCTTGCCCGCCTCGCTGTAAGAGCTACGCGCGATCTTGGTCTGGCCGAGGCCGAGCAGCGCGCCGGCGAGCGCTCCCTTATCGTCAAGCGAGCGGGCGAGCTCTACCGCCTGGATGAAGGCCGACTCGCTCTCTTTGAGCCGCCCGACCGAATAGAATGTTTCGCCCAGCGCGAGCAGCAGATTCAACCGTTCCGCCTGCTTCAGCTCGCCGACGCTTGAAGATTCGAGCTGGCCCGCGACACGCCGCGCTCGCTCGATGCAGCAGACGGCCTGGTTCCAGTCCCAGCGGGCCTTTGCCGCCTTCCAGGCTCGCAAGCTCCAGTCCAGGGCTCGGAGCAAATCGTCCGCCGCTTCCCAGTGCGTGCTTATCGCCTCGGCAACACGGTCGACATCGCGCGAATAAACCGTCTCAAGCGCGGAAGCCGCTCGCTCGTGCAGCCGCTTTCGCCTGCGAAACGAGAGCCCATCGTAAAGCACCTGCCGCAGGATCGTGTGATAGAAACGGCAGTCGTTGCCCGCGGAGAGCCCGCGCTCGCTGAGCGCGCCGCGCTCGATCCCTTCGCTCAAAGATTGCTCGATCTCTTCTTCCTCGCGCCCGCACATGCGGGCCAGCGTGTCGACGCGAAACTCGTCGCCGATGACCGAGGCGCATTCCAATACTTCCCGCCCGGTCGGAGACAGACGATCCAGCTTATCCTCGGCGGTCATGACTATACTCTCGGGCAGCCGCAGGTCTTTAATACCCCTCCACTGCCAGCCGCACCGCTCGCCCTCGATGTACTCAATCGCGCCTTCGGCTATCAGCAGGCGGAGCATCTCCGTCAGGAAAAACGGGTTGCCGGCCGTTATGCGGTGCAGCGTTTCAAGATCGGTTTCGGGAATCGCCGGCGCGCTCGCGCTCCCGCCGAACACGGCATCGATCGTCGCCCCGCACATCCGCCGGTTGAGCGGCTTGAGCTCGAGGCTGGTGAAGCTGCGGTAGCTGGCCTGGCTCCTGAGCCATTTCGACAGAGGATGGTTGAAATCATTCTTCTCGTCGCCCCGCGCGAGCCCCAGAATCATTAGCGGCTCGCCTTTCGCCGTGCGCAGCAGGTAGCCGATGACTTCGCGGCTCGCCTCGTCGGCCCACTGAAGATCATCGAAGACGATTACGAGGGGGCGGTTCAAGCTCAATCGCACGAAGCACTGGCTTATCGGGGCGACCGCGCGAAAGACTTCGGACGTAGGCGTGCCCCTGTCTCGCGCGCGTATCGAATCGGCGCCGGCCGCTCCCGCAAATAACTCTTCGGGCAACGTGATTCCAAGCTGCTGCTCTATTAAACCGCAAAGGCCGATCGTCGCTTCAGCCGTGTTTCGGCTATCGATCGCCGGGGAGCCGAGCGCCGTCCGCAGGAGGTCGAGGAAGACTTCGTATGGCGCGAGCCGGCTGGCCTGATAATCGAAAAAACGCGCGTATAAACATAACGCCCCCTGCCCACGGCCCCATCGCAGAAAAGCGCGCGCCAGTTGAGTCTTTCCGATGCCCATCTCTCCGATTATAAAGACGGGGTGTCCCTCGCCCGCGAGCGAGCGGCGGTACTCCGCCTGTAATGAGGTGATCTCAGCCTCCCGGCCGACAAGCTGGTTGTAATCAGGATCGACCGGCATCCAGGCTCCGGCTCGATCCCCCTCACTGCGATTCGCTGAGACCAGTTGCAGGGCGGGCGGCAACTCTTCCGCCGGAGGTGCATCCGTCGAGTCTTCCGCTTTGTATTCGATCAGGGGTTCCGACGAGACCGGGGCGATGAAGCGATAGCCGCGGCCGTGATAAGTCGCGATGAAGCGCGAGTTGTCCGGGTTGTCGCCCAGGGCGCGGCGCGCCTGCGAAACGGCGCGCTTCAACACTCCATCCGTAGTGAATACGTCGGGCCAGACGGCTTCCAGTAATTCTTCTTTCGAGACGACGCGCTCGTGGTTTTGTGCGAGGTAGCGTAACACGCGGACCGCGCGCGGCTCCAGCGGGACGACCCTTCCGCCCTGATAGAGCAAGTCGACATTTCCGGGAATAAAGAATGAGTTGAAGTGAACCGGCTCCTGTGAGAGTTGTGCCATGACCTGTTTACGCCTTTCGCCGCGAAGATAAACCTGTTCGCGATCCCCGTAAAGAGCATATTTATGCTCTTGTTTGGCTAAGCCCCCCCCTGTAACATCTCGCGAGAAAGGACTCACATGCATACAGGTGCTGGACAACCATCAAGCGGCGCGATTTGCGTGGCGATCGTAGAGGATGACCGCTCCCTGCGCGAAGGGCTCAGCCTTCTGATAAATGCCACCTCAGGTTACCGTTGCGGGCGAACTTACGGCTCGGTCGAAGAGGCTATGCGGCTGCTCAGCCTCGAAGTGCCCGACGTGCTGCTGCTCGATATTCACCTTCCGGGTATGCTCGGCTCGGAAGCCGTTCTGCACTTTCGCAAAAATTACCCGTCCATGCAGATACTCATGCTGACAGTCTACGCCGAGCAGGATAAGGTGTTCGAGTCCATCTGCAATGGGGCGTGCGGCTACCTGCTAAAGAAGACCCCGCCCGCTAAATTGCTCGAGGCCATTCGCGAAGCGCACGAAGGCGGCGCTCCGATGTCGCCCGAGATCGCGCGAAAAGTGGTGACGCTCTTTCAGAAGACCGGGGTGCCGGAGAAGATAGACGAACAGCTGACGCCGCAAGAGATACGATTACTGAAAATGCTTTCTGAGGGGTACAGCTACCAGGGGGCCGCGGGCAATCTGAATATAAGCATCAACACCGTTCGCAATTACATCCGTAGTATCTATGAGAAGCTGCACGTGCATTCCAAATCCGAAGCCGTTAGCAAAGCTCTGAGAAGCCGTCTCATTAATTAGGAGCATTCCTCAAATGGCATCAGAAGGCAAAAATACAACTTTAGAGCAGCCTCTGTCCCGGCTTTTCGGGTAGCCTGCGCATCGGCCTGCCCTTTATCGCCTTCGATCTCCGCCCGCCTCGGTATTGCACATTCGCCTGCACCCTGCCCCCGGCCGCGATGGCGACCCGCGGCGCATCATTGACTCTCCCTTTAGAGCTTCAAGACCCGCGTATCTAGTTGCGCGCAGGCTTTCCTGCTATCATTCACAATGAACCCTTTGAGGCAGTTATGCTCCGAGTATTATCCTTTATATTCCGCGGCGCCTTTATCATACTGCTGCTACCTCCTCTCTTGAGCAGCCCCAATCTCGGTCACGGAGTTCACCAGGAGCCGCACCCCGCCCGGCAATCATCCAGGCCCTCTCCACAGCCGGCTCGACCTGTTGAAGCCGACAGAATCGACCGGCCCACGAGCGAGCCTTACACAGGCGACCTCTCTATATTTGAAGACCCCGAGCGGGCGGAGAAGTTGCAGATCGAGCGCGTCATGGACCTGCTCGACATCAAGCAAGGGTCCAGCGTGGCCGACATAGGCGCAGGCTCAGGCTGGTTCACTGTTCGTGCGGCGAGGCGGGTTGGCGGCAGCGGCGTGGTTTATGCAGTGGAGATAAACCAGGATTTTTTGAAGCATATCAAAGCGCGAGCCGAGACGGAGGGCCTGGCAAACATCCGCACGGTGCTGGGCAGGGAAGATGATCCCTTGCTGCCTTCGCAAAGCGTAGACGCGGTATTGGTGCTCAAAACTTACCATGAGATAAGCCAGCCGGTCCTCCTGTTGAGGCGCTTGCGGGCAGCTATGAGGCCCGGGGCTTTGCTGGGAGTGATCGATAAGAATGGCAGTGGCGAAGATCACGGCATCGCGAGCAGGACGGTGGTAGAGGAAGCGGAGCGGGCGGGCTTCTCACTTGTCGGCCAGCATGATTTCGTAAAGCGCGACGGTATGGACTACTTTCTGATATTCGGGCTGCGGCCCGGTCCGCAGTGAGTTGCGGGGCAGGGGATAACAAAGATAGTTGCGACCTGGCCTTCTTAATACAGAATGCCGGACGGGCAATTGACGCATCTCTTTACCTGAGAAATCAGCGGCAGGGGCGACGCGCGATCTGGATAGGAGATGAAAAATAAATGAAGATGGCTCAGGCTCGTCTTCATTCACTTACTTGATTCGCCTGAATTTTTTGCAGGCATATTTCCAACTGTTCAGCCAGGGCTGGGAGATGCCTCGTAATACAGGTTAAGTGCTCGCCCGGGATTGAGTGGACCGCCACCTCGGCTGCCACCCTGCTCCAGCCCGCTGTCGGGTCATCGACATATCTTAAAGGCTCTTCGCTGGGCCAGAAGAGGGTGACAGGGCCAGGATATGCTCGCGGAACGTAACCCTCCATAGCTCTGCGATACCTCAGGTCGATTTCTCCGCTATGCAGACTGCCATATTCAGGTCTTTCGTCTATTAAATCCTGGCCTGAAGATACGCCGGGGGGCGGCCCCCCTCTACCGTCGATAAAAGGAAGGCCGGCAAGGTTCTTAATCTTCTTCGCTTTTTTGAGGGTGAAGATAATACGTTCAAATTGTGACATTTCACCTGAGCGGATGATGAAATCGCGTAGACGGAGAAACCAGTCAAGCTCTTTCTCCGGACCGAAGGCGAACAATCGGCTGACGCATCTGATCATTTCCCGGAAGAGCTTATAACGTACGTTCTGTGCGGAGGCATGTATCAAGACCAGCAGTTCCACTCTCTGGCCTTCTTCGTGAAGACGCCGTGCCATCTCGAATGCGGCAAGCCCCCCGTGACAAAAACCTCCAAGGAGATAAGGCCCCTCGGGCTGAAAGCCGCGCAGTGTCTTAAGGTGCTGATCTGCCATTGCTTCAATCGTCGAGGGCGGTGTTCGGCCGTCGAGTCCGTGCGAAGGTAACACATAAAACGGTTGGTCAGGGCTAAGATGGCGCGCCAGATTCACGCAATAAATTCCGCCGCTATTATAATCCCCATGCAGGAAGAAAAACGGCCTCTGAGAGCCGCCAGACTGAACTTCTACAAGCGATGGCTGGTACGCTTCATTTTTGTGTTCCAGGCAAGCCTTCGCGAGATGCTCGATGGTGGCTTCCGCAAACAGGGCGGTAACGGGAAGCTCCTTGCCGCATATCTGTTCGACTTTGCGCAACATTCGAATTGCCAGTAACGAGTGGCCTCCTAATTCAAAAAAATCGTCTCTGATCCCTACCGGCTGGACACCTAAAACTTCTTCCCAAATCTGCGTCAACAGGTGCTCTAACGGACTGCCCGGCGGCGCGATCGGGCTCCCCCTCTCCGGCCGCTTTTGATCGAGCACTTGCAGAGCCCGGCGGTCCACTTTGCCATTATGATTCAGGGGCAAAGCATCGAGAATCATGAAGGTTGAAGGAACCATGTAATTCGGCAGGCGCAATTTGAGAAAATCGCGCAATTCTTTGGTAGTCAGTGAATGCCCTTGCTCGGCTACCACATATGCTGCCAGATACCTGTCGCCGCCCGCACCCTCGCGAGCCGCGATCACTGCCTCACGCACACCGGCGTGCTCGCCGAGCACCGCCTCGACTTCTCCTAACTCAACGCGGAAACCTCTGACCTTGACTTGAAAGTCGGCTCGTCCCAAGAACTTGATCTCTCCATCGGGCAGGTAACACGCCAGGTCATCGGTTTTATATAGGCGTGTGCCTCCATTGGTACTGAATGGGTTTGCTACGAAACGCTCAGACGTTAACTCAGGCTGATTGTGATAGCCGCGGGCCAATCCGTCGCCCCCGATATACAGCTCGCCCGGGACGCCGACGGGAACGGGCTGCATATTACGGTCCAGCAGATAAATCTGTGTGTTTGAGAGGGGGCGGCCGATTGGAATTGTCGCAGCCCCTTCAGGGACATCCCGCACCTGATACCACGAGGTGAATGTCGTGCTCTCCGTCGGACCATAAACATGAATCAGCCTCCTCGGGGGGCCGGCCCTGAGCACCTCCCTGACCAACTTCGGCTCGGCAGCCTCCCCTCCGAAGAGCAGGACTCGAACCGAGGAGAATGCCGATGGGATCGTACGGGCTATTTGATTAAACAAGGCGGTCGTCAAAAACAGGACAGAGATTTCCTGCTCTTGAATTTGTCCCGCGAACCTTCGCGGCGAAAGGGTAACTTCCCTGGCGATCCCGACGAGCCGAGCCCCGTTAAGCAGCGCCCCCCAGATCTCGAAAGTGGCGGCGTCGAAAGAAGCGTTTGAGGCTTGCGCGATGCGGTCCGAATAACTCAGCTTTACGTAGTTTGTGTTGAGGACCAGGCGGGCCACGGCGCGGTGCGGAATTGGAATGCCTTTGGGAGCCCCGGTGGAGCCTGAAGTGTACACGACGTACGCCGTATTTTCGGCCTCTATGTCGCCGGAAGGATTCTCCGAGCTTTGCCGAGCAATCTTATCCCAGTCGCTGTCCAGAGACACTACCTCAGCCTTATGGTGCGGCAGGCTCCCAATCAGCCGTTCTTGCGCCAGTAAGACCGAAACTTCTGCATCCTCGAGCATAAACCGGAGTCTTTCCCGCGGGTATGACGGGTCGAGCGGCACGTACGCCCC
>DATLMR010000324.1:0-16956 GCA_035537555.1 Blastocatellia bacterium
CGAGAGCGCGCATATGCTCCTGGCCGCGTCGCACATCGAGAAGAAGAAGAGCGATTTCGTAAAGAGGCTCTTCCCGATAAGGGTCGCGCGCTCCATTCCGACCTCGGCCCAGAAGCTGGCGAGGGCGCTCCGCCGCAGTACCCTGCCTCCGAAGACGCGAAACGAAACGCCTCTTCAAGAGACGGGCAAAGGTGCAGAAGAGCGCGGCATGCCAATCACGTAAGTCAGCGGTCGTACTGCTGCCGGAAGCCGTTTCGCGCGCGGGCGCGAAGTCCGGTTCACACCGGGCGGTTACAAAATCTACAAAGCGCCGCGTCGGCCTTGATGGTCTCTGCGCAATGCGGGCATTTTTTCTTCGCCTGCTGGTCCCTGCGGATGAAGACCACGATGAATACGAGTATCGAGAGGCCGAAGAAGGCCGCCACCATCAACCCTCCTATTATGAAGTAGTCGGACCGCCCGAGGCCTTGCATCGAGGTCGCCGTCAGCATTCAAAAGCCGCGGGCGCGGCGCCGGGCCGGTGGATCTCTTCGAGGGCGCGGACGACGAAGGGGCGGGCCATCTGCTTGCGCCAGTTCATGAGAAAATCAGTGTTATCGAGCGGCCGCGCCTTGATATAACAGGCTTCCGCGGCCGTCCTGATGCGCTCCTCGTCCAGGGCGAACCCTACGAGCATCTCTTCCGCCTCTCGCACTTTGACCGGCGCGGGCGCGACTCCCCCGAGTATCAGGCTGGCTTTCAAAACGGTCCCGTCACTTGCCACGTCGAGGGCCGCGGCGACTCCGAGCACCGGGAAATCGAACGAGCCCCGCCTGCGAAGCTTCTTGTAAACGGCCCGGGTCCCGTTCATCGGAGGCAGGTGGATCTCGGTGAGCAGCTCGTCCGGCCTTTTATGCAGATAGTCTATTCCGTCGTTGTTGTAGAGGTCGGCGATGTCGATCAGCCTATCGTCGCCGGAAGAGACCAGACGGACCTTAGCACCGAGGGCAACCATCAGAGGGGCCAGATCGGACGACTGTACGGCCCAGCACTTCGGGCTGCCCGGCGCGACCCAGCATATATCCCCGTCTTTCTTCATGCAGAAATTTATGCCTTTGCGCCATTCATAGTTCTGGTCGTAATAGTTGCACCGCGTATCGAGCAGGAGGTTCCCGCCTATCGTCCCCATGTTCCGCAACAGAGGAGTCGAGATCAACCTGGCCGCGCTCGCGACCGCCGGGTATTCATTCCGGATTACCGGGTGCTCGCATACCCGGGTGAGCGTAACGGACGCGCCGATGATGAGGCCGCTAGATGAATCTCCCCGGACCTCGTGCAGCTCTCTGAGCCGCGTCACGGATATGACGGTTCCGGGCGTCTGCTGCCGCCGCTTCATGTTGGGGTAAAGGTCCGTGCCGCCCGCGACGAACATTCCCTCCCGGCCCGCGTCGGCGATCATGCTGACCGCATCCGCGATCTTGCCGGGGACGCGATACGTGAATTTCGGAAGTCGCATCATAAGCGATTAATCATCTCCACTTCTAAATCCCAAGTCCGCCCCATAGAAATAGAACCGGCCGGGGCTGAATCAATCCCGCACGTGCACGGCTTCTCGCGGCAGAGCTTTGCCGTCCCCGCCTTCCGCGGGGGGTGTTACCTTCAAAGGCGCGGGCCATTCGATCTCGGGTACCGACATCGGGCCGACGCGGCCTTCTTTGCCCTGAGCCTTGAGGCGAATGGCCGCGAGCACTTTTTCGGGAGTCGCGGGCACTTCGTCGACGCGAACGCCGACCGCGTCGTACACGGCGTTGACGACCGCGGGAGGCACGGGAAGGAGCGGCCCCTGCCCTACCTCCTTCGCGCCGAACGGGCCGTTCGGGTCCGGGTCTTCGATCAGGTACGTCTTAACGTCGCACATTTCGAGCGTGGTCGGGCTCTTGTATTCGAGCAGGGACGGAAACTTGTGGACGATGTTCCGGTTGCTTCGGTAGACCATCTCTTCCATCAGCGCTTCGCCCAGCCCCATGTAGACGCTTCCTTCGACCTGCCCCATCACGAGCGTAGGGTTGATCGACTGGCCGATGTCGTGCGCGATCCAGATGCGCTCGACGACGACGATGCCGGTCTCGGGGTCCACGTCCACTTCGGCGATCGCGGCCGAATAGCTGTAGGCCGGAGAAGGCCCGACGCCGGCGCCTTTGAACTTACCCGGCGAAGCAGGAGGCGTATAGGAGCCGACCGTCCCGATCGTCCCGAACCTGGCCTCGGCCGCCTGGACGGCTTCGGCGAAAGAGACTCCCACGTCAGGGTTCTCGACGTCGAATACCCTGCGCTCGGCAAAGGTCAGATTCTCTATGGGAGCGCCCAGCTTCTCCGCTACCGCAATGGTCAAGAGCTCGCGGGCCCGCTCAGCCGCCTGCAAGGCCGCGTTTCCCGTCATCAAGGTGACGCGGCTTGAATAACTGCCGAGATCGACCGGGGTCAGGTCGGTATCGGATGTCACCACCCTGATGTCGAACGGGTCGATCCCCAGGACCTCGGCGACTACGTAGGCGAGCACGGAGTCGGAGCCCTGGCCGATGTCGGTCGAGCCGCACATCACGCAGACCCCTCCCTGGCGGTCGAGGCGGAGCTGCACGCCCGAGTGCGGCATGCTGTTCCAGTAAATCGGCAGGCCCGCGCCCGAAAGGTACGAGCCGCAAGCGATGCCGATGCCTTTGCCATAAGGCAGCTTCCCATACTTACTCTTCCAGCCCGCGCCCTCCACTATCTTCTCGATGCACTTTCCGAGTCCCATGCTGCCGATTCTCAAGTAATTCGCGGTCACGGAGTTGGGCGGAGCCAGGTGCGCCATTCGCATCTCGGCCGGGTCGAGCTTCAATTCTTCGGCGATCTTATCGATCTGGACCTCCAGGGCGAAGCGGGGCTGAGGAGTCCCGTGCCCACGCTTGGGGCCGCACGGGGGCTTGTTGGTGAAGCAGCGAACGCCCTCGAATTTATAACGAGGGATCTCGTACGTGACGGTCTGGAGCGCGCCCGTATAAAAGGTGCTCGCCACCCCGTAGCTGCCGTACGCGCCTCCGTCGAGATAGGAGCGGAAGTGCATCGCGGTAATCGCCCCGTCGCGCTTCACGCCGGTCTTCACCCACATAAGGACCGGGTGGCGGCCCCTGTGGCAATAGAAGACTTCTTCGCGCGTAAGGGCGACTTTCACGGGGCGGCCCGTGATCATGGCGAGCTTTGAGATCGCTACTTCGTGATTGAACGGATCGCTCTTACCGCCGAACCCGCCGCCGTTCGGAGTCGCGATGACGCGGATGTGGCTCGCGGGCACGCCGAGGGTCTTGGCCAGGGCGCGGTGGACGTAGTGCGGAGTCTGGGTCGAGCTCCAGAGGGTTAGCTTGCCGTCCGAATCGAAATGGGCGACGGCCGCGTGCTGCTCCAGCGGAAGATGGGTGTTGCCCTGGTAGAAAAAAATATCTTCGCGAACGAGATCGGCCTCCGCGAAGCCTTCCGCCATGTCTCCGAATTCGAGGGAGACTTTCTTATGCACGTTGCCGTAATCGCCATAATCGTGGATCCGAGGCTCTTCGATCTCCAGGGCCTCTTCGATCGAGGAGATGGGCGTGAGCTTTTCGTACTCGACATCAATCAGGTTCATGGCGTCGAAGGCTGTATCTTCATCGATGGCGGCGACGGCGGCGACGGGGTCGCCGATGAAGCGGACCTTGTCTACGCAGAGGGCGTGCTCGTCCTGGCTCACGGGCAGGATTCCGTAAGGGACGGGAAGGTCCTTTCCGGTGATTATGGCGGCCACTCCCGGGAGGCCGAGGGCCTTCGACACGTCTATGCTCTTGATCCTGGCGTGAGGGACGTGGCTCCGCAGCAGTTTCGCGAAGAGCATTCTAGGCAACATGATGTCGTCGGCGAACCGGGTCTGCCCGGTACACTTCGCGCGGGCATCGACCTTGCGAAATGGCTTGCCTATGACCTTCTTTGGCTTGCCGTTGATGCCGTTATTCATAGCCATAAATCGTCTCTCTGGCGGGGTCGGCCTCCTCGCCGCGCATGCGCGCGGCGGCAAGCTCCACGGCCTCATATATCTTCAGGTAGCCGGTACAGCGGCACAGGTTTCCGGCCAGAGCGTCCTTGATCTCTTCCCTGCCCGGGTCGGGGTTCCTTTCGAGCAGCTCCTGGGCGACCAGGAGAAAGCCCGGAGTGCAATAGCCGCACTGGGCGGCGCCCAGGTCGGCGAATGTCACTTGCAGGGGATGAAGCTCGCCGTTGACGGCCATTCCCTCGACGGTCGTCACCTCGCGGCCTTCCAGGTCCAGCCCGAGGGTCAGGCAGGATAAGACGGCCTGCCCGTCGACCAGCACCGTGCAGACTCCACACTCGCCGAGCTCGCACCCGTGCTTGGTTCCCGTGAGCCCCATGTCTTCGCGCAGGACTTCGAGAAGGGTTTTGTGAGGAGCAAAAGCTACCTCGACCGGTTCGCCATTGGCAACGAATTGTATATGCGCTTTCTGTTTCTTTCTTACGGACATCCGTTTTGTCATCGCTCAGGCCCGCAGCACTTCCGGCGACGCAGGGGTGCGCGAGCATTGGGTTAAAGCCTGTTAAGTCGGGATCGAGCCTGCTTCAATAAGGAGTAAGTTTATCCTAATTCACCGATAACCCTTCAACCTTGACTCGTACCCGAGGCGGTGGGCCGGGCCGATGCTTCCGCCTTCAAACGCTCTTCGACGGCTTTCCAGTCGATGTTCGAAAAGAACGCTTCGATGTATTTGGGGCGATCGGCCGGTTTGTAATCTAGCAGGAAAGCGTGTTCCCATACATCCATGACCAGCACGGGGTTGAAGCCCGCGACATTGCCTACCTCGTGCAGCGAGATCCAGTGGTTCGAGAGGTAGCCGCTCGTCGGGTCTTCGTAACAGATCGCCCAGCCCACGCCGCGCATCTTCCCGATGCTCACGAAATCCGCTTTCCAGATGTCGTAAGAGCCAAAGCTCGCTTCGGCAGCCTTGTAGAATTGCGCGTCCTTGCCGGGGTCGCCGGAGCCTTCCTTCTTCATGTTCCCGAAATAGTATTCGTGCAAAACCATGCCGTTGTACTCGAAGCCGAGGCGGCGGGTCAATTCGGAATAAGCGGGCATCTCTTCCTGATCGACCTTTCCGTCACTCAGGAACTCCGAAATCTTGCTCGTCAGCTTGTTCGTCTCCTTGACGTATCCCTCGTACAGCTTGAAATGCATCTCCAGAGTCTGATCGGAGATGCCGTTCAACCCGCTGAGATTGAACTCTTTCGGTGTGTAGTTCTTGTTTCTGATCATGCCTTCGCCTCCTTTGTCACCGCCCTCGTGCCACGGTGCCATTAAATTACAACAGAGTGCGGACCGCATCGCAACCGCTTCGGACTGAGCGCCTCGCGCGGGGCTCTCATCGAAAGGCCATTCACGCGCCCTGTTACTTGCGGCTGTCACCTGGGGCCGGCAACCCAGCCTCGCGTGAGGTAATCCGAGAGCGTGAGGGCCACCATCAGGGCGAGCCAGAAGAAGGCCGCGCCGACGATTATCCAGGTCAGGCGGCTGCTGTAGCGGACGTGCATGAAGTAGAGGACGACCAGGGTCGCTTTGATGACGGCGATCGTCATGGCCACGATGTTGTTGAACGGTCCGAGGTTGATGAAAGCCACGGCAATCGTTACGCCCGTCAGGACCAGAAGGGTGGCGAAGATAGCGTAATAAATCTTCTTCGGTACAATGTGTTCGGACATGCTCTTCAGTGCCTCCCGATAAGGTAAAGGAGCGGGAACAGGAATATCCAGACGATGTCGACGAAGTGCCAGTAAAGGCCGGACACTTCCACGGGCGAATGATACTCGCTCGTGAAGCGGCCCTTCCTCGCCATGAGGACGAGCACCGTGAGTATGCCGAGCCCGATTATCATATGCAGAGCGTGCACGCCCGTCATCGCGAAATAGATCCAGAAGAACAACTGAATCTTGTACGGGTCGGGGCTTCCAGGGGCATTCGGGACGGGATGCGTCTCTCCCGAGACGGGCTGGGGAGTGTTCGACTGGCCGAGCCCCGCGCTCTCGTCCCCCTGGTACTGGCCTCCTTCACCCTCGTGGTAACGGTCGCGGGCGGTCGCCCATTTGAAGCCTATGCCCGGAAAGAGATGGTGCTCGAACTTGTGCTTGTACTCGACGCCTTTGATGACGAGAAACGACGCGCCCAGGATCATCGTCAGGACCAGGAAGATGATCTGCAATCGCTTCGTTCCAAGCTGCGCGTAATAGACCGCGAGCGCCATCGTGAGGCTGCTGCAAATCAGGATGGCGGTGTTTATGCCGCCCAGCTCCCAGTCGAGCTCTTTGCTCGCGGCGGCGAATTCGGCCTGGTACGTATATCTGTAAAGAATGTAGGCCAGGAACAGACCGCCGAAGAACATGATCTCGGTGACCAGAAACACCCACATCCCGAGCGCGCCCGCTTCGCGCTGCTGCTCCATGTTGTCGAAGTGATGGGCGAGCGCCGAATGTTCTACCGTTTGAGTATCAGCCAACTTTAATCTCCTATGAAAGCGGATTCGTCCGGTAATTGCCTCCCGCCCCGGAAGCCTTTTTCATCGCGGGCGGGATTCAACGACTCGCTCGGCCCGGCTCGTCGGCGGGCTCGCCATTGCCTACCACCTCCATCTCCTCCCGGGGCCTGAACTCGTAAGCCTCCCAGGTAACTACCGGAGTGACATCAAAGTTCTCGGTCGGCGGAGGCGAGGCCGCCGTCCATTCCAGGCCGACCGCGCCCCACGGATTACGCGCGGCTATGGGGCCGTAGCGCATCGACCAGACGAAATAGATCATCGGCACGAGCAGCCCGACTCCGAGTATCGAAGCGCCCGCCGTCGACATTACGTTCAGCACCTGAAACTCCTCCGGGTAGGCGTGGTACCTGCGCGGCATGCCGAGGTAGCCGAGGATGAACTGGGGGAAGAAAGTCAGGTTGAAGCCGACGAAGATGACGAGGGCGGCGAACCTGGCCCAGCCCTCCGGGTACATGCGCCCGGTGATCTTAGGCCACCAGTAATGCAGCCCGCCCAGGTAGGCCATCAAGGTGCCCCCGACCATGATGTAGTGAAAATGCGCGACTACGAAGTACGTGTCGTGCACGTGAATGTCCAGGCCGAGCGCGGCCAGGAAGAGGCCGGTCATCCCTCCGATGGTGAACAGGCCGATGAATCCCATCGCGTAGAGCATAGGAGTCATGTAGGAGATCGACCCTTTATACATTGTGGCCGTCCAGTTGAAGACCTTGATGGCCGACGGGATCGCGACGGCATAGCTCAAGAAGGAGAAGATCATCCCGGCATAGACCGACTGACTGCTGGCGAACATGTGGTGCCCCCAGACCAGGAAGCCGAATACCGCGATGGCTACGCTCGCGAAGGCGACGAAGCGATAGCCGAAGATGTTCTTCCTCGACATGTTCGCCACCAGCTCGCTGACCACGCCCATCGCCGGGAGCACCATGATGTAGACCGCCGGGTGCGAGTAGAACCAGAAGAGGTGCTGGAACAGCACAGGGTCCCCCCCGAGCGCGGGATTGAATATGCCGATGCCTACCAGGCGCTCCAGCGCCACGAGCAGGATCGTGATGGCAATAACCGGGGTGCCGAGGATCATGATCAGGCTCGTCGCGTAGTTCGACCAGATGAATAGAGGGAGCCTGAACCACGTCATGCCCGGCGCCCGCATCGTGTGGACCGTGACGATGAAGTTCAGGCCGGTCAGGATCGACGAGAAGCCCGTGATGAAGACCCCCAGCCCCGTCATGATCACGTTGCTCGTGGAGTAGTTCGTGCTGTAGGGAGTATAGAAGGTCCAGCCGGTATCGACCCCGCCCGAGATGATGGCGATCAGGGTGAACAGCGCCCCGAGATTGTAGATGTACCAGCTCAGCAGGTTGAGCTTCGGAAAGGCCAGGTCTTTAGCGCCGATCATGATCGGCACGAGGAAATTCCCCAGCACGGCAGGCACCGACGGTATCAAAAAGAAGAAGACCATGACAATGCCGTGCATGGTGAAGAGCCGGTTGTAGGTCTCCGCCCGGACAAAATCTCCGGGCGGGGTCAACAGCTCGAGCCTCACCGCGACCGCGAAAGCGCCTCCGAGGAAGAAGAAGATCGTAATGGAGGCGAGGTACAGCAACGCGATGCGCTTGTGATCGACTGTGAGCAGCCAGGACTTAACGCCGTAGGTGGCGTTTATATAATGAGTGCGTGGTGCTACGGGTGCGGCTATTATGCTCATAATATCCTACTCGATTACTGTGGGGGTCTCCTGTTTTCTTCAGGCCGGACAGGGCCTTGCGGGCCTCTTCTGCCTCCGCCCTGAGGCCCGCCCTGGCCTCCCTGAACGTTGTTCGGCTGCGTAGGAGCAAGCGGGTTCGCCCTTTGAGACTCCGGGTTCGGAGCCCCGGTGGTTCCGCCGGCCGACCCCGGCGCCGGCTGCCCTAACGCCTTGATGTACTCGACGAGCTGCAATAATTGCTCCTCGCTCACGAGCCCTTGGAAGGTCGGCATGATGGGCTGGTAGCCCGCGACGATCTTCGCCCTCGGGTTTACTATCGATTCCCGGATGTAGCTCTCGTCGGCGACGACGGACTGCCCGTTTTCGAGCTGCACGGGCTTGCCGAACTGGCCCTCTAGATTCGGGCCCCGGCCCGCGGGCTCTCCGCCCCCGCGGTGGCAGGTGTTGCACGCGAGGTCCTGGAAAAGCTTCTGGCCCGTGGCGGAGAGCGATCCTTCGACCCTCCCTCCGGCGAGCCACGCCTGGTAATCGGTCGGCTCCATGACGACTATCGAGCCGATCATCCCGGAGTGAGAAGTCCCGCAGTACTCGGCGCAAAACAGGTGATACCTGCCCGGATGCGTAGCTTCGAACCACAGGTACGTGTACCTGCCGGGCACCACGTCCGATTTGACCCGAAAGGCGGGCACGTAGAAGCTGTGGATCACGTCTTCGGTGGCCATAGTCAGCTTCACCTTGCGGCCGACGGGCACGTGAAGCTCGTTGATCTCGCGCTGCCCTGAGACGTGCTGAAATTTCCACATCCATTGCTTTCCTACGACGTAAACGTCCATGGAATCCGCGGGCGGGCGCGATATCTCGAAGTAGAGCACGGCGCCCCACACGAATATGAAACACGAAATAATGAACGGGATCACCGACCAGGCCGTCTCGAGGCCCATCGATCCCGCGATGGGCCTGGGCAGCTCGTCCGGAGAGCGCCTGCGGTACTTTATCGCGAAGTAGGTTATCGTGCCCGCGATGCCGATGGAGAAGAACAGGGTAAGGCCGACCAGGAAAAGATAGAGCGCATCGAATTCCCAGGCGAAAGTCGATGCCTGCTCGGGCATCACCGGCAATGATGACTGCATAAGTAGAAACATAGGTTAAGCCGTCCCTCCTACGCTGGCGCGGTCCGGCACCGGGCTTCTCCGCCGCATGATCAACAAGAGAGCGAGGATGCCGATTATCGTAATGACGCCGCCCAGGCGGATCAAATTCATCACGACCGGCCCGTATTTGCCCGTGGTCGGGTCGTAGTGATAGCAGTACAGGAGCACCGCGTCCACGGGCGAGCCGATCTTGTTCTCCGACGCCTCGATCAGCCCGAGGCGAACGTCTACCGGAGCATATTCGATGCCGTAGAAATATCGTGAGAGCTTTCCTTCGGGCGTGAGCACCATGATCCCGCTCGAGTGCGCGAACTGCTTCGTCTCCTCGTCCCACGTGTATTTGAACCCCACCGCCCGCGTGAGGCGATCGATCGACTCCTGATCGCCGGTCAGAAAGTGCCAGCCCTCGCCCGCTCCCGGCCGCTTGTACCGGCCGATGTAGCCCTGCTTCTTGTCGCTTGCGATCGCGGGAGTCTCGCGCGGGTCGAAGCTCACGGTGAGGACATCGAACTCGCGGCCGACATCGAACTTCAAAATGTCGAGGCAGCTCACGAGCCCGGTCAGCACCTGATTGCAAAGCATCGGGCAGTTGTAATAGACGAGCGAGAGGATCACGGGCTTCTTGCCGAAGTAGTCCCCGAGGCGGACCTCGCGGCCCGTCTCGTCGCGGAAGACAACGTCGAGCGGCAACTGCTCGTTCAACCTCTGCTCGATGCCGATGTCCTGCAAGGCCTTCGGCTTTCCGTCCTGCCGGGCCACGGTCTGGAGCGGTCCGTGCCCCGGGCCGGACTGCGCCGAAGCCCGAGGAGAAGGCGCGAACAGGCACAGGGCCGCGAATGAAATGACGGCCAGTTGTCTCAAGGCTGCTTTCACTACTGTCGCCTCCTCTCCGGCATTCTCCCCGAGCTCTGGTCCGACGGGACCGCCCCTTCCAACTCTTCGGGGCGGGGCGGGGCGGGCCTCGCCGGAAGCCCCTGCTGGAGCACGAGCCTCTTGGCCTCCCGGATCGGAATCCTCACGGCCCCGGCCTTCGGATCGACCCATTCGTAATTCGAAAGAGCCCCTTCCTCGCTCGCCTTCATCTGCTTCCACTCGTCCAGAGGGTGAACCTCGTGGCCCGGCATCAGGTTGAGGCGCGGCTCGGGCGGAATATTGCTCCGCTCCTCGGCGAACGGACCCGGAGGGGGCGTGGCTCTCTTCTCCCGCTCTTTAAGCAACTCGAAGAAGAAATACATGCCGATGTGAATCACCAGCCCGGCGATCAATAGAAAAATGAGGAACTTCAGGATCGGGCCTACGGGCACATCCGTGTGCTCGTGCTGCACGTCCTCGTTCTGGATGTAGGAGACATCCGGCAGCTCGCCGAACCGGTCTTCGTTCTTATTAGAGTGGTCTTTCCTGGCCATAAATACTCCGTAAAAAGAGTCGTCTCTGCTCTCCGCCGCGTCAATGGCCGCTCGTATGGGCCAGGGCATTCTCAAGGTACGGATCGCGGACCGGGAGCAGAGGCCTCCTCTTCAACTGGAACAGGAAGTAGGCAAGCCACAGCCCTCCGAGCGCGACCGCCGCGACGATCGCCATCGGATAATATAGCCAGCTCGCGGGCGCCGCGCCCCCCTCGTGCTCGCCGTATGCCGGGAGGATGATCCAGCTCAGATCGACGAAGCGCATGACGAAGATGACCCCGGCCACGACCGCGATCAAGCGCGCGTTCCGCTTGAGGTCGCGCGAGAGCAGCAGCACGAAAGGCAGCACGAAATGGAGCAGCAGGATGGCGAGCCCCACGTATTGCCATCCTCCGTTCATCCTTCGGATATACCAGGGCGTCTCTTCCGGCAGGTTGCCCGACCAGATGATCAGGAACTGCGACAGGTGAAAATAGGCCCACAGCATAATGAAGGCCAGCATCAGTTTTCCGAGATCGTGCAGGTGGCGAGGTTGGAGCAGGCTCGCCATCGGCTCCCAGTTCGAGAGCAGCACGACGACCGCGATCGTGAAGGCCATGGCGGTGAGGGCCTGGCTTCCCATGAAGAGAATGCCGTAGATGGTAGAGAACCACTCGGGCTCGAGCGACATCACCCAGTCCACCGAGGCGAATGTGACCGTGGCTCCGAACAGCACGAGGCCCGGCCCGCTGATCGTCTGCATGCTGCGGACAAGCTGCTTGTCGCCCGTGCGGTCCTGTTCGAGCGACAGCTTGTTCAGCATGTAAGCGAGGAAGAACCACGCCGCGAAATAGATCACCGCCCGGATGAGGAAGAAGGGCACGTTCAGGTAGTAATGCGCCTTGTGTTCGAGGTGGTGGTTGCTCGCCACCACCTGCGGGTCGGACCATATGTAGAGGAACGGTATGCCCACGGCCACGGGGATGAAGAAGAGCGCGATGAGCGGGAAAGTCCGCGTCGACGATTCGAGCACGCGCCGGATCATGATGCCCCACGCGCCGCCCGACATGTGCTGAACCATCAGGATCGCCAGAGACCCGAGGGCGATCCCCGCCCAGAACATGAACGCCAGCAGGTACGAGCGAAAGAAGACCGTATGATTGAACACAGCGCCCGCGAGGCTGAGTACCACTCCGATGATGCCCAGGATCAGCGCGCGCTGTCGCAGGCGGTCCAGTTCCGGCGGGGCTGTTTCGGTGATTTCGATCATTGCTGATTACCTTCCTGTTTCCGGCCCTCCGAGTCCAGCTTGCCGCGCTGGTCCTCCGGCACGTCGGCGAGGGTTCCCTGCTGGCTGCGCTGCAAGGCCCGGATGTAGGCGATGATGGCCCACCTGTCGCGCGGAGTGATCTGCTCGGAATAATCGGGCATCGCGCCGAACCCGTTCGTGATCACGTCGAAGTAGTAGCCCACGGGAGCCTGTCTGAGCCGGTCTTCGTGGAACGAAGGCGGCTTCCTGTAGCCGCGCCTCACGACCATGCCGTTCCCGTCGCCCGTGCGGGAGTGGCAGACCGAGCAGAAGATGTTGTACCGCTCCTCTCCCCTGTCCATCACGTCCTCGGTGACGGCTACGGGGAAGACCGACACGAACCCCCGGTATTCCGCCTGCGCCGCGCCCGGCGGAAGAGCGCCGCCCGTCGCACCACCGGTTGGCCCTCCAGTCGCCCCGCCCGTCGCGCCGCCCGTCGCAGCGGCGTTCGGCGTGACCGGCCCGGCATCAGAGCTTCCGGCGTTCCCTGCCTGCTGCGTTTGCCCGGAGGTAGAGCCGTCCCGGCCGCCCGCCCCCGGGCCGCTCCCCGCCTGCCGGGCGTCGCCCGTCTTGCCCGTGAAGAACTCGAGGTCTTCGTGCAGGTACCCGCGCGGCACCGTGCCTTCGACCAGAGGCCGGGAGGCGCGGCCGTCTTCGTAGAAGGTGCTGGGCTCAAGCGGCTCGTACTTCGGCTGATCGTGCATGTCCTGCCGGCACGCGCCCGCGAGGGCGATCATGAAGACCAGGCCGGCAAGCCTCAGCCCTGCGTAGATACCTTTAGGGCTATACCTCGACATCGGTCACCTCCCGCGCGTCGAGGCTGTTGAGGAAAGCCCGCGTCGCTTCGAGATTGAACTTGGGATCGCGCGCCTCGATCACGAGAAAGAAATGGTTGCGGCTGGCCAGGTCGAAATTCGGAGTGTTGAAGACCGGATGGTAAGGCTGCGGCAGCCCGTTGAGCGCCAGCATGCCGAGCACGGCCGTCAGGGCCGCGACCAGGATGGTCATCTCGAAGGTCACGGGGATGAACGACGGCCAGCTATGGAGCGGGCGGCCGCCCACGTTGAGCGGGTAGTAGATCACGGACGCCCAGTACTGTAAGCCGTACCCGGTGAGCGCGCCGACTATGCCTCCGATCAGCACGAGCAGGGGGAGCCTCGTGTGACGGAACCCTATGGCCTCCGTCAGCTCCTCTATGGGGAAGGGGCTGAAGGCGTCCATTCTCCTGTACCCTTCCTCGTAGGCGCTACGGGCCGCGGAGACTACGGCAGTCGGGGTGTCGAATTCGGCTATCACACCGTAAAGAGTTGACCTTGGTGTCTTCATCTCTATGCCTCTTTAGCCTCCGCCTCGTTTACTTCCGCCTGCGGAAGGATCGTCCTCATCTCGAAGATCGAGATCATCGGCAGGAACCTTATGAACAGGAACAGGAGTGAAAGGAACAGGCCTATGGTCCCGATGAACATCGACCAGTCCCAGAACGTGCCGGAGTACATGCCCCAGGACGAGGGGAGGAAGTCGCGGTGCAGGCTCGTGACGATGATGACGTAGCGTTCGAGCCACATGCCTATGTTTACGATGATCGAGATTACGAACAGAGTCGCCACGCTGTGCCGGACCCTGCGCGACCACAGGAACTGCGGCGTGATCACGTTGCAGAGGATCAGGGTCCAGTACATGTACCAGTAAGGCCCCGTCATCCGGTTCTTGATCATGTACTCTTCGTACGTGTTCGAGCTGTACCAGGCCATGAAGGCCTCCATCATGTATCCGTATGCGACTATCAATCCCGTCGCGAGCATGATCTTGGCCATGTTGCGGAGGTGCCTGAGCGTGATGAAGTCTTCGAGGCCGTAGAATTTCCTGAGCGGGATGGCGAGCGTCATAACCATCGCGAAGCCGGAATAGATGGCCCCGGCCACAAAATAGGGAGGGAAGATCGTCGCGTGCCACCCCGGCAGCACCGCCACCGCGAAGTCGAAGCTGACCACCGTATGCACGGAGACTACGAGGGGCGTAGCGAGCCCCGCCAGTAGCAGGTAGGTCGTCTCGTAGCGGTGCCAGTGGCGCGCCGAGCCCCTCCACCCCATCGCGAGCAGCCCGTAAATCTTCTTGGCCACGCGCTTCCTCGCCCGGTCGCGAAGGGTCGCGAAGTCCGGGATCAGCCCGATGTACCAGAAGAGCAGAGAGACCGTCGCGTACGTCGAGACCGCGAACACGTCCCAGATCAGAGGGCTTCGGAATTGCGGCATCAACTGCATGGTATTCGGATACGGGAAGAGCCAGTAAGCCAGCCACGGCCTGCCCGTGTGCAGCAGAGGGTACAGGCCCGCGCAGGCGACCGCGAACAACGTCATCGCTTCCGCGAACCTGTTGATCGAGGTGCGCCACTCCTGCCGCAGCAAGAGCAGGATGGCCGAGATCAAGGTGCCGGCGTGGCCGATGCCGATCCACCAGACGAAGTTCAATATGTCGAAGCCCCACCCCACGGGGATGTTGATGCCCCATATGCCGACGCCTTTGATCACCAGATAGCCGATCGTGTACAGCATCATCATCATGACCATGAAGGCGAGCCCGAAGCCGATGAACCAGCCCAGCGGCGTGCGGCGCGAGAGCGCGATGGACGCGATCTTGTCCGTGACCGACGAGAACGTGTGGCCCGGCCCGATCACGGGCGGCTTGGTCAGCTCCGTTACGCGCACGTCCTCGTGCGGATGGTCTTGCTTGAGCGAATCTTTGGACATAACGCTAAGCCTTCTCCAGTTCGGGGTTGGGGTTGCGCACGTCACTCAGGTAGGTCGTGCGCGGCTGCGTGTTCAGCTCGTCGAGCATCGCGTAGTTTCGCTTGTCGCGCTTGAGCCGGGAGACTCGACTGTTGGGGTCGTTCATGTTTCCGAACACGATCGCGTCGGCGGGACAGGCGGCGGCGCAGGCGGGCACGACTTCGCCGTCGCGGATCCCCCTGTCCTCCTTCTGCGCTTCGATCCTCGCCTTGCTGATTCGCTGGACGCAGTAGGTGCATTTCTCCATAACGCCCCGGCTGCGGACCGTGACATCGGGATTTCGCATCATCTTGAATGTGGGCGTGTCCCAGTCCTGGTAGAGGAAGAAGTTGAACCGGCGGACCTTGTACGGGCAGTTGTTCGAGCAATAGCGCGTGCCCACGCACCGGTTGTAAACCATGTCGTTGAGCCCTTCCTCGCTGTGGACCGTGGCCGCGACCGGGCAGACGACTTCGCAGGGAGCCTTCTCGCAATGCATGCAGGGGACCGGCTGGAAATACGTCTCGGGATTCTCTTCGCCCCCTTTGTAGTAGCTGTCTACCCGAATCCAGTGCATCTCCCGCCCTTTCGACACTTCCTCTTTGCCCACCACCGGAATATTGTTTTCGGACTGGCAGGCGACCACGCACGCGCTGCACCCGGTGCAGGTGCTGAGATCGATCGTCATGCCCCATTTATTGTCCTTGTACTCGTACTCGGGATAAAGCGAGAGGTGCGCCAGCCTGTCGGTGTCGGTGTGCTGGTCCTTGCCTTCGCCGCCTTCCTGACCCACGAGCTGCGAGACCGTCTGTGACCTTACGATGCTCTCGCGGTTTCCGACGATCTCCGGGTCGATCATGTGGTGCATCTGTGTGACGGCGAGCAGCATCGTCTCTCCGGTCTTGCTGACTTTGAGGCCGGACCCGGACCAGAGGGCGTTCGAGGTGCGGAGCAGGTATGCGTTGAAGCCCGCTCCAGTTCCCACGCGCCCGGCATTCCTTCTCCCGTACCCGAGATAGACCGTCAGGGTGTCGTCCGGGTGGCCCGGCATGACCCATACCGGCGCGACGACTTTGCGGCCGTTATAATCAAGCTCGACAAGGTCGGAATAGATCTCTCCGGACTTCCTGCCGATCTTCGATTCGACCCCGAGGCGTCGGGCCGTTTCAGGGCTGACCATCGCCGCGTTGTCCCAGGTCAGCTTGGTCAGGGGCTTCGGCAGCTCCTGGAGCCACCCGTTGTTGGCGAACTGCCCGTCGTAAACGGTCGGGTCGGGCCTGAAGACGATCTCGAAATCGCCGCCGCCCTGCGCGGGCTGCGCGCCGTCGAACACCTGCGAGGCATTGACGGAAGCGGTCCTGGCTGGAAGCTGCGTATTGGCGATAAGGCCGTCGTGCAGGATCTTGCGCCAGAATTTCTCGAAGTCCGCTTCCGGGCCGGAGGGCTGCGCGGGCGCGGATTGATTCGCCGGTCGGGCATTCGTTTGTGCCGATGGGGCGCTCCCGCTCGAGCCCGCGCCGCCCGTCGAAGCGGCCAAACCGGCTCCCAGAGCCTGATTGGAAGCAGGCCTCACGACCGCCGCGGGCCGCCACGACCCTCCCCGCACCGCGCCCATCTGGCTTCTCCAGTACTCCCGCACGATATCGTGGCTAGTCTGCTCAGGCCTGTCGGAGAAGGCCGCGAGCATCTCGTGCGCCGTCCTCCCATAATAGAGGGGCGCGATCAGCGGCTGGACGATCGACACCGTGCCGTCGAAAGACCTCACGTCGCTCCAGGATTCCAGGAAGTGCGCCTGCGGAATATGCCACTGGCAGAGCTCCGCCGTCTCGTCTTTGTACAGCCCCATGTGGACCCTGAGCTTGACCTTCCGCAATAGTTCCAGCCCGAAGTTCAGGTCGGCCGGGGCGGAGTAGACCGGATTGCTGCCTATTATGACCAGCAGGTCCACCTGGCCCGTGTTGATGTCGTTTACCAGCTCGCCGAGCGAGGCGATGTCATCTACCGGATTGGCCTCGACCGGCTCGGTCTAGACGACCGTCTGGCCGACATTGCCGAGC
>DATLMR010000325.1:0-15997 GCA_035537555.1 Blastocatellia bacterium
GGCTCGATCGCGGCTGGGAATTTCTCCCGGATGCATCGGCGACTCTGACCCTGGCCGAGGCAAGCAGGGCTCCCGGCTGGCGCGGCGCGAGGGTGGGGCTCTCCTGGAACGCGCAGTTCGACGACCTGCGCGATTATATGGGAGTCGGATGGTACCGCGCAAAGATTGAAGTCCCCGACCTCTCGGACGGCAGGCGCGCATTTCTTCGCTTTCAGGCGGTCGATTATTTCTCTGAAGTCTTCATCAACGGCAAATCTGCCGGCGCGCACGAAGGCGGATACACCCCTTTCAGGCTCGATATAACGGGCGCGGTGAAACCGGGACCGAACGAAGTGATGGTACGCGTCATCGACCCGCCGCAGAATGAAGCGGAGAATCGCGCGCGGTTTCCGGAGATGCTCTATAACGAGATACCTCACGGCAAGCAGAACTGGTACGTGCAAACGGGGGGCATCTGGCAGCCCGTCTGGCTCGAGATAAGGCCGAAGCTCTACATAGTCGACGTGCGCGCCACTCCGAAATCGGACGGCACGGTGACCGTGCACGTCGCGACGAACAGCTCGCTAGCGCCTACGGCGAGGCCGGCCGACGGGCTTGAGGTTCGCGTGCTCGACCCATCGGGCAGGGCGGTAAGAATGAAGCGCTCCGGGGGCGCCACGGGCGAAGCCGCATTCGGCCCCGGGACCCGCGACCTCCAGACGGGAGTGTCGGAGCCGCTCCAGTATGAAGTCTTCGAAACGAGAATAAGCAACCCGCGATTGTGGGGGCTGGACCGCCCTTCGCTTTACACCGTGGAGGCGAAACTGCCGGGAGACGTTTACACGGGGCGCTTCGGCTTCCGCTCTTTCGAAGCGCGCGACGGTAAGTTCTACCTGAACGGAGAGCCTTTTTACATGGTGTCGGCGCTCGACCAGGATTTCTACCCCGAGTCCATCTACACTCCTCCGTCGGAGGAGTACGTGCGCGACATGATGATGAAGGCGCGCCGTCTGGGCATCAACGTGCTGCGCTGTCACATAAAAGTGCCGGACCCGGTCTATCTGAAAGTCGCGGACGAGCTGGGGATGCTCGTCTGGTACGAGGTCCCCTCCTGGAACGACTTCGATCACTTTTCGGCGAAAGCGGCCGCGCGGGCCGAAAAGGTATTCGACGGGATGGTCGCGCGCGACTGGAATCACCCTTCGGTCGTCATACTGAGCGTCATCAACGAAGGATGGGGGACGAACCTCAAGCAGGAGGAGTCGCGCAAGTGGCTGAAGGCGGCTTTCGACCGCGCTAAGAAGATCACCGCCCCGCGAGGCCTGCTGATCGTCGATAACAGCGCGTGCTGCGAAAATTTTCATTTGAAGACCGACATCGAGGACAATCACCGCTACAACTCGATCCCGGACGAGCACGTGCCTTTCGACAGGTGGGTGGCGGATTTCGCGTCGCGGCCTAAATGGAACTTCAGCCCGCACGGCGACGCGGAGCGCACGGGCAAGGAGCCGCTCGTGCTCTCCGAGTTCGGCAACTGGGGGCTGCCCAAATTGCCGAAGGCTCTGCCCTGGTGGTTCGACCGCGACTTCGCGGGCCGGGCCGTCACCCGGCCCGCGGGCGTGCTCGACCGCTTCCGCCAGTACGGCTTCGAGAGGCTCTTCGCCGACTTCAACGCGCTGGCCGAGCAGACGCAGTGGCACCAGTTCGCTTCGCTCAAGCACGAGATCGAGGAGATTCGCCGCCACGCCTCGATTCAAGGGTACGTCGTCACGGAATTCACCGACATCAACTGGGAAGTGAACGGGCTTATGGACATGTGGCGAAACCCGAAGGTCTACGCCGCCGAGCTCGGACGCATCCAGCAACCCGACCTGATAATGGCACGCGCCGCCAGGCGCAACTACACGAGCGGCGAGCGCGTGCAATTAGAGACGCTGCTCTCTCACTACTCGGATAAGGATTTGAAAGGCGCGCGCGTGACGTGGTCCTCCGAGTCCGGCGCGCGCGGAGACTTCCCGATCGGCCGCCCCATAGCGCGCGCGAGCGTCGAGCCCCTGCAACCGATCTCGTTCGCGGCCGTGGCGGAGGGCCAGCCTCGCGCCGAACGAGTGTCGCTCGAAGTGCGCGGGCGCGACAATTCCGTCATCGCCGCGAACAGCTACACGGTCTTCGTCTATCCCGCGCCCGCGCGCGCCGCGAGCGGGCCGATCATCTTTTACCGCCCGTCGCAGGCGGGCGAACAGGCCGGAGGCATCGCGCGCCTCGGCCAGGCGCTCGTCGAGAAGGGCTACGGAGTGACCACGAATCTCGGCCGCGCCGCCGGGAGCGCGCTCGTCATAGCGACCAGGCTCGACGAGCAGGTCAGGCGGCACGTCAGCCTCGGCGGACGGGCTATCATTCTCGCCGACTCGAAGGACGCGCTGCCCGAAGGCTCTTCGATGAAAGTGACGCCTCGCGCGGGCTCGGACCTCGACGGGAACTGGGTCACGAACTTCAACTGGATCAGGCCGGACTCCGCGCCTTTCAAAGAAGTTGGCTTCACCAAACTGTTAGGCTTTGAAGCCGCCGCCGTCACTCCCCGCCACATAATTCAAGGCGTTCGCCCGGAGGATTACAGGGACGTGCTGTCGGGCATCTTCTACGGCTGGCTGAACAACAACGCGGCGCTCGCCGTGCAGGCGCGAAGCGGGCGCGGGCGGCTCTTCATCACGACTTTCCGCTTCGACGAGTACGGCCGCGACCCGTACGCCACGCACCTGCTCGACGCGATCATACGCTACACCGGAACGCCGTATTTCGCGCCCGCTTCGAGCTGGCAATGAGACAAAGACCCGGCGGGCGGATGAACGTCTGCGGGGCGGGTATATGAAGGTGCGACGATTGAGTTTGATCAGGCGGAAAAATGTCCTGTAGTCTCTTTGTAATCTTTATGTCGAGTTGAGCAAGGGTTATGGATCAAGCGAACAGATTGAAGGAGAGATTCAAAGCGCTCTACGACGGGCGGCCAGACATCTTTCGCGCCCCCGGGCGCGTGAATCTGATCGGGGAGCACACGGACTACAACGAGGGGTTCGTGATGCCTTCCGCCATCGGGTTCTACACCTGGGTCGCCATAGCTCGGCGTGAGGATCGGAAGTTACAGGTGCACTCGCTGAACTTCTCGGAGAGTATGGAGTTCGATCTCGACGAAGCGAACCCGCGCCCGCTCGGCCACTGGAGCGACTACGTGCGAGGGGTGGCGGTGATGCTCGAAAAGGAGGGCCATCGTCTCGCGGGCGCGTCCATGGTGATCGAAGGCGAAGTGCCTATCGGCTCCGGGCTCAGCTCTTCGGCCGCCATCGAGGTCGCGGCGGGGTACGCGATGGTCGCAAGCTGCGGCCTCGACGTCAGCAAGATAGAGCTGGCGCTGCTTTGCCAGCGGGCCGAAAACGAGTTCGTCGGAGCGCGGGTCGGCATTATGGATCAGTTCATATCCTGCTACGGCGAGGCCGGAAAAGCGTTGATGCTCGATTGCCGCTCGCTGGATTACCGCCCGCTGCCGCTCGATCCCGACGCTCGCCTCGTGATCTGCAACACGATGGTGAAGCACGCGCTGGCGAGCGGCGAGTACAACACGCGGCGGGCCGAGTGCGAGGCGGGCGTCCTCCATCTCAAGAAACGGCTTCCCGACGTGCGGACCCTGCGCGACGTGACCTTCGCGGAGCTGAGCGAGTACGGCCGGGACATGCCGGAGGTGATCTTCAGACGGTGCAGGCACGTCGTAACCGAGAACGCGCGCGTGCTCGAGGCCGCCGACGCGCTCGCCGTCGGCGATCTTCGCTCCTTCGGGCGGCTGATGGCCGCATCCCACCGCAGCCTGCGCGACGATTACGAAGTGAGCTGCCGGGAGCTGGATATTATGGTGGACCTCTCCTCCGGGAGAGAGGGGGTTTACGGAGCGCGCATGACGGGAGGGGGCTTCGGCGGCTGCACGATCAACCTCGTTCGATCCGAGAACGTCTCGGACTTCAAGCGCGAGGTCGCGAACGGGTACGAGGAAGCCACGAAGATCGCTCCGGAGATTTACATCTGCGCCGCCGCGAGCGGGGCTCACAGGGTGGCCGGCTAAATGCGCCGCCACGGCTCCGCGCGATCCGTATTCACTGCCGGCCATGAAGACATGCGAATCAAGGACGTGGCGCGAGAGGCGGGCGTATCGACCGCTACCGTTTCTCACGTGATCAATAAGACGAGGTACGTTTCGGAAGAGACGCGCAACAGGGTTCTGCGCGCCATCGAGCGTTGCAATTACTACCCGAACGCGGCCGCGCGCAGCCTCGCTTCGGGCCGTAGCAACATTCTCGGCCTCATAATTTCGGACATATCGAACCCCTTCTTTCCGGAGCTTGTAAAGAGTATCGAGATGGCCGCCTTCGAGCGCGGCTACGACGTGATACTCTCTAACACGAACTACGACGCGCGCCGCACTTCGCATTACGTCCGGCGCATCATCGAGAGAAAGATCGCGGGCGTCGCTCTCATGACTTCGGAGCTCGACCTGAGCCTGATAGGCGAACTGGCGAGCAAGCACGTCTCGGTCGTCTTTCTCGACCTCGGCTTCGCCGGGGAGCGAATGAGCAACCTCGTGGTCGATTACGAGATGGGCATAGAAGAGGCCGTCCATTACCTGGTCTCGGTCGGGCACGTTCGCATCGCGTACGTGGGAGGCCCGGCCCGCCTGCGCTCGGCGGCCAGACGCCTCGAAGCCTTCCGCGACTCCATGGAGCGCCATCTGCCCCGGGCCGGGCCGCCCGCGATCTATGAAGGCGACTTCAAGCTCGAAGGCGGCCGGAAGGCGGCGCGGGAGATACTCAAATCGAAGCCGCGCCCGACGGCAATACTGGCCGCGAACGATATGATGGCGCTCGGAGTCATGCGCGAGTGCCAGGCGGCGGGGCTGCGCATTCCGCAGGATATGTCTCTGATCGGCTTCGACGACATAGCCTTCGCGGCGCTCGCCGACCCGCCGCTCACGACGATCTCGCTTCCGCGGACCGAGCTGGGCCGCAAGGCCGTCGAGGCTTTGATGATGACCATCGAGCGGCCGAACCATCCGGGTATCGAGATTCATATCCCGACCCATCTTATTACGCGGGGCTCGACCGCAACGGCGGGGCCGGTAACTCGGGGAAGGTAACGAACAGGGAGAGGAAATGCGAAATACTCGTTCAGCTATGTTATCCGGGCTCGCGGCGGTCGCGCTTGCCTTCGGGCTGCCCGTCGCGCTCGCGCCCGGCGCGAACGCCCAGAGCGCGTCAGGAGCGAGGGCTCGGCAGGCCCGGGCTCCGCAGGCCCGGGCTCCGCGGGCCACTTATACGAACCCCGCGCTCGCGGGCGATTATCCGGACCCCTCAGTCATTCGCGTGGGGGGAGATTACTGGGCCACGGCCACCTCGTCCGAGTGGGCCCCCGAATTCCCGATAATGCATTCGCGCGATCTGATCAACTGGAGGCACGCGGGCGCGGTCTTCAGTAATCGGCCCGCGTGGTCCGTCGGCAACTTCTGGGCCCCCGAAATATACGCGGAGCGCGGGCGCTACTTCGTCTTCTACACGGCTCGAAAGAAAGACGGCCCTTTGTGCGTGGCGGTGGCGACGGCCTCTAACCCGGCGGGCCCTTATACGGATCGCGGGCCGCTCGTCTGCCAGGACGCGGGCTCGATCGACGCGTTCCCGATCAGGGACGAGGCCGGGAAGTTCTACCTGGTCTGGAAAGAAGACGGCAACAGCCGCAACGAGCACACGCCGATCTGGGCGCAGCAATTGTCGGAAGACGGCACGAAGCTCGTGGGCAAGAAAAAAGAGCTGATTCGCAATGACGCGCCGTGGGAAGCGCAGCTTGTGGAAGCCCCCTTCATCGCGCGGCGCGACGGCTGGTTCTACATGTTCTATTCGGGCAACGCGTGCTGCGGCCGCGAGTGCAATTATGCGATGGGAGTGGCGCGCGCGCGCAATCTTCTCGGCCCGTGGGAGAAGAACCCCGCGAACCCGATCCTTCGCGGAAACGACGCGTGGAAGTGCCCGGGGCACGGCAGCATAGTCACGGATTCGCGCGGGCGCGATTTCCTCATGTATCACGCCTATCACCCGAAGGACTCCGTCTACGTGGGGCGGCAGGCTCTGCTCGACGAAGTGAAGTGGGGCGCGGGCGGGTGGCCCGTAATCAACGAAGGGAAGGGGCCGAGCGCGAGCGCGGCTTCTCCCGCGAGCGCGGGCGAACGAAATTCCGAATACGACTTTTTCGACGACTTCAAATCCCCGGCCCTTATGGCCGGATGGCAGTGGCCGCAGGCGAACAGACCGGCGGTGGCCATCACGCCTGCGGGCGGAGGCCGTCTCCTTCTGAGCCCCTCGGCGGGGCAGAAGAGCGATCCCATCGGCGCGGTGATCGCGCGCTCGACCACGACGGGCGATTACACGGCGGCAACCGCGATAAACACTCGCGGGATGAAGGCCCGCTCGCTCGCGGGCATAGCCGCTTACGGCGACGGAGAGAACGCTCTCGGCTTGAGCGTGGGCGACGGCAAGGCGGCGCTGTGGAGGCGTGAAAAGAACGACCACAAGGTCGTGGCGAGCGTCGATGCTCCGAACGCCCCGGTGCTCCACCTGCGAATGACGGCGGCGGGCGGCAATAGATTTCGATTCGCCCTCAGTCCCGACGGGCGCAGGTGGACGGACGTGGGCGAAGAGCTGGACGGGAGCTTTTTGCCTCCCTGGGACAGGGGCGTGCGCGTGGCGCTCACCTCGGGCGGCTCGCCGCAGGCTTCGGGCGCGTTCGATTACCTGCGCATAACCCCCGTGCGGTAGCCGCGAAGAGAGAAAATTAAGCTTGGAGAAAAACATGAAATCGTTATTCAGGATGGAGAGAGTCATAACTATTTTGAGCCTGATCGCCCTCTTGATCGCCCCGCTCGGCCTTGCGGGGTGCGCGAGAAAAAAGGGCAAGATCGTCGTCGGGTTCTCGCAGATGGAGAACAACAACCCGTGGCGGATCGCCGAGACCAACAGCATCAGGGACGAAGCGGCCAGGCGCTCGGATAAGTTCGATCTGGTCGTCACGGACGCGCAGGGGCAGACGGCGAAACAGGTCTCCGATGTCGAAGACCTGATAGCTCGCCGCGTCGACGCGATCTTTCTCGCGCCGCGCGAGTTCGAAGGGCTCGCCCCCGCTTTGCAGGCCGCGAGGGAAGCGAAGATCCCGGTCTTCCTGATCGACCGTGAAGCGGCCGGAATCGCGGGCCAGGATTACGTGTCGTTCCTCGGCTCGAACTTCGTCGAGCAGGGCAGGCGCGCGGCCGAGTGGCTGGCCAGGCAGGCCAACGGGAAGGCGAATATAGTCGAGCTGACGGGGACCGCCGGCTCGTCGGTCGCGCGCGATAGGTCTCAGGGCTTCCACGACGAGATAAAGAAGCACCCGGACATGCGCGTTATCGTTTCGCAGACGGGCGACTTCAGCCGGGCCGCCGGGCAGAAAGTGATGGAGAACATCATCCAGTCGAAAGGCCGCGAGATCACGGCCGTCTACGCGCACAACGACGAGATGGCTCTGGGCGCGATTCAGGCCCTGAAGGCCGCCGGCCTGAAGCCCGGCCAGGACGTTACGATCGTCTCGGTCGACGGCGAGAAGGCCGCGCTCGAAGCGATCGTCGCCGGGGACCTCGGCGCGACCGTCGAGTCTAACCCGCGATTCGGCCCCCTGGCCTTCGACACCCTTGAGAAGCACTTAAGCAAAGAGCAGATTCCTACGAAGATAATTCTCGAAGACCGCTTCTTCGACCCGAGCAACGCGCGCCAGTTCGTGGCCGAAGCGTTCTGAGGCTTCAGGACATCGACGATGAGCAAAGACCAACCCATCCTTCGCATGGAAGGCATCATCAAGAGATTCTCGGGCGTGACCGCGCTCGCGGGGGTGGACCTCGCCCTCGCGCGCGGTGAAGTCCACGCGCTCGTCGGCGAAAACGGCGCGGGCAAGTCCACGCTCATCAAGATAATGACCGGGGCTTACCAGCGCGACGGCGGAAAGATATACCTGGAGGGCGAGCCGGTCGAGTTCCGCACGCCCGAGGCGGCGCAGGAAGCGGGCGTCGTCGCGGTCTACCAGGAAGTAAACCTGCTCTCGTTTCGCACCGTCGCGGAGAACATCTACCTCGGCCGCGAGCCGCGCCGCCTCGGCTTCATCGACTGGAAGCGCATGAACGCGGACGCGACCTCCCTGCTGGGGCGGCTCGGCCTCGAAATCGACCCGCGCGCCCCTCTGGGGAGCCTCAACATCGCGCTCCGGCAGATGGTGGCCATCGCGCGCGGCGTATCGCTCGGCGCGAAGGTCCTGGTGCTCGACGAGCCTACCAGCTCGCTTACCGAGCGCGAGGTGGCGATCCTCTACGACGTGATTCGCAGGCTCAAGAGCGAAGGCACGGCGGTCGTCTACATCAGCCATCGATTCGACGAGCTCTACACCGTGTGCGACCGCGTGACCGTGCTGAGGGACGGCAAGCTCGTCGGCACCTACGAGCTTGCGAGTCTCGAAAGGCTCGACCTCGTATGCCTGATGCTCGGAAAGCAGCGCGAAGACCTGCGCAAAGGCACGACCGCATTCGGAGAGGGGGGAGCCGTGAGAGGGCAGGGGCCGGAGGCCGGCGAGTCGCTGCTGCGCGCCGAAAATATAACGCGGGGGCGAAAGCTCAAGAATATGACGGTCGAAGTGGGGCGCGGTGAGATCGTCGGCCTCGCCGGGCTGCTCGGCTCGGGCCGGACGGAGACGGCGCGGGTCATCTTCGGCGCGGACCGCGCCGACGAAGGCGAGGTCTATCTCGACGGCCGGAAGCTCCGATTGCGCTCGCCCGGGGACGCGATCGACGCGGGGCTCGCGTTTCTCTCGGAAGACCGGAAGGCCGAAGGAATAATCCCGGAGCTGTCGGTCCGGGAGAACCTCACGCTCGCCGCGCTCCCCTCTCTGACCAGGCTCGGCGTCGTCTCGCGCTCGCGCCAGCAGGAGATCGTCGATCGCTTCATGAAGCGGCTCGGCATAAAGGCTTCGAGCGCCGATCAGAAGATTCGCGAGCTGTCGGGCGGGAACCAGCAGAAGGTTCTGCTCGCCCGCTGGCTTTGCAAGAACCCGAAATTCCTGATACTCGACGAGCCGACGCGCGGCATAGACATCGGCGCGAAAGCGGAGATTCAGGCCCTGGTCAACGAGCTGGCCGAATCCGGCCTCAGCGTGCTTATGATCTCATCCGAGCTGGAGGAGCTGGTCGAAGGCAGCAGCCGGGTGGTCGTCATGCGCGACGGCGCGCGCGTGGCCGAGCTGCGGGGCAAAGAGATTTCTCAGGACGCCATCATCCACGCGATGGCGGAGGAAGCCGCGCCCGAAGGGCTTCCGGAAAGCGAAGGAGAATAAGCGATGCAAAACGCGGCTCGGGCCGGTGAAGGAAGCGTCCGCATCGCTTCATCGAGACTGGCGGCGGCCGGCCCTACCTACGGGGCGCTCGCCGCGCTCATTCTGCTCGTGGTCGGCAATTCGATCTTCACGCCGAACTTCGCCACCGCGAGCAACCTTTGGAACATCCTGCTCCAGGTGACGCCCACGGTGCTGGTGGCGGTCGGCATGACGATGGTGATCGCAACCGGCGGCATAGACCTGTCCGTAGGCTCGGTCATGGCCATCGCTTCGGCGCTGGCCGCGACCCTTCTCGACCAGGGCGTCGCGGTCGCGATAATCGCGGCGCTCGCGGTGTCGCTCGCGGTCGGGGCTTTTAACGGGGCCGTCATCGCCTTCTTTCGCATTCAGCCGATCATCGTGACCCTCGCCATCTTGATCACCGGGCGCGGCGTGGCGCAGGTGATGAGCCAGGGCGGCCAGTTGATCCCGTTCAGCAATCCGGCATTCGAATACCTGGGGAAAGGCTACATAGGCCCGGTGCCCGTCCAGGTGATCGTTATGGCGGTCGTCGTGGCCGCGGCAATCTTCGTGATGCGCTCGACCGTCTTCGGCCGGTACGTCGTGGCGGTCGGCGGGAACGAATCGGCGGCGAGATTGGCCGGCCTCAATATCAACAGGACTAAAGTCACGGTCTATGCCCTGAGCGGGCTGCTGGCGGGCCTTGCCGGGTTGATAGAGACGGCGCGGCTCGGAGCGAGCGATGCCGCGAAAGTCGGGTTGAATATCGAGCTGGATGCGATCGCGGCGGTGGTCGTCGGCGGAACCCCTCTCACGGGAGGCCGCGCGACGGTCGTGGGCACGCTCATCGGCGCGCTCATCATGCAGGTCATCACGACCAGCTTCAATATGCGGGCCATCCCTTTCTCGTGGTCTCTCGTGCTGAAGGCGGCCATCATTCTCGTGGCCGTCTACATTCAGAGGCCGAAGGTGGCGTAGAATTACCATGCCGTGAGATGAAGACAGGACGCGGACCAACCTATGATTAAACTCGATCGGAGCTGCCTGGCCCTCCTCGCCATCGCGCAGGTCTTGGCGGCGCAATCCGTATTCGCGCAATCCCGGACCGTCGCGAGCGGCAAGCGTTATGACCGGCTCGTCATCCGCAATGCCATGGTGATCGACGGCAACGGCACGCCCGCTTCCGGGCCGAAAGATATCGTCATCGAGGGCAACAGGATCACGGAAGTCGCGTCCCTCGATCCGGTCGCGCTCAAGCGCGGGGATGCCAAACGCCCGGCGGGCGACGTGGAGATCGACGCGACGGGCTCGTATGTCCTGCCCGGGCTCATCAACGCCCACGGGCACGTGCAGGAAGAGCGGGGCGGAATCCCGCAGCCGCTCGATTACGAGTTGAAGCTCTGGCTCGCGTGCGGTATTACCACGGTGCGCGACGTCGGCAGCAATCTCAAGCGCACGCTGGAGCTTCGCAAGATGAGTGACGAAGGGCGGATTGCCGCCCCGCGCCTCTTCGCCTACGCCGTCTTCGGCTACAACCCGAGGCCCCGCAACGCGGAAGAAGCGCGCGCCCGCGTCCGCGAGCTGAAACAGGCGGGCGTTGACGGCATCAAGCTGATGGGAACGGACCGGGACGTCTTCGAGGCCATGGCGGATGAAGCGCGAAAGGCCGGGCTCAAGATCGCCCACCACGTCGGCGTGGAAGAGACCAACGCGTGGGACGACATCAAGTTCGGCACCACGAGCATCGAGCACTGGTACGGGATCCCCGACGCCGCGATAGAGAGCGGGAGGCAGAACTTTCCCGCGAGCTACAACTACAACGACGAGGTGGACCGTTTCAGGTACGCCGGAAGACTCTGGCGCGAGGCCAGCCAGGAAAGATTGATGAAGGTGCTCGACGCGATGGTCGAAGCGCGGGTGGCGTGGGTCCCGACCCTCGATATCTACGAAGCGAGCCGCGACCTCCAGCGCGCACAGACTCAGCCCTGGTTCGCCGATTACCTCCACCCGACGCTCGAAGAGTACTTCCGCCCCAACCCGGCCAACCACGGCTCTTACTTCATTGGCTGGACTTCGACCGACGAATCGTTCTGGAAGGATAATTATCGAATCTGGATGGCCGCGCTCCTGGAGTTCGACCGGCGCGGCGGCCTGATAGGCGCGGGCGAAGACGCGGGCTTCATCTACCAGATGTACGGATTCGGCCTGTTGCGCGAGCTCGAGCTGCACCAGGAGGCGGGCTTTCTACCCCTCAAGGTCATTCAACACGCGACCGGCAACAACGCGAAGATACTCGGCCAGGAGGACAGGCTCGGCCGCGTGCGCGCCGGCTTCCTCGCGGACCTGATCGTCGTGAACGGCAATCCACTGGAGAACCTCAAGGTGCTCTATCCCACGGGCATCGACCGGATCGAGGACGGGAAGACCGTGCGCGCGGGCGGAATCGAGTGGACCATCAAGGACGGCATCCCTTATCACGTCCCGGCTCTCATGGCCGAGGTAAAGCAGATGGTCGCCAAGGCGCGGTCGGAGCGCGCGGCTAAAGAAGGCCGGGCGCAGCCCTCGCGGAACTGAAGATTCGAGGGGCGGAGGACCTTATGAGCCAGGCAACAGGCACGATCGACCCGGCGGGCGCGGACCGCGCGGCAGTGGCCCGCGCCCGCCTCGCTTCATTCCTTCAGAGACAGGGCGCTCTGGTCGCTCTAGTAATCGTCTTCCTCTTCGCGGCGCTGCGGTATGAAGCCTTTTTGACGCCCGAGAATCTATTGAACGTGCTCCGCCAGAACAGCATGCTCGGCCTCGTGGCGCTCGGCATGACGTTCGTGATCCTGACGGGAGGCATCGACCTTTCGGTGGGATCGCTGCTCGCGGTCGCGGGCGTGATCGCCGCGAACCTCGCGGGCCGGGGCACCCTGGCGGCGGTCTTTGCCGCCGTTGGCTTCACCACTTTGTTAGGCTTTATCAACGGCCTGGTCATAGCCAAAGCGCGCATACAGCCTTTCATCGTCACGCTCGCCATGATGATCGCGGCGCGCGGCCTCGCCCTGGCCTCGACCGGAGAAGAGTCTGTGCGGGTGGACCGTCTTTCGGAAGGCTTCACGTGGCTCGGCCGGGGGTGGGCCGGCCCCGTGCCCGTGCCCGTGCTCATAATGATTGTCGCGTACGTGCTCGGCTGGATCGTGTTGAAGTACACCAGGTTCGGCCGGCACGTCTACGCGCTCGGAGACAATGAAGAGGCGGCGCGCCTGATGGGATTGAACGTGGGCCGGGTCACGATGGGCGTTTACGCGTTGAGCGGAATGCTCGCCGGGCTCGCGGGCGTGATACTCGCCTCGCGCCTGGGGGCCGGTCAGCCGGTCGCGGGCACGGGCTGGGAGCTCGACGCGATCGCGGCGGTGGTGGTCGGCGGCACTCTGCTCACGGGAGGGCTGGGCGGCGTCGGCTCGACCCTGGTCGGCGTGTTGTTGCTCGGCGTGATCTTCAATATATTTAACCTCGAAGGCACCATCAGCTCGTGGTGGCAGTGGGTGCTGCGCGGGGTCTTTTTGCTCGTGGTCGTGATAATTCAAAATCGCCTGAGCGAGCGCAAGTGACGGTCCAGGGTGGGGCATATGGCTGGGAATCGTTATTCGGCGGACGAGATCGACGGGTTTGTCGGAGAAGTATTGACCGACGGCTTTTGCTTGCTCCGCGGCCATTTCCCGCGGGCGACGCTTCAAGCCTGGCGCGAGCGGTTCGCGCCCATGCTCGAAGAGCACGTGGCGCGTGAAGGGCACCTCGAAAATCGCGGCCAGTCGCGCTACTACGTCACTCTGCCCTTTGCCGAGCCCTTTGCCGACCCGGGTATCTACGAAGACGAGGACGTGCTTGCCATAGTCTTCAAGCTCGTGGGCGCCGACGCGGTGATGGTGCAGCTCGCGACCGACACGCCCCTTCTGGGATCGCGGTACCAGGACGTTCATAGAGACACGCCGCCTCTCTTTCCGGAAACGGGACAGGAGACCCCTCCGTATCAGCTCGCGGTCAATTTCCCCCTGGTAGACGTGACGCCCGAGACGGGGCCGTTCGAAGTCGCGCGCGGCACCCATATGATGTCGAAAGCGGAAGGGCTCCGCCGCATCGAATCGGGAGAGATAGAGCTTGAGCCGATACTGATGAATATGGGAGACGTGATGATTCGGGACGTTCGCGGACTGCATCGCGGGACTCCGAACCGGACCGAGACGCCGCGCCCGATGGTCGTGCTCGGCTACAGCCGCCGCTGGCTCTTCCGCCCCGAAGTCTCCATCCGCGTGCCGCGCCCGGCGCTCGATCATCTTTCGGAACGCGCCCGCCACCTGCTGCGCTTCAACCCCGTGGTCGAATCCCCGGACGACAAGCCCCCGACCGAGGTCTATCAATCCTTCGCGTACTGAGGTAAGCACGCGCCTTTATCCTGAGTTTCACGCGGGAGGTCAGGCCCCTGGCCCCCGGTGCCCAAAGCGGTTAAGCTTTTCAGTATGAGCCGAGCGCCGGGACTGAGGAGAACGCTTCAAAATCAAGAGCTGCCGTCACTGCGCGAGCAGTTCTCCGCCCTTCGCCACGTCCTGCCGCTCTTGAAGCTCGTCTGGAAGACGCACAGGGGCTACACGAGCGCGATAGTTATCCTTCGCCTGCTCCAGGCCTTCATCCCCGTCGCGACGCTGTGGGTCGGGAAGCTCATCATCGACACGGTGGTAGCGGCGCAGAGCTCCGGCAGCTACGCGGGATTGTGGAAACTGGTTTTGATAGAGATCGGAATCGTCGTGGCCGGGGACGTGTTGAGCCGGGCTTCCATTCTTTACGAGAGCCTGCTGGGCGACCTCTTCTCCAACTACACGAGCATCAGGTTGATGGAGCACGCGGCGACGCTCGACCTTTACCATTTCGAAGACCCGTCCTTCTACGACCAGCTCGAGCGGGCGCGGCGGCAGACGACGAACCGCATCGGCCTGCTCGCCCTGCTGCTCGGCATGGGGTCGGGAATACTGACCCTGATCTCGTTGAGCGCGGTCCTGCTGGTCTACAGCCCGTGGCTGCTCCTGCTGCTCGTGGTGAGCGTGCTTCCGAGCTTCTTCGGGGAGACGCGCATGGCTTCGCTCGGCTACTCTCTGCTCTTTCGCTGGACGCCTGAGCGGAGGCAGCTCGACTACCTGCGCTATCTCGGGGCAAGCGACGAGACGGCGAAAGAGGTCCAGATGTTCGGCCTCTCTCGCTGGATCGTGGATCGTTATCGCGTGCTCTCGGATCGCTTTTACCAGGAGAACAAGAAGCTCTCCGTTAAAAGGGCCTTCGTGTCGAGCGGCCTCTCGTTCATAGGGACCCTCGGCTACTACACGGCCTACGCGGTCATTCTCTTCCGCGCCGTCCAGGGGAGCATCACGCTCGGCTCTCTCACTTTTCTCGCTGGCTCGTTCGCGCGCAGCCGCGACATCATTCGGAGCCTGCTGATAAACGCGAGCGACATCTACTCGCAGAGCCTTTACGTGAAGGACCTCTTCGACTTTTTCGAGATGAAGCCTTCGATCGTCTCGCGCAAGGACGCGCTTCCGGTCCCGCAGCCGATTCGCGAGGGCTTCGTCTTCGAAAACGTGGGCTTTCGCTATCCGGGGAGCGACGTGTGGGCGGTGCGAAACGTGAGCTTTCACCTCCGCCCCGGCGAGCGGATAGCCCTGGTGGGCGAGAACGGGGCCGGGAAGACCACGCTCACCAAGCTGCTCGCGCGCCTCTACGACCCTTCGGAAGGGAGGGTCCTGCTCGACGGAGTCGACCTGCGCGAGTACGACCTCTCTTCGGTGCGGCAGGCGATAGGGGTGATCTTTCAGGACTTCGTGCGCTACGACCTGCGCTTCGACGAGAACATAGGCATCGGAGAGATAAACAAGGTCCGCTCTTATCTCGACCTGGCGAGGAACGGGGACCGGGAGGATAAACCCGCCTCCGCCGAGACGGAGAGCTCGGGCCACGCGGTCCCGGAGCCCATCGTGACGGCGGCGGACAAATCTCTGGCCGCCTCGCTGCTTGCCCGCTTCCCGGAGAATTACCGGCAGATGCTGGGCCGCCGTTTCGAGGGGGGCGTGGAGCTGTCGGGCGGCGAATGGCAAAAGGTCGCGCTCGCCCGCGCTTACATGAGAGACGCGCAGGTGCTCATACTCGACGAGCCGACCGCCGCTCTGGACGCGCGCGCGGAGTACGAAGTCTTCACAAGGTTTTCCGAGCTCGTGTCGGGGCGAATGGCCGTCATCATCTCTCACAGGTTTTCGACCGTCCGCGTGGCCGACCGAATCATCGTGCTCAAGAACGGCTCGGTGGTCGAAGACGGCACGCACGCCGAGCTCATAATGCGCGGCGGGTTATACTCGGAGCTCTTCGCGCTTCAGGCCGAAGGATACAGGTAGCGCCGGGTGAGGCCTCCGGTGTCGCTAGCCGGGTCGATAAGGCTTTCTTGAAAACCTCCGCGGGCTTACTTAAATAAGATGCATTCTCAAGCTACTCACAGACCCGGGCCGCAAGACTCAACGGTTGAGAGAGATGTGATCGTGATCGGCGGGGGAGCGGCCGGGCT
>DATLMR010000326.1:0-11077 GCA_035537555.1 Blastocatellia bacterium
CTCCGCTTTCGCTCTCGCAAGAGCCTCGCCCCAGAAAGCGCGAATGGCCCTTGCGTCGAGCCCCCTGATCTTAGCGACCGCCGCGCTCGCGCGATCGCCCTGATTGATGAGCGAGCGCAGGGCCACGCGCACTTCGTGAAGGGAGAGGTAGCCGAATATCTCTATGAGCGCCGGATCGCCCGAATCCGGGGAGGGGAAAGAGGAAGGGTATATCTCCTTCGAGTGTTTGGAATCGCGCACGGCCTGGTCCAGGGCCTCTTCTATTGCCTGATCGAGCAGGGCAGAGGCTTCCGTCTCTTCGATGACTTCAAAGGCGGGGTCGAGCCCGGCTTCCGAGGGGTGCGCGCGCAATATCGAGGCGCAAAGCGAATGGACCGTGCCCACGCGCGCCGAGTCAAGCTCGTTACGGCGCGCGCGCCAGAGCCGCCGCTCCTCGACCGATACCGTCTTTTCAATGCGCGAGCGAATCTCTTTGCGGATTCGAGAGACCATCTCTCTGGCGGCTTTTTCCGTGAACGTAACGGCGACTATATCCGACACTCGCCAGGCCGGGTTCTCTTCGAGCAGGCGCAGGAACCGCTCGACCAGCACGCGAGTCTTGCCCGAGCCCGCGCCCGCCGAGACGAGCACCCGCCGCCCCCGCGTCTCTATAGCCTCTCGTTGCGAGTCTGTCCATCCCATATCTTGAGCCCGCCGCGCGAGTGATGGTAGCAGAATAGATATTCGGAGGGGAGCGCAAATGGCGGCGCGCCTATTTTCCGAGTCTATTTTTGTTGTATAGCTTAAGCCATAGGAATAGTATAAGTAGGCTCCGTCCGAATAGACCGCTTCCATAAAAGGAGAAACCATGACGCATCTCCGACGCTACCTATCCGCAATGCTGTTTATCTCAATCGCTTTCGCCTGCTCGTCGAGCGTTCTCGCGCAGACGAAGGGGCGCGGGGAGATCGAGCAGAAGATCGCCACGCTTCGCGCGAAGCTAGAGGGGCTTGAAAAGGAGTTCCTGGAGCCTTCGCCTGAAGACAGGGCCGCGTTTGCCGAATTTCTCAAGCAGCCCGACACGGGATTGACGAGGGTTCTGCCGAGAGAGAAGTATCAGCAGAAGATGACCATTGCGGGAGGCGGGTCTTATTTCTCATTCAGGCGGGTCACGCATGAATACGGATATGGCTCGGACATATCGCTCGAACAAGGCCAGTTCAGGATCGGGTTCGCGGGCGCGGATTATGGATTTATCGCGAGCCTCGGAGACGTCCCTCTCCAAAGCGTGTCGCTCGACCACCCCGGCATGCACTACCTGGCCGCGTATAAGGTTCCGTCCTCGATGCCTGAAATCCGCGACGAGCAGAGGCGGGCCAGCTCCGGCTTCGAATCGAACGGCTTCAAGTACCGCGATTCCGTCGCGGCCGACGACAATACCACTTACGTTCTTCGCTCGATCGAGATCCGCACCGGAGACACTATGGTCGCTTTCCGCGTCGTGCGCCGGGACGCCGACGGCAGCCTCACCTTGCTCTGGAAAATCCTGGTTAAGTCCCCGGCTCCGACCATAGCGCGCGTCAAAGAGCCGGGGCAGTAATACTCGTGTGAAAAAACGGACGACCCCGTGAGCCCGGCAGGGGCGCTTGTAAAGATGTAAAGAGCGATAATCGATAGAGCCCCGCCGGGCTCCTTCAACGGCGCGGACATCTACCCTCTTACTTAGACGCGGCGTGGCGGTCGAGATAATCGAGCAGGACGTTCGACATCGCCTTGACCCCGACGACTAGGCTCTCTTCGTCCACGTCGAATTCGGGCGTGTGAATCATCGCCGTGATCCCCCTCGCCTTGTTCCCCACGCCGAGGAAGTCGAAGAAGCCCGGAATCACTTTCTGGAAATATGAGAAATCCTCCGCGCCCATCTGCGGCTTGGGCGCGACGACCTGCGCGTCGCCCAGGATGCGCCTGAGCGTCGGCAGGGTCTCTTCGACCAGCTTCGGCTCGTTATAAGTTACCGCCGCGCCCTCGACGTATTGCAGGTCGAAGGTCGCGCCGTAGGCGCTTGTGATGCCGGAGATGGTCTGGCGCATCATCTCCTGCGCGCTCTTTCGCACGTCTTCGCTCAGGGCTCGTACGGTCCCTTCCAGCTTCACCTCGTCGGCTATGATGTTGAAACGGTTTCCGCCCTGGATTATGCCGACGCTGAGCACGAGCGGCTCCTGCGTGTTGATGCGGCGGCTGCGAATGGTCTGAAGGGCCGAGACGCATTCGGCCGCGACCACGACCGCATCGATCCCGTCGTGCGGGTAAGCGCCGTGGACCTTCTTGCCTTTGATCGTTATCACGAACCGGTCGGCGGAAGCCATCGCGGGGCCTGAGTTGCAGCCGACCGAGCCGACCTCGATGTTGGGCATCACGTGAAGCCCGAAGATCGCCTGCGGGCGCGGGTTCTCAAGTGCGCCTTCCTTGATCATCAACGCCGCGCCGCCTTCTTCGCCGGGCGGCGCGCCTTCCTCCGCCGGCTGGAAGATGAACTTGATCGAGCCTTGAATCTGATCGCGCATCTTCGAGAGCACTTCGGCGACCCCGAGCCCGACGGTCGTATGAACATCGTGGCCGCAGGCGTGTTTGACTCCCGGGTTCTGAGATTTATAAGGAACGTCTATGTTTTCCTGAATCGGGAGCGCGTCCATGTCCGCGCGCACGGCGACGACCGGGCCGGGCTTAGTACCCTTGAGCAGGGCCACGACTCCGTGCTTGCCCACGCCCGTCTTCACTTCGAGCCCGAGCGCGCGCAGCCTCTCGGCCACCACGCGAGAGGTCCGCTCCTCGCGATTTGAGAGCTCGGGATGCATGTGAAAATCGCGACGTTGAGTGACCATCTGTGGCTTGAGCCCCTCGGCCAGCTGGGCGATCTGCTGGTCGCGAATCGGGCCGGGGCCGAGGGATTTCCCCGATTGGCCCCGGCCCGCCTGGGCCGGAACAGCCACCGAGAGAGCTAGTGTGATGGCTACAACGAGACTTTGTTTCATCGATGATCTCCGTCGCCTGGCTTGAGTTTGAATATGCCGGTCAAGCGAGAATATGGGTTTTACGCGTCACAGGTCAAGGGGAGCGGGCAGATTGACGGAGAAGTTATAACGTGCTGTAATCGCGTACCTGAAACCCTTTCACAGAGAGGAAGAGATCATGAAGCGCATTATCGCTCTCTTTGCAATATCCCTGCTGGCCGGGCTTCTCAGCGCCTTCGCGCAAGAGAAGCGACCGATGACTTTCGAAGACGTGATGGCTCTCAAGATCGTCGCCGACCCGCAGGTGTCGCCCGACGGCCTCCGGGTCGCTTACACCGTCACGACCGCAAGCGTAAGCGAGAGCTCCACCGACTCCGACGTCTGGCTCGTGGCGACGGCGGGCGGAGACGCGGTCAGGCTCACCACCAGCAAGAAGAACGATTCTTCCCCGCGCTGGTCGCCCGACGGCAAGAGGCTCGCGTTCCTCTCTGCGCGCGAAGAGAAGCCGCAGATCTTTCTGATCTCGCCTTTCGGAGGCGAGGCCGAGCGCCTCACGGAATCCAAGAGCGGCGTCCAGGCTTTTCAATGGTCGCCCGACGGCAGGCGCATAGCCTATGTCGCGCAGCAGGAGCCGACTCCCGAAGAAGAGAAGAGGCAGAAAGAGAAGGACGACGCGATCGTCGTCGATAAGAACTTCAAGTTCTCGCGCGTATGGGTAATCGACCTGCAAACGAAAAAGGCGACAGAGCTTGTCAAAAGCGATTACGTGGTGAGTGACCCCCAGTGGTCCCCGGACGGCAGGCAGATCGCCTACACGGCGGTTCCGACTCCGAAAGCCGACGACGGCTCTCTTTCCGACATCTACATCCTCGACGTCGATTCGGGCAAGCAGCGAAAGCTCGCGGACAATGACGGGCCGGACTCTTCGGCGCGGTGGTCGCCCGACGGCCGGCGGATCGCTTATCTCACGCGCGATATGAAGGGCGGATTGCTCGGCCAGTTGAGGCTGGCCGTGATCGCGTCCGAAGGCGGCGCGGCCCGCCTGCTCTCCGAATCCTTTCAGTATCAGCCCGGATCGATTTCCTGGTCGCCCGACGGCCGCTTCATCAACTTCAACTCGTCGGTGCGCACGACCTCGCAAATGTTCTCGGTGCCCGCGTCGGGAGGCGAGGCAAGGCAGCTATCTAAAATCGCGGGAGTCTTGAGCGCGCCGACATTTTCGCGCGACGGCTCAAGGGTCGCTTTCACGAAGGCCGATCTTAACACCCCCGCCGACGTGTACGTGTCGAAGAGCTCCGACATCGCCGCCGTCAGGCTCACGAACCACAACCCGGAGGTGAGCGGCCTCGCGCTCGGCAAGGGCGAGGTCATCACGTGGAAGAGCAAGGACGGGATGGAGATCGAGGGGCTCTTGATCTACCCGGTCGAGTACCGGCCGGGTAAACGTTACCCGACCCTCACGCTCGTACACGGAGGCCCGGCGGGCGTCTGGGCGCAGAGCTTCCCGGGCGGGTGGGGAAACTACGGGCACGTCTGGGCAGGCAAAGGCTGGGCGGTCTTTTATCCGAACGTGAGAGGCTCGTCAGGCTACGGCGAGAAGTTCCTGCTCTCGAATGTCAGGGATTGGGGCGGCGGAGATTTTCAGGACATACAGACCGGGCTCGACCACCTGATATCTAAAGGCATCTCCGATCCCGATAAGCTGGCGCAGTCGGGCTGGAGCTACGGCGGCTACATGACGGCGTGGACCATTACGCAGACCACTCGCTTCAAATCGGCCATGGTCGGAGCGGGGCTCACGAACATGTTCTCGATGTATTCGACCAACGATTTGCAGCGGACCCTTGAAGGGTACTTCGGAGCCGAGCCCTGGAACGACCTGGAAGTCTACAACCGCGCGTCGGCGATGATCTTCATCAAGCGCGCGAAGACTCCGACGCTGATCCTGCACGGGGCCGAAGACAAGCGCGTGCCCGTCGGCCAGGCGCAAGAGCTTTACATGGGCCTTCGAAAGAACAACGTGCCCGTGGAGCTCGTCTTTTACCCACGCCAGGGTCACGGATTGCTCGAGCCGAAACTCCAGCTCGACAAGATGCGCCGAGAGTACGCCTGGCACGCGAAGCACGTGCTCGGCCTCGAGACGCCCGCGCCTCCGGGAAAATAGCTTTCAGCCCTCTCGCTTCAGAGAGAAGACTGAAAGCTATTGCGCGACTCTCCCCTGCCGGACCGCGAAGGACGCTTGCGCGGGGCGGTAGGCGCACAAAGCGGTCGCCGTCAATCTATAGTCTCCGTCAGGCAGAGAGGCGGCCTCTACTTTGAGAGGCTCGACTTCGACATAACCTTCGGGGACGCGGCCTAACGCTATCTCGCCGACCTCCTGGATCAGCGGAGGTCGTTTCTGGTCGATTGCCCTGATGCTCCAGACGACTTGCGGGCCGCGGACTTCCACCTGGCTGATCCGAAATCCTGCCGAAAAGCCGACGCGCGCGCCGTCGTTTTCCCGCACGCGAATGTCGGGCGCGACCTCTCCGGCCACCCCGGCCCAGTCGGCCGCGAAGGCTATCAGAGCGAGGCCGAGGCAGGCGAGGGCGGCGGCCGAAGAGATGAAGATGTTCAGCCAGTTTCTCTGCCGTAGCGCGCTCCAGACGAGCATCAACGCGGAGGCGAGCGCGACGGCTATGGCGATGTAAGCGCCCGCCGCGAACCGCTCACGCGCGGCGCACACGTCGCGCAGAGCGTATTGATGGCCCGCGTACAAAATAGCGGCCGATGTGAAGAGGCCCGCTATCCCGAGAGCTGTCGGCCGGCCCAGAGATCTTCGTTCTCGCGGTACGTTATCCATGAGGCTTTCTCCGCCGCATTATACAGGGGCTCCTCCTCTATTTGTACATTGTAGCTTTAAATAAAAGAGCATAGACTACCGAAAAGATGGCAGAGGCCCGACGAAGGAGGACCCTTTATGAGCACGATTCTCGATGACCTTCCCGAGGATTTTCCCGATTATTGCAGGCACGCCGACGCGGATGCGCCGGTCCCCACCTGGGAGCAGGTTACGCGCTCGGCCGAGTCGCCGGACGAGGAGATGACGGAGCACGTCTCCCGAATCGTCGCGGGCGAGGGCGAGCAGCCCGCGCGCGAAGTATGGGAAGGCTGGCCCGATGCTTATCGCCGCTCGACCGCGCTCGTCATCGACAAGGTATATAACGAAGGCTGGCTCTCGTCGGTCGGCCCGATAAAGGGCTGGCCGTGGGACGGCGGGTTCTTTTTCCGCCCGCGCGAGAGCGAGCGGGGGACTCTCGCCGACGTGCTCAATTCGAAGGCGGGCAAAGGCGGGAGCTACATCCGGTCAACCCTGCGCAACGGGTTGTTCGCCTTTCTCAACTCCTCTAACCACAAAGGCTGGGACGAGTCGTGGATGGAGAACAACGCTCCCATGGCCGCCCTGCACGTCGGCATATTCGCCGACGGCTCGGCCGAGATTCACCTGGAAGCGTTCAACCCGCTTTACGTCAACGGAGCGCCGCGCAAAGATGTTGTCGCCATACCGGTGATCGGCTCGTACAATCACAAGATGTTTCTCCTGCACCGCCGCTGGGAGCAGTCCGAATACTCTACCGCCGTGCGCAGGTCGGCCAATTTCTATTACATGATGCGCGACAGCGTGCCTCTCTCGTTTTGAGCTCTGCTCGCCGGCTTGAAACAACTCTGTCGCGCACCTATAATCTGACTCTCTGTGCCGGAGGCAATGTATAACGCACCCTGTTATCGCAAGAGCCGATAATCATATATTCCAATAGAGCGGCACCGTACTTTCACGCCCACGGAGGTCGAATGATAATTTCCAAGGTTCAGTTGATACCGTCGCCCGAGCAAGTGAGCAGCCTGTTAAAAGAGACCGCTGCAATGCGAGAGGGGCACTTCGAATTCCCGAACGGCCTGCACTCCAAACACTACTTCCAAATCCCGCTCGCGATGCGCTATCACGGCAACGCGCGCGTGCTGAACGTCGCGCTGTCGAGGCTGATGAGGACCGAGCCTGACGTGCTTTCGGCCCTGCCCGATTGCGCCGTCGTCGCGCCCGCGGCCGGCGGCATTCCCGTGGCATTCGGCATTCGCGAAGCCCTCAACGCGGACCAGATCATCTGGGCCGAGAAGGAAGACGGGCGCTACTACTTTCGCCAGTACCTCGACGTTCGCGGCCTTAAATGCATACTCGTCGATGACATCGTCCGTTCGGGCAAGGTCATCACTCGCATGGTCGAGTTGATTCGCGGCGCGGGAGCCGAAGTCGTCGCCATCGGCTCGCTCGTCCAATTCAACGACGCCCACATCGACATCCCCGGAGTCCCCTACAAAACGCTCCTGAAAGTCGATTCGAAATTCTACACTCCCGAAGAGTGCCCGCTGTGCAAAGCCGGAGAGCCCCTTGAAAAAGTCTGGGTATAAAAGAACCCGGCCCGTGGGATTTTCAGCCTGGAGAATGAAAAATGGATAAATCCTCCCGTCAGAGCCTGCTCAACCGCGCCTGCGCGACCGCCCTCGCCGCGCTGCTTCTCGTGCCGCTCTCCATTTCGACCGCCGCGCAGGAATTGAAGGCGCTCGGTACACTCCTTCACGCGAGGGTTCCCGCCCAGATGGCGGCCGAACAGCCTTCCGGAGTGGCCGACAAGTACGCGACCGTCTACGGCGCGAAGATTCACTACCTTGAAGCCGGAAGCGGCCCCGTGGTCATACTGCTGCACGGGCTCGGAGGCGACACGTCCAACTGGGCGCCGACCATCGGCGCGCTTTCCCGGAAGTACCGGGTGATAGTGCCGGACCAGATAGGGTTCGGAAAGTCCGACAAGCCCTTGATGAACTATCGCGTGGGCACGCTCGTCGATTTTCTCGCGGGCTTCTACAAGGAGCTGAAGATCGATCGCGCCTCGCTCGTGGGCAACTCTCTCGGCGGATGGACCGCCGCCGCCTTCGCCCTCGCGCACCCTGAAAAGGTAGACCGCCTGGTCCTGGTGGACGCCGCCGGGTTCAAGCCCGATAAGAGCATCGACCCGCGCACGTTCAACGCCCTGAACCCCTCGACGCGCGAGGACGTTCGCAAGGTGCTTTCCATGATCTTTTACAACAAGGCGTTTGCCGGCGACGCGGGAATCGATCTCATGTTCGCGCGGCGCATAGCGGCGGGCGACGGCTATACCATCCAGCGATTCATCGATTCGGTCGTGCACGGAGAAGATATGCTCGACGGCAGGCTCTCGGCCCTCAAGCATCAGACGCTCATCCTCTGGGGCCGCGAAGACCTGCTCACGCCGGTTGCGATGGGCGAAAGATTCAAGCGAGAGGTCCCCAACTCCGAGCTGGTCGTCTTTGAAAAGTGCGGGCACGTTCCCCAGATCGAAAAGGCCCCCGAGTTCAACGCGGCGGTCCTGAAGTTCCTCGGCAGCGGAGAGAACGCCGGCAAGTAGACGGCGACTCGGCCCGCGCCCGGCAGTAAGCCGGAATATTAAAAACTTTCGGCGGCGTGACCGATTTCAATCTCTTTTCTCGCATTAACTGTTGAAGAGAGAAATGGAAAGGAGCGACGCCATGAAGGTCAAAACTAAAGTTAAAGCGGGCGACTGGCTGATGACACCGGCCGGCCACGCCAGGTAATCGGAGCGAACTCTACCGCCACGGCCCGCTATCGGAAGAGTTCCCCTCACTCGTACATTCGCACGGCGGCTTTCATCTCGTCTAGAAACTTGCGGTCGAATTCGGGGAGCGCGTTTAGCGATTCCAGCTCTAAAAGAGAGTCGAGAGCCCGCTGGTAATTCTCTTTCGCCAGGCGCAAGTGCGCCCCGCGTTCCTGCCCGGTCGCGGTCCTTGCAAGGTCGCGGTGAATGTTGCCGATGCTTTGGCGGGCGACGGCATCTTCGCGTAGCACGAGCGTATTCTTCTCGTCGGCCTCAAGAATTTTCTGGCGGACCGCGACCGACTTTTCAAACTCGATTAGGGAGCCTTGCAGGTCGCGCGCCTTGTATTTCGCGTCGCCGATCCGCACGAAGGCAATCGCCAGCTCTCTTGCAAAAGGCATATTGAGCGGGTCTTTCTCCCTGAGCTCGGAGAAGACCGCGGCAGATTCCTGGAGGTAGGAAAGGGCTTGCGCCGGTTTGCCGAGGTTCGAGGAGACCGCGCCCAGGCGTGAAAGAGTCCTCGCCAGGTTGTGCCGCGCCTGCGCGTTCACCTTGTCGAGCGCTATCGTCTCTTCGACCACTCTCAAAGCTTTTTCCGACAATTGAAATGAGCGAGCGTCGTCAATGCCTTCATAGATGCCGCTCGCGATCAGGTACGTCCCCCAGAGCCCCTGCCGAAAGTTGGTGTCGTTCGGATGCCTGGCGACGAGCGATTCGGCGATCGCCAGGGCCCGCGCCATCTCCGTCTCGCCTTCCGCCTGTTTGTTGTCCCACGAGAGCGCGTGCCCGAGAGTCGCCCCGCCTTTCGACAGGATGCGCATGACCTCGTCGTTATCCGGCGCCTGGCGATTCAGGCTTTCCAGCTTCTCCACCGTTTCGCGGAGAATCGGTATGGCTTCGGTAAACCTGCCTTTATCCGAGTAGCCCTGCGCGTGCTCGATCCGCGCTTCCAGAAAGGCCGCCTGTAATTCGACCGAGTCAGGTTTCTCGGCAATCAGGCTTTCGTAGATTCGCAACGCTTCGTCGAGATCGGCCAGGGATTTTTGCGTATCGTTCTGGTCCCAGCGAGTTATGCTCACCCGGCGCAGGTTCTCCGCCAGCAGGCGCCGGTTCTCCGCGTCGGCGGGCAGGCCTTCCAGAATTCTCCGCCGGATCGCCTGCGCCTTTTCATAGCTCGTAATGGCACCGGGAAAATCGCCCAGGTTCGGCTTGCGCGTCTCGCCCTGCAAGCTCCCGATCTTTTCGTAAGCCGCCGCGAGCTCGGCTTGCAGTTGCAGGTCGTCACCGGACTCTTGCGCCAGAGAATCGAGGTATTTCAACGACTGATTGACGAGCGATTGCCTGGCTTCAGTCGAGCCGGGCAATCGCTCGATCTTGGGCGCGATATCCGACAGCAGAGCGTTAGAGAGATGGCGCACGTCGCTGAAACGCCGCTCGGCGCGGTCGCGCTGCTCGCGCGCGCGGTTCGCCTGCCACAGGGCGGAGACGAAGCCGGCGAGAAGCGACAGCGCGACGAGCGCGGCTGCCGCGACCGTGATTTTGTTGCGCCGCACGAACTTTTCGGCACGGTAACCGAGCGTGTTCGGGCGGGCCTCGACGGGCAAACCTTTCAGATGGCGTTCGATGTCTTCCGAGAACTGTTGCACGGACGGATAGCGACGTTCGGGCTCTCTTCGCAGAGCCTTCAAGACTATGTTGTCCAGGTCGCCCTTCAGCTGAGACGGGGAAGGATTGCGCGCGAGGCCCGGCGCCCCGCCGTCCTGCTTTTTCGACCCTCCGCTTTCGGAGCCTTCGTGGCCTCTGTGCCGCCGCGTGGCAGTGTTGCTCGGGCGCGGCGGCTCGGTCGAATCGATCAGGCGAAGGATCTCTTCAAAGCTCTTCCGCTCGAAGCTGAAGGGGCGCTCGCCCGTCAGCAGCTCGTAGAGGAGGACACCCAGGCTGTAAACGTCGCCGGCGGTCGTGATCTTTTTGCCGTGAATCTGCTCGGGAGAGGCGTAAGCCGGAGTGAATGCGCGAAACTTCGACGCCGTCTGGCTTGCGTCGAGCAGAGTGTCGTCTAAGATCTTCGCCAGGCCGAAGTCGAGGAGCTTCGGCTCGCCGCCTTTCGTGACGAGTATGTTCGAGGGCTTTATGTCGCGGTGGATTATCAGATTTCGGTGCGCGTAGGCGACCGCCGAACAGACTGTCAGGAACAGGCGCAGGCGTTCTTCGACGCCAAGCCTTTGCTCTTCGGCGAATTGCTGAAGCGGGCTGCCTTCGACGTATTCCATCACCAGGAACGGCTCGTTAAACTCGCTCACGCCGCCGTCGAGCAGGCTCGTTATGTTCGGATGATTGAGCGAAGCCAGGATCTGCCGTTCGCGGCGAAAACGCTTTGCCGATTCCGCGTCGGGCAACGTTTGACGCATTATTTTAAGC
>DATLMR010000327.1:0-13150 GCA_035537555.1 Blastocatellia bacterium
GGTGAGCCGGGGGTATTGGAGTTTCTGAGGAAGAAGGTGCCGTTGCGGTAGACGCCTATGGTATCGATGCCGTCTCCGTCCCAGTCTCCGACGACTGGTTGATCGCCCGGCGCGCCGAAGGCGATCACCATATCCGCGACCCCGTTAGTATTGGAATTTCTCAGGAAGAAGTTGCCGTCGCGATAGATGCCTATGGTATCGATGCCGTCTCCGTTCCAGTCGCCCGAGACGGGGTAATCGTTCGGGATGCCGTAGGTGAGCAGCATATCGGCGAAGCCCGTGGTATTTAAGTTCTTGAGGTAGAGCGATCCGTTTGTCGGGCGGAATACTCCCGTGGTCGTGGGCCGGTGCACGGTAGTAGGGCCGTTAACGCTGACCGAGATGTTAGAGGACATGCCTCCGAAAAAGCCCATGGTCTCTTTATACATCCTCCATTGGAAGTTGAACGCGCCGCCGGTGGAGGGAGCGGTTATGTCGAATGTGAATATGGCGCTTCCACCCGGCGCGACGGAGGCGGTCAAGCCGACGCGATTCATGCCCCAGTTCATGTTATCGCCGGGATTCTGCGAGCCGAGCTTGTAAGAGCCCACGGCCCACGTCGTCGTTCCCGAGTTTCGCATCCTGATGCTGACGCGGGCGGTATCGCCCGCATTCATGGATAAAGGCACGGATTGGGAAACGAAGGCGGCGTCTTCAGTTCCTCCGCCGGACCCGCCCGTCACGCCCACGGCGACGTTGGTGCTCGTCGCGCCGAACCAGCCGGTCGAATCCTGAAGCATTCGCCACTGGAAGTTGTACGCGCCCGGAGACCCCGGCACGATCACGTTGAAGGTGAACGTCTTCTGCGAGCCCGGAGCCACGGTTGACGTCAGCGCCACCTGGCTGAGGCCCCACGTCGTGTTGTTCTCGGGATTCTGCGAGACCAGCTTATAAGAGCCCGGCTCCCAGTTGGTCGAGCCGTTGTTTCTCATCGTCACGGAGACGCTGACGCTCTGCCCCGCCGTCATCGTCGCCGGCACGCTCTGCGATACGAACTCGGCGTTGTTGGACGGACTTCCGCCGCCCACCTGAATGGCAACGTTATTCGAGACCTGTCCGAAGAAGCCGACTCCGGTTTGATACGTCTGCCATTGAAAGTTATACGTGCCCGGGGCCACGGGCGCGGCGGCCGTGAAGGTAATGTCCATAGTCTCGCCGGGATTTATGAAGAGGGTGGCCGGCACCACCTGGTCGCCTCCCCACGTCAGGTTGTTCGCGGGATTCTGCGAGACCAGCTTGAATCCGCCCAGCCCGTTCCAGGGCTGGGTCCCGTTGTTGAGCCATTTGAAGTTCGAGTTAAAGGTCTGGCCGGGCAGGACGGTCGTCGGCACCGTCTGGCTTACGAGCTGCGAGTTGTACAGAGACGAGGCCTGGCCTATCGAGATGGTGAAGGCCTTGGAGGCCGTCGCTCCCGCGTTATCGGTGGCCTGAACGGTGAAGTTGAAATTCCCGTCCGTAGTGGGCGTGCCGGTGATCGCGGCGGTGGTCGCGCCGGTGCTGGCAATGCCCAATCCGGGAGGCAGGTTGCCCGCCGTGACGAGCCACGTGTAGGGCGAGGTGCCGCCGATCGCCGTTACCTGCGCCGAGTAGGCCGCCCCGCTGGTTCCGACCGCGAGGGTCGAGGTCGTGATGGTCAGAGCGCCGCCCGTCCCCGGATATATGAAGCGCATGCCGTCTTCGTCATCCGCGCGTATAGAAGCGCAGCGCCCGTCGAAGTGAGCGCTCGGCGACATGGTCGCGGCCCCGAACTGCGAATGTCCGAGCCCGAGCGCGTGGCCGATTTCATGCGTGGCGACCTCGCGCACGTTGCAGGGGTTGGTGAAGAAGCAGCTGGCCCAGGGATTGAACGAGACGAACCCCTGCGTGGCCCGCCCGAAGCTCACGCCGTTGACGACGCGGGTGCCGGAGCCGACCTGGCTGAAGCCTCCCCACGCGAGCAGGCCCGAGCAGGTCGGGCTCGCGGAGTTGTACCCGTCGCAGTTGTCGAAGACGACCCCGATTCCCGCCAGCCCCGTGTAGCAATTCGTCATCGCCCCGCCGCTGTGGACCTGGAGAGAGCAGCCGGGGATGCCGGTCCAGGCTCCCATCGCGGCTTCTATGTCTTGAAGCGTGGAAGCGCCCGGCGCGTTGTCGAGCTTCACCTTGGTGATCACGGGCAGTCCCGTGTCCGGCTCGAACCAGCGCCTGGGCGGATTGACGATGAAAGTATACTGCGGAGTGATTCGCCCGTCGCTTACCCTCGCGTCGTACTCTTCCGGCACCGCGTGTATGGGAAGATCCCTGTAGTAGTTCTGCTCGAAGGTGACCGAGCGCTCCCGGTTCACGGATAGACGGCTCTTGATCAGGGCCACGAAGCTCGATAGCTCCATGCGCTCGGTGATCGTCTTTGAGGGCTCATTGCCCTTGCCCTGAATCTGGAGCTTGATGACGTTGGCGTCGGCCGGGGCTCGGGTTGCGATCTCGCGGCCCGTGCCCTCGTCCCTGGTGATCGTGTATTTGCCGAGGAACATGTGATGGACTTTTAGGCTTCCGTCCGGCCACGTGTCCAGGTAGACGACCGCCTTCTCCCCGATCTTGAATTCGGGATTGCCGAAGATCGTGGTCGAGTTTTCGCCGGCCTGGCCTCCGAGCAGCTTGATGACGATCTTGCGCTCGGTCAGCTGGCCCTTGAGCACCTCCTGCACTTTCAGCTTTACGTATGTGTAGACTTTATTCTGCTCGGGATCGAAGGTGGAGGCCATGGAAAGGACCTTGCCTCTCACGATCGCCCTGGCCCCTACTATCAGATCGTCATCGGAGGGAGTGATTACGGTGGATGCCGTGCCCGTTCGGGCAAGCGAGATAAGAGTTATGAATAAGAAGAGTAATTTTAGCCCACGATGCTTTAGAACGCGTTGCATAACTTGCCTCCCGCGAATGAAGCCGCGAACGCTTCATCTTCGAAATCGATACAAGCTTGAATCCTGCTAGAGCACTCAGACGCGTTCCCACAAACCAGAGGCCTTAATTAAGTAGTTATTTTTCTCTATCGGCCCGCTCTCTGGCCTCGCCTCATGTCCCGTACAGTCGATGCTTGATCTCTTAATAGGTTTCGCCGCTCTTCGAGGGGGCATGGGCCTACCAGGCATAACAACCCTTCTAATCATCCGGGGCATCAGGTCGCAAAGATGACGGGGCTTGAAATTCAATGTTGCCTGGCTATTGCCTGAAATACTGCTTAGGGGCTAATAGAGCTTCGATGGCAGGAGATTTAAGCATAATACTCTGCCTTAATCAATCGTATTTATCGGCTTTTTTGCAATTTATTTTCAAAGGCATGATAGTGGCGCGGGGGAGGGGATTGCGGGGTCTGAAAAATTGTCTCTACCCCGGATTGTATAACCCGATGTAGTAGTCTATTACCTCTCGCGAAGGCCCGGCTTTATTGATACGACCGTCCTTCATGAGTATGGTCCGCTCGCACAGTTGCGCGATCATCTCCATCGCGTGGCTAACGAACAGAACCGTTCGGCCGCTCTTCGTCACGTCGTCCATCTTGCCGAGGCACTTCTTCTGGAAGCTGGCGTCGCCGACGGCCAGCACCTCGTCTACTATCAGGATGTCCGGGTCGAGGTGCGCGGCCACGGCGAAGGCGAGGCGCACGTACATCCCGCTCGAATAATACTTCACGGACGTATCGAGAAACTTGTCGATCTCGGCGAACGCGACGATCTCGTCGAACTTGCGCGCGATCTCGCGCCTCTTCATCCCGAGCACCGCGCCGTTGAGGTATATGTTCTCTTTGCCGGTCAGGTCGGGGTGAAATCCCGTGCCCACTTCGAGCAGGCTCGCTACGCGGCCGTAAAGCTCGACGCGGCCGGTCGTCGGCTCCGTGATGCGCGAGAGGATTTTGAGCAGGGTCGATTTCCCGGAACCGTTCGCCCCGATGATTCCTACGACTTCCGAGGGCATGATGTCGAAGGTCAGGTCCCTGAGCGCCCAGATTGTCTCCTCGCGCGCGCGCCCTCCCCGCGACAGCCTTTTGAAGGGCGCGGAGGCCATCCGGGAGAGGGATTCGCGCAGGGTGGTGTAGCGCAGGGCGCCGCGGTGGGCGGCGCTCGTGCCGATGTGGTATCGCTTGCTCAGGTTCTCGACTTTAATGATCGGTCTCATCTGGTCTCGCGTGAAGGCCCTCAGATTACGTCGGCGAAGCTGCTCTCCATGCGCCGGAAAACGTAGACGAAGAAGACGAAGAGGAAGAGCGTGATCGTGGCGGAGAAAGCGAGCGCCCCCCAGTTGAACGGCCAGCCGAACAGGGCCGAGCGAAACCCCTCGACGATGCCTGTCAGAGGGTTTAGAGCGATCACCCATCTATACTCAGGGGGAACTATGCTCAGGGGATAGATGATCGGCGTCGCGAACATCCAGAGCTGGATCAGGAACGGGAGAGCGTGGCGCACGTCCCTGTACCTCGCGTTCAGGGCCGAGGTCCAGATGCCGACCGCAAGCGCCAGAAAGGTCACGAGCAGCACGAGCGGAGGCAGCATCAGCATGCTCCAGGAGAGGCCGAGCCCGTAGAAGGGAATGAAGCCCAGCAAAAGCGCGAACGCTATGGCGAAATCGAGCAGCCCCGCCGCTATCGCCGCCGAGGGGATTATCAAGCGCGGGAAATAGACCTTCGTTATCAGGTTCGAATTTCCTATGAGGCTGTTGCCGCTGTTGGCCAGGGCGTTCGAGAAGAAGGTCCAGGGCAGAATGCCCACGTAGACCCAGATCGGGTACGGCGCGCCGTCGGAGGAGACCCTCACCAGCTGTCCGAAGAAGAAGGCGAAGGCGAGCATCAGAAATAACGGCTGTATGATCGCCCACGCGACTCCGAAGACCGTCTGCTTGTAGCGCACCTTTATGTCGCGCCACACCAGAAAGTAGAAGGTCTCTCTGTAGAGCCACAGGTCGCGAATATTGAGGGCCACCCACGAGCTGTGCGGCTCTATGACGACCAGGGGCTTTTCGGGCAGGTGATAAAGCGCCTGCTCCGAATCGGGCTCGGGCCCGGCCAGCCCGTCAGCTTCTGTTCTTGTAACCGCTTCCATCAACGATGTTGTTCCTGTTCGATCCGATCTATTCAACTATTAATCGCCATCCCGCGCAAGGGTGACGCGGGATGAGCGCCCCGGCGGCCCTTACCTCCTCCGGCACTGCTGCTCGACGTTGCCGAGCGCGGCCAGGACTTCGAAGGCTCCGGGCTGCCCCGAGGCCGCGGACTTTGCCGCCGCGATATGAGGGGCGGACCTTTCGCAATCGACCCCCGACGGATTCAACGTGAGCATCTTTTGCAGGCGTGCCAGCGCGCGGTCGAATTTCTTGTCGGAGGCGAGCGCCGCCGCGAGCCGCGCGTTGATCTCGTAAGAGTTGGGAGAGGCTCCCAGCCCCTGCTCCAGTACCAGTTGCTCCCTGGCCGTATCACTGGCGCGGTAGAGGTTGGCGAGAGCCAGGTATGAGTCCGTGTTGGGCGGGTAGATGGAGACGGCTTCGTTCAAAAGCCTTTCGGTCGCCTCGCGGTCTCCCTTGTCCCACCTCGCGGCGGCCTGGACCGTCTTCAACTGCGAGCGCAGGAGGGCCGGGTTTCGCAGTATGAATGAGCCCGCCTTCGATTCGGGTATTTTCAGGCCCTGCTCGATGATTTCGTCCGCCTCGTCCGGCCTCTTGGAAACGACGTAGAGCTGCCCGAGCGACAGGTAAGCGGGCTCGAACCCGGGATCGTTCCTGATCGCCTCCTTGAATAACTCCTCGGCGCGCTTCGGGTCCCGCCTCATCAGCATGCCTCCCAGGTTATGCGCGGCGCGCGGAGAGTTCGGGACCGATTTATAGTTGGCCTGCCAGACGCTGAGCTCGTCCTTCCACTCCCTGTTGCGCATTATGGTCAGCACCGCGAAGGCCGCGCATGCGACCGCCGCTCCCGCGTAAACCAGCCTGCGCGCCTCGGCATCCCTGGACGCTACCCTCTCCGCGAGCCTGGCGGCGAACAGACCGAAGCAGACCATCGGAAGGTAAAGGTAATGGTCGGCGACCAGCTCGTGATGCGGAATGATCTGGCTGACCGGAAGCAGTAGAACGAAGTACGAGAGCACGGCGAAAGACATGACGCGGTCCCTCTTGAGCAGCCGCAACCCGCACGCCAGCACGGAGCCGACGACGGCAAGAGAGAATAGAACCCTCGGCTCCAGAATCGACGCCGACACTTCGAACGCGCCGTAATACTGCGCGACGGGGGTCGGGAAGACGAGCTGCTTCAGGTACCACGCGTGCACCCGCGCGACCGTGAGCATGCTCGCATAAAAGCTCCCTCCCCAGTACTGCACTCCCGTCTGGTCGATGCGCCCGCTCGCGTGCCGCTCGAAGATCATGTACCAGCCATAGGCTACAGCCGCCGCGACCAGGAGGGCGTAGAGCCACCTGTCTTCGGCCAGAGCCTTTCGCGCGGCCCTGACGGATTTTCCGATCCGGCCGCCTTCCTGCTCGCCCCATCGCTCGCAGAAATTCCACACGAAGATGAAGCCCGGGAGCGTGACCGCCATCTCTTTCGACAGGAGGCCGAGCGCCCACAGGCCCAAAAAAGCGGCGAAACCTGCGAGCGAGCGCTTCTCGCGGTACTTCAGATAGGTCAGGAAGGAGGCGATGTAAAAGAAGGTGAAGAGCAGGTCGCGGCGGCCCGATACGTATGTGACCGCGTCGGTCTGAATCGGGTGGATCGCGAAGACCGTCGCCGCCAGGAAGGCCGAGGCCGTGACGCCCGTTATGCGCCGGGCCAGAAGATAGACCAGTACGGTGTTCGCCGCGTGGAGCAGCAAGTTCGAGAGATGGAACCCGACCGGGTTATCGCCCCAGATCATGAAGTCGATCGCGTAGGAGAGGTTTCGCACGGGCCTGTAGGAATAGAGCAGCGTCTGAAAAAAATGGGCAAGGCCCCGGGGCCTGCCCTCGATGAGCACGAGCCGGTGGTCGTCGAAGACGAAATCGTTCGCGAGACTGTTGGCATAGCAGACGAAGACTATCGCAGCCAGGGTGGCGACCGCGATCATGAGGGTCTTTCCGCCGGCGCTCGCGTCGACTCTTACTCTGCGGCCAGAGCGGGAACCCTTCCTGCTCTTGCTTGTCGGGACAGAACCAGCAACTTTAACTCTCATACACCGGTCTTACTTCTAAAACTCAAATGTCCGCTGCCTCGATAGGTGGACGCGATCTCTTTACGAGGAATATGGTACATGCCGGTAACATCATGCCGGCATATTGGATTTGTATTCACCGTCGGTGACGCTATATCTTATACAAGCGTTTTCGAACGCACAATAGCTGCGACTCTCCGAAAAAATGGTCGATAATCAGATAAAGAGAAGCGGGCCGGCCCGATCGATTTCGGTCGTCATCCCCCTGTTGAACGAGAGCGATTCGCTGGAAGAGCTGCACGCCCGTTTATCGCCCGTCCTGACGAATCTGGCGACGCGGTACGAGATCATATTCATAGATGACGGAAGCACGGACGATTCCATCGAGGTGCTTAAGGAGTTGAGGGCGCGAGATAAGTCCGTGAAGTACATCCGGTTCAGGAGGAACTTCGGCAAGTCCGCCGCCCTGGCCGCCGGGTTCAGCGCCGCGCGCTACGAGATAATAGTCACGATGGACGCGGACCTTCAGGACCTGCCCGACCAGCTCCCCCTCCTGCTCGGAAAGCTCGAAGAGGGCTACGATCTGGTCTCGGGCTGGCGCTTCTATCGTAAGGACAGGCTCACGAAGCGCATGGCCTCGAGGTTGTACAACAAGGTGACCTCAATCCTGACCGGCGTTCGCCTCCACGACATCAACTGCGGATTCAAGTGCTACAAGAAAGAGGTGCTCGACGAGGTGATGATCTACGGCGAGCGCCATCGATATATCCCCGTGCTCGCCAGCTATCGCGGATTCAGGCTCGGCGAGGTGAAGATCGACCACGCGCCGAGAGCCTACGGCAGCTCGCGCTACGGGTTCGGAAGGGTATCCGGAGGCGTCTTCAGCCTGCTCACGGTCATTCTGCTGACCCGGTATACCAACAAGCCCCTCCACTTTTTCGGGGTGATGGGCATGAGCCTTGCCGGGGTCGGGACCTTGATAGATTCCTACCTGATCTTCATGCGAGTCTTCTTTCAGGAGTGGCTGAGCAACCGGCCCCTCCTGATAATCGGGACCCTGCTGGTCATAGTCGGAATGCAGCTCGTCTTATTCGGCCTGCTCGCGGAGATGATCGCTTTCTCCTACCGCCGCGAAAATGATTACTCGATTGTCGAGACGAGCGAAGATGACGAGGCGAGGACGCAAACGGGGCGCGGGATAGGCGTGGACGCGCGCGCGCAGCCGGTGTTCAAGGAGAACTCGGGGCGGTGAGGATCACGATAGTCGGGCCTGCTTACCCTCTCAGAGGCGGCATCGCTCACCACGTCTATTCGCTCCGTCGAGCCCTGGTCGAGCGCGGGCACTCGGTACAGGTCGTCTCATTCAGCAGGCTCTATCCGCGCTTCCTCTTTCCCGGCAGGACCCCGGTCGATTCCAGCCGCCTGAAGCTCGACGCGGGGGCGCTCCCCCTGCTCGATTCGACCCGCCCCGTCTCCTGGCTTCGGGCTTTCAAAGCCATAAAGGCATTCGGTCCCGACGTGGTGGTCGTCGAGTGGTGGCATCCGTTCTTCGCGCCTCTCGTCGGAACTCTGGGCAGGCTCCTGAAGAAGACCCCGGCGCGGCTCGTCGCCGAATGCCATAACATCTTTCCGCACGAGCGAACGCCCTTCGACCGTCCGCTCGCGGCATTCGCGCTCGGCCCCCTCGACCTCTTCATAACCCATTCGCAAGGCGACCGCAAAGACCTGCTCGCCCTGCTTCCGGGCAGAAAGGTCGAGGTCGCCGCGCTCCCCTCGCCCCTGGAGTTTCGCGCGTCCGGCGCGCGCGCGCGCGGAGGCCGCACGCTCCTGTTTTTCGGAATAGTCCGCAAGTACAAGGGCCTCGACGTGCTGCTGGCCGCAACGGCTAAAGCGAGGGCGCGCGTCGATTGCCGGTTGATCGTCGCGGGCGAGTTCTACGACCCCGTCGAAAGATACCGGGCGCTCATAAATGATTACGGCATCGGCGAGCACGTCACGCTAGAAGACCGGTACGTGCCGAACGAGGAGGTGGCGGACCTGTTCGAGCGCGCCGACGCCCTGGTACTCCCTTACCTGAGCGCGAGCCAGAGCGGCGTCGCGCAGATCGCCCTCACTAACGGCCTGCCTATCATCGCGTCCAGGGCGGGCGGGCTTGCGGAGGTCGTCGCCGACGGCGTGAACGGCCTGCTGGTCACTCCGGGAGACCCGGACGCGCTCGCCCGCGCGATAGTGGACTACTTCGAAAAGGGCCTCGGGCCGGCATTCGCGAGTAACCTCGGGGCCGCGCTTAAAGAGGATGGGCCCGGCGTGGCGGAGTTGATCGAGCGGATGGGGAGATGATTTTTCTGTCTCGGCTGCCTGCCCTAAGGTCGCGGTTACGCGGGATGATCGCCAGATCACCCCGCGTCATTGAACCGAAAACCGGAGACCGCTCAGGGCTTCAGCCTGTAGAGCATGCGAGGGAAGGGGATCGTCTCGCGAATATGCTCCAGGCCGCATATCCACGCGGTGGCGCGCTCGATACCCATGCCGAACCCTCCATGCGGGAAGGTGCCGTACTTCCTCAGATCCAGGTACCAGTCGAATGCTTCCTCCGGCAGGTTGTGCTCCTTGATCTGCTTGAGCAGGTAATCGAGGTCTTCGGCGCGCTGGCCTCCGCCTATGACCTCGCCGTAGCCTTCGGGCGCGAGCACGTCTACGCACAGCGCGAGGTCGGGCCGCTCAGGGTCGGCTTTCATGTAGAAGGCCTTGACGGCCGCCGGGTAGCGGTGGACCAGAAGAGGCCTGTCGAATTTCCTGGAGAGGTAAGTCTCGTCGGGCGACCCGAAGTCTCCGCCCCACTCGAAGCGGGTCTCGAGCTCGCCTTTCTCGAATCCTTCCTGAAGCATGCGGACCGCGTCGTCGTACTGGAGCCGGGGGAACGGCGGTTCGATCTTCTCAAGCTGCGAGATGTCGCGCTCCAGCTCTTCGAGCTCCTTTCGCCTGTTTTCGAGCACGCGGCGGACGATGAAGGTGAGGAAGTTTTCCGACAGCTCCATTATGTCGTCCAGGTCGGCATAAGCGACCTCCGGCTCGACCATCCAGAACTCCGTGAGGTGCCTGCGCGTCTTCGATTTCTCGGCGCGAAAAGCGGGGCCGAAGCAATAGACCTTGCCGAAGGCCGCCGCGGTCGCCTCGTTGTAGAGCTGTCCCGATTGAGTCAGGTAGGCCTTGCTGTCTTCGAAGTAATCGACCTCGAAGAGCGTGGTCGTGCCTTCGCACGCGTTGGGAGTGAAGATCGGCGTATCCATTCGCAGGAACCCGTTCGAGTCGAGATAATCCTGCACGGCGCGGATGATCTCGGCGCGGACGGTGAGGATCGCGTGCTGGCGGCGCGACCTGAGCCACAGGTGGCGGTGATCCATCAGGAACTCGACCCCGTGTTCTTTCGGCGTGATGGGGTAAGACTCCGCGAGGGTGACTATCTCGACATCGGTTATGTCCATCTCATAGCCGCCGGGCGCGCGCTCGTCGGCGCGGGCCGTGCCGCGCACGACGATGGACGACTCCTGCGTGAGCTTCTCGAAGTCGGCCCATACCCGCTCCGGCACGTTCTTCTTGAAGACCACGCCCTGAATGGTCCCCGAGCCGTCGCGTATCTGCGGGAAGATCAGCTTGCCGCTCGACCTCTGATTATAAAGCCATCCTTTGATGGTGATCTCTTCGCCCACGTGCTTCGAAACATCTTTGATATACGTCTGATCCATGTTCGCTCCTGCCGTGTTTATTCGAATCGAGGATGAAAACTCAACCGATAATCCTACTACAGCGAACCAAACAAAAAAAGTTGCGCGGGCCTGAGCCGATTGTAGCGAGGTCGTACACTCTGTTTCCGGCGAGTGTACCGGGATGAGCGAAAAAGGCTGATTTTTCGCCTATTTTCGCGAATTTCGCGCGGCCCGCCGGTGGCACCCGTGTTGCTTTTATGTCTGGCGAAGGAAGAACGTTTGGTTGTTTTGAAGACAAGATTAACGATTTGGAGGATACGACAATGGCAGACAGAATAATCGAAGAGCATGTGGTTCATACGGATGGCGGTTCAGGTGGAGCATTCTCGGCGCTTGCCGCCGTGCTGTTCATACTCGTGCTGCTCGCGGTGCTCTATTTCACGGGCGTCTTCGGCCGCATGTTCGGCACCAGAGACACCAAGATCGACGTGAATATCAACAAGCCCGGTATCGTTCTCCAGCTCCGGTAAGACAGAGACATTTTTTCGCGCTAAGCTTTCAGTTTTCAGATCTCTCGGCTGCCGGTCGCAGGCCGCGCTCCCGCGTGACTGAAAACTGAAAGCTGTAAACTATTCCTCGAGCTTTATGCGCTCCAGGAACTCCAGGTTGGTGCGGGTTTCCCCGAGCCCTTTGAGCAGCATCTCCATCGCTTCGACGGGCTTCTTGTTGGCAAGCGCCCTGCGCAGCAGAGTGATCTTGGGAAGGGTCTCTGCGTCGAAGAGCTTCTCCTCTTTTCGCGTGCCGGATTTCGAGATGTCGATCGAGGGGAAGATGCGCCGCTCGGAGAGCCTGCGGTCGAGCACGATCTCCAGATTGCCCGTTCCCTTGAACTCCTGAAAGATCACTTCATCCATCTGGCTTCCCGTGTCTATCAGAGCGGTGCCTATTATAGTGAGCGAGCCGCCGAGCTCGGCCTTTCGGGCCGCGCCGAAGAATCGACGCGGGAATTCCATCGCGCGCGAATCCACGCCCCCGCTCATGGTCTTTCCGCGCCGGTCGGTCTCGCGGTTCGAGGCGCGGGCGAGTCTGGTGATCGAGTCAAGGAGCATCACCACGTCCTGCCCGCACTCGACCATGCGCTTTACGCGTTCGAGCAGGAGGCGGGCGATCTGGAGGTGGAGCGTGGAGCCCTGGTCGGACGAAGAGGCGATCACCTCTCCGCGCACGCGCCGCTTCATATGCGTGACCTCTTCGGGCCGCTCGTCTACGAGGAGCATCACCAGGTAGGTCTCGGGATGGTTGTCGGCGACGGCGCCGGCGATCTCTTCGATCAGGGTGGTCTTGCCGGTCTTCGGGGGCGCCACTATCAATCCTCTCTGCCCCTTGCCTATGGGCGCGATCAGGTCGATCACGCGTAGAGATATGTTGTCGTTGTCCCTGGAAAGCTCCAGGCATTCCGTGGGATCGACGCTCACGAGATCGGTGAATTCCGGCCTGCGCAGGTACTCTTCGGGGCTGAGCCCGTTTATCTGCTCCACGGAGGTCATCTGGTCCGACTGGGTCTTGCCGCGCCCGGCTTGAGAAGGGCTGGCTTCGCCCGAGACGAAGACCCCCTCGCGGAGAGCGAATTTCTGGATCAAGTTGCGGGTGACGAAGACGTCACTCGGGCCGGGCAGGTAATTGCTCGCGGCCTGCCTGAGAAAGCCGAAGCCTTTCTCGTTGATTTGCAACACGCCTGAGACTGTTAACTGATCTGACATCAATCTCTCCGAAATAATAGTGCTTTTAGTGAATTGGAACGCTCAAGTCTGAACTTCGTAAAGTGATGAGTTTCACCGCAGGGCCAATCGATTCGCCGTTGCCGGGGAGTTCACTGGTCTTGAGATTACGGAAGCTTCAGGCTTCATTTAGTCGCTCATTCCTTGCGCGTAGATTCGATGCATGGCTCGAATTCGATAGCCGCCGGCCGGAGGCTCAGCCGGGCAGCTCGAGCATTACGTCCGCACGCCCGGTCATCACCTCCCTGCCGAATTCAGTAAGGCCGACCGTGGGGTATGCGCCCTTCTCCACCGCGATGCAGTCGGCCTCTATCAGGGCCTTTATGAACGCGGTGATCTCATCCTGGGTCATGGTCTTGAGCAGCCCGTAGGTGGAGAGCTTATCAAGATCGTTCTGGAGCACCTGCTTCGAGGTCGAGCCGCGCAGCACGGCCGCGACCGTCCCTTTCCCGAACTTGTTCCTGAGTCGCGCGACACAGCT
>DATLMR010000328.1:0-21176 GCA_035537555.1 Blastocatellia bacterium
GAGACCAGACTGTTCGAGGTTGGACTATATTGCTCAGCTTAGCCAGGGCCGCCGCTTCCGAGCGGCCGCGCTTTTACGAATTCGGCCCTTACCGCGTCGACATGATGAAGCGACTCCTGCTGTGCGAAGGGCGGGCCGTGCAGGTTACGTCGAAGGCCTTCGATACGCTCATCCTGCTGATCGAGAACCACGGCCGGCTCCTGGAAAAGGCCGAGATGATAAAGGCCCTCTGGCCCAGCACCTTCGTCGAAGGGATCAACCTGACGGTTCACATATCGGCTCTGAGGAAGGCCCTCGGCGAACGCCCGAACGAGCACCTTTACATAGTCACGGTGCCGGGCCGGGGCTATCGCTTCGTCGCCCCCGTGAAGGAGGCCGCCCCCGCGGGCGAAGATGAGCAACAGCGCTTGACCGAAGTTTATACAGAGAACGCCGAAGCCTGCCATCTTTACATCAAGGGCCGGTACTTCTGGGAGAAGAGGCGGAAGACCGATCTCGGACGCGCGGTGGAGTGCTTCAAGCAGGCCATCGCCCTGGACCCGCGTTACGCGCTCGCCTATGCGGGGCTGGGTGACTCGTACGCCCTCCTCGGAGAGTATCTCTACCTCCATCCCGGGCTGGCCTTTCCGCGCGCTAAAGCCGCCGTCTTGACCGCGCTCGAGATGGACGGATCCCTCGCCGAGGCCCGCGCCACTCTGGCCGAAATCAGGTGGTTCTACGACTGGAACCTGCGAGAGGCCGACGCCGAGTACCGGCGGGCCATAGAGCTGAGGCCCACCTACGCGACCGCGCGCCACTACCGCGCATGGTTCCTTATGATGAACGGGCGCCTGGACGAGGCCCTGGCAGAGATCGATCTGGCGCTTCATCTCGACCCGTATTCGCTGACGATCTACCTCGCCCGGGGAGTGCTCTTCTATCAGGCCGGCCATTATGAGAAGGCTGTGGCCCTGTATCGCGAGGCCCTCGACATGGACCCGGGCTTCACCCACACGCACTACTACATGGGGCAGGCCCTGGCCGAGTGCGGGCATCTTGAAGAGGCCGCCCGGGAGTTCGAAAGTATCAGGCACGCGGAGCCCGTCCCCCAGACCCTCGCAATGCTCGGCTACACGCGCGGGCTATCCGGAGACAGGCAAGGGGCTCTTGATATATTGAGCGAGCTGCGCGAGCTCTCGAAATTGAGGTACATCTCTCCGCTCAGCTTCGCGACGATCTACGCGGGCATGGGCGAGCGGGAGAAGGAATTCGAATTTCTGGAAAAAGCTTACGAAGAGCGATCGGCCTGGCTCGCCTTCCTGCAAGGCTCTCCCGTGTTCATGCGCGCGCGCCACGCGCCACGGTTTCAATACCTGCTCCGGAGGATGAGCGTTCACAGCCTCGCGCCCTGATTCGGCCCGCCGTCTCGATCCTTGAGTTTCGCGAGGTCGGGCCGGGCGGCCTCGACTTCGACCTCCGGCGGCTCGAAACAGCGGTAGGCCCTTAGCCGGCCCGGGCTTCTGACCTGACCTGGCCGCGAGACCGGGCCTTCAGTGATAACCGGAGGCTCAGGCCTCCGGGAAGTTCAGCAGTCTCTTCGCGACGTATTCGTCGGGCTCCACGTCGGTCGCAAAGCCGAAGACTCTCGAATAGAAATAGAGCTCGCCGTCGAGCGCCCGCTTGATGTTTTCCGCTTTGCGAAAGCCGTGCTGCTCGCCTTCGAACGGCACGTAGGCCACGGGGAGCCCTTTCGCGCGCACGGCCTCGAACATCATCTCCGCCTGGTTGGGCGGGACGACTTTATCTTCGAGGCCCTGAAATATAATGAGCGGGCAGGAGAGCCTGTCGGTGAAGTGTATGGGCGAGCGAGCGCGGTAAAGGTCGCGCTGCTCGGGATAAGGGCCGATGAGGCTGTTGTTGTATCTCGCCTCGAACTTGTGGCTGTCGACCTCAAGGGCTTCGAGATCGCTGATGCCGTAATAGCTCGCTCCCGCCTTGAAGAAATCGCGGAAGGTGAGCGCGGCGAGGGTCGTGTAGCCGCCCGCGCTGCCGCCGCGAATGATCAGGCGCTCGCCGTCGGCCAGCCCCCGCTCGACCAGATGTTTCGCGCCGTTCACGCAATCATCCACATCCACGACGCCCCAGTTGCCGTTCAGTCTCAGGCGATACTCGCGCCCGTATCCCGAGCTGCCGCCATAATTCACGTCGAGCACGGCTATGCCGCGGCTCGTCCAGTATTGAATCGTAGGCTCGAGCGTGGTCGAAGCGGAGCTGGTCGGTCCTCCGTGACTGATTACAAGGAGTGGCGGGCGCTCTCCTTCGGGCGCGGTGAAGTCGGGGTTCGACGGCGCGTAATAGAAAGCGTGCGCCGTAAGGCCGTTCTCTGTGGCGAACTCTATCGCCTGCGGGATCGACAGGTAAGCCGCGTCTATCTCGATCGAAGAGGACCGCCTGAGCGCTTCGACCCTGCCGGTCGAAAGATCCAGCTGCGCGACCACCGCCGATTCCGACGGCGCGCCCGCGAGGAAGACGACGCGATCTCCGTCGGCCCGGACGGAAGCGATCTCCGTGTAAGGAGTCTCTATCGGCTCCAGTTGCCGCGTCGTCCGGTCGATCTTCGCGAGCCGCCACCGCCCCCTGTCGTTGAACGTGCAGATGATGCGTCCGGCCTGGACCGAGTAGGAAGACATGCGAAAGACCCACTGGGGCCGCGCGAACTCCGAAGCGAGTTCGTATACGGGCTCTACCCTTCCCTCGCGCAGCTCGTAGAGGTTCCACCATCCCGCGCGGTCAGAGATGAAATAGAGACGGCCATCGGGCGACCATTCGGGTTGAATCACCGATTCATCCTTGCCGCCCGCTACCTGCTCGCCCGCGCTCACCGAGCCGTCCTCTTTCACTTCGGCCACCCACAGCTCCGACCCGTCCCACGGCATGTTCGGATGGTTCCATGTAATCCAGGCGAGCCGTCTGCCGTCGGGGCTCAGGCGCGGGGAGGAATAAAAATCGTTCCCCGAGACGAGGTCCCGTTCCTCTCCCGTCTCGAGGTCTATAGCGGCGAGCGCGCCCGTGGCCCCGGTGTCGCTCGTCGTGTGGTCTTCGCGCACGCAGATTATTCGATTGTTCCGGCGGTCGATTACCCCGTCGGCATACCGCATGTTCTCCGAGCGCGTGAGCGGGCGCGGCTCCGAGCCGAGGGCCTGCCTGTATATCTTCTGGTCCGCGTAGTTCGAGAAGTAGACGACGCCTTCGTCGATGATGAACGCGCCTCCGCCGTACTCGTGCACGGTCGTCCGAACGTTGAAGGGCGCGGGCGTTACGTCCGTGATCGCTCCGTCCGGGGTCCTTCTCACAAGGACGTTCCTTCCGGATTCGGAAGGGCGGCTTTCTATCCAGAAAGTATCGCCTCCTGATGGGGTCGGCTCGCTCAGCCTGACGACCCCCGCGACGATCAGGTCCGAAGTGATCGGAGATTTCCACGAGCCATAGGGTCTTACCTTTGATTCATTCATTCTTCAGTCCTTACCGTAGCTAGAGACTCCCTTTGACCTTCTTCAGCACCCAGCCCTCTTCATCAAAGCCGATTCGCGCCGGCTGCTTTGACAGGGTGAAAGAGAATTTCTGCTTGCGGGCGTTATTGAATATGACGCGAGTCTCGCGGCTTCCGTCCGCGTAATGAATCTGAACATCGATCGGCATGACGTAGACGCGCGCCGCCGCGCCGCTCCGGCCGGGAATCGCGTGCGCCTGTGCCTGCTTGACCGTGAGGTTGGCCGTGTAATTGCCCGCGCCGTTTCGAGGCAGCAGGCTCGACGTGATCTTGTAGACCGGGCGAGCCGGAGCGAATATCCACTGCTGGAAGAACCAGTCGAGCGACTGGCCGTAGTGCTCTTCGCAGACCTGCTGAAAATCCCTCGTCGAAGCGTTGTTGAAAGAGAAGCGCCCGCCGTAATCCTTGAGCGCCGCGAAGAACGCGCCGTCTCCGAGAACGCGCCGCAGCATGTGCAACACCCACGCGCCCTTGGTGTAGATCGCGCCCGTGTCGTCGAACGGGTCACCGGCGTCTTCCGCGTAAACGGTCCCTCTCATCAAGCCGCTCACCTGCCCGTCGTCGTAGCTCCCGGTCATCAGCTCGCCGGGAGGGACGTTCAGGAAGCGCTCGAAGAAGAGCACTTCGGAATACGTGGCGAACCCTTCGTTCAGCCAGATGTCGTTCCACGAAGACATCGTGACGAGGTCGCCCCACCATTGATGGGCAAGCTCGTGGGCGATGATAGAGCGCGACGTGCCCGAGGATGCGATCTGCCGCTCGCCCATGCTCGTCAGCGTCTGGTGCTCCATCGCCCCGCTCCAGGGGAACTCGGCCATACCGTATTTCTCTTCGAGAAACGGGTACTCTCCGAATAGCTCCGCGAATATCTCCATGGCCGCGCGCGTGACGGGGAATTTCTGCTGCGCCTGCGGGAGGTGCTCGGGGTAGACATAATAGACCAGGGGCATCTGCGAAGCGCCGTCGCGCGACGTGTAGGTGTCGTCGAAACGGACGTAGTCGGTCGCGGCCACGGAGACCAGGTAGGTGGCTATCGGGTAGTCCTCGCGCCAGAAGTAGGTCGCCGTGCCGTCCGGGTTCGCTTCCGTCTTTTGCAGCAACCCGTTCGACGCGGCCACGTACCCTTGCGGAACCGTCGCCTCGATCTCCGCCGTCGCCTTGTCAGTCGGCGTGTCGATGCAGGGCCACCACGTCGGCGCCGCGTAAGGCTCGCTGAGCGTCGCCATTACCGGAGTGTCGCCAGCCCCGTGAGTCGCCACCAGCATACCCCCTCCAAGATTGCCCGATATAATGGGCGGCCCCTGGTAATCGACTTCGAGGGTGAAGTCGCTTCCGGCGGGTAGGGTTTCCGGGAGGCTCAGGTCGACGTGATCGTTCGCGCGCCGAAAGTCACGCGGCAGGCCGTCCAGGCGAAGGGCGGTTATGGAAAGGTTCTGGTTCGCGTTGACCCTGACGGTGTCGAGCGCGGAGGTCGTTCTGCCGGAGATGGTCACGCTCCCCGTGATTCGGGGAGGATCGAACGCGAGCCTTATGCGCAGGCGGTAGTGCGTCACGTCGATGGGCTGGCTCGCGACGGCGAGCAATCGGGCGGGGCTTTGTTTGTCGCGCCCGCCCCGGTGATGCAGCTCTCCCATCATCATCTCGCGCTCGCGCCTGATCGATTCGAAGATGGACTCTTTCGTCTGAGCCGCCGCTAAGAAACAGGGATTGAACAGGAACGTCGCCAGCAGGGCCGTCCAGATTACGCGAGATCTATTCATAACGCCTCCGACCGGAAATTTCTCGTCATTCATCACGGCAATCAAGGAACGCGCGGGTGGCGAAGCGATTGCAAATATAAATCGGCCCTCGATCACCGGGAGCCGAAGAAGAGACGCACGCCCAGCCCGGTCAGGGTCAAAACGAGCGCGATCCCGGTCATCCCAATAACTCTATCCGCAATGGGTGAGCCGGTCCATTGCAAGTAGTGGATTTTGTAAAGCAGGTCGATCCGGTCCGTGTCCGGCCCTTTCTGAGAGAGGGACATTTGCGCCCAGTTCAGCGAGACCTGAACGCCCGTGCTCGTGAGGGCCTTGCTCCCTTCGATGCTGCTGACCCGGCCGTAGCGCTCGGGGTTCTTCGAGAAGGCGTCGGCGAGCAGCGCGCGCACCTGATCGTCCCCCGGCAGGGAGCGGGCCCGGAGGCTTGCGGGGTCGAGATGCGACCATCCGTCCTCGGTCCGCACCAGCAGGTGATCGCCGAGGATGGTTCGCAGGTAACGGACTTCGAGCCAGGACGAATCCGCCCGCAATGAGAGGCCCTCGCCCATCGGGTAGGTCCTGGGCTGGAGGTATTCGTAAGCGCCCGCGTATCCCGGCTTGAAGAAAAATACGGCCCCGGTAATCGCCCATCCGATGAAGGGAAGTATCATCGCGAGCCCGGCTATTCTGTGCAGCGCGCGCCCTCATCCCGCCTCCTTACTTCATCACCTTGATTTTGAGATGAGAGCCGAATGGGGCCGCGCGATAGATTCTCTGGGTAGCCTTCTGGAAATCGCTCTCGGCGGCGGTGTAGATATCGACGAACTTCTGGGGGTTGCGGTCCACGAGCGGGAACCACGAGCTCTGAATCTGCACCATGATTTTGTGCCCCTTCCGGAAAGTGTGGTGCGCGTCCCGCAGCTCGAACTCGACCCCGGTCACCTTGCCGGAGCTCATCGGCTCGGGCTTCTCGTAACTGTTTCTGAACTTCGCCCGCATGACCTCGCCTCTGACGAGCATCTGGAATCCGCCCATGTGAACGTTCGCCGGGTTGGGATCGTCGTCGGGCGCGTCGGGCGGGTAGACATCTATCAGCTTGACGATGAAATCGGAGTCCGTGCCGCTCGTCGATACGAAGAGGCTCGCGAGGATCGGCCCCGCGATAGTCACTTCTTCGGCGAGCGCCGGGGTCTCGTAAGAGAGCACGTCGGGGCGGGTCCAGGCGAATCGCTGGTCTTCGACCATGAATTCACGGCCCATCGTGATTCTGGTCTCCGACGTGAATGGGACCGGCTTTTTAGGGTCGCTCACGTACTCGTCGAAATCGTCGCCCGGGCTCTTCGCGGGCGCGCTGAAAGAGAGCTTGCCGTCGGCGTGCAGGTAGAGGCTCTTCTCTTCGACGTTCGCAGGAGGCCATTGCTCGAAGGACCGCCACCGGTTCGCCCCCGTGTTGAAGACCATGGCTTCCGGCAGGCGTAGCTCGCCTTTGTCTTTAAGATAGTGATTGAAGAACGGCAGCTCGACCTGCTCCTGGTAATAGAGGCTGGTCTTCGAGCCGAACCGGATGTTTCCGAGCGCGTCCCCTTCCGAGCGAGCCCACCCTCCATGAAACCACGGCCCCATGACGAGCGTGCTGCGCGAAGAGGGGCTCTGCCGCTCGATGGCTTTATATATGGCGAGCGGGCCGTAGAGGTCCTCGGAGTCGAACCATCCGCCCACGACCAGGACGGCCGGGGTGATGTTCTTCATGTGCCGCGGCACGTTCTGCGCTCTCCAGTACTCGTCGTAAGTGCCGTGCTTCATGTAATCGTCCCAGATCGGGATCTCGTTCTTGAAATACTTCCTGTTGGCGTTCGATAACGGCCCCATTTCGAGGTAGAACCTGTAGCCGTCGAGCGTGCCGTAATCGATATTGGGCGGCCGTTCCGTGGTCGGCCCGGACCTCTTTCGGCCGAACGACGAGAGGAAATTGAAGGCGTGCGGCAGGAAGAGCGCGCCGTTATGATGAAAATCGTCGCCTATGAAAGTGTCGGCCATCGGCGCTTGCGGAGATGCGGCCTTAAGCGCCGGGTGGGCCGACATTATTCCGGCGGCGGCGTAGAAGCCCGGATAAGAGATGCCCCATATCCCGACCCGCCCGTTGTTGTTCGCGACGTTCCTGAGAAGCCATTCGATGGTGTCATACGTGTCGCTGCTTTCGTCAGTATCCTTCGGACCTTTCTTCTCCGGCTTGAAGGGTGTCATCATCGTGAACTCGCCTTCGGACATGTATCTTCCGCGAACATCCTGGTAGACGATGATGTAGCCCTCTTTCGCAATCTTGACCGACGGGCCGATCGTCTCCTTGTACTGGTCCGGCCCGTAAGGCGAGACGCTGTACGGGGTCCGGTTCAAGAGAATCGGGTACTTTTGCGAAGTATCCCTGGGCGAATAGACCGACGTGAATAACTTCACTCCGTCGCGCATGGGGATCATATGCTCCGACTTCGTGTAGAGCGCTTTAACGTCCACGGACTCTTGCGCGAAGATCGGGCTTGCCGCGAGCGCCAGCCATGCGAAGAGCAGGGGCCAGCGCCCGGAGGTCAGGGGGCGGGCGATGAAAGAGCCTCTATTCATCATTGGAAATACTCTCCGAAGGGTCCTTCTCGATTCGCTCATACTCGTTTATCGGTTCTTTTTCCCGGCCGCTGAAAATGAGGTATTCCTCGACCGGCCTTCCTTCGATCAGGTGCTCATGGATTATGCGGTCGATCACCTGCGGGGTGCACGAGTGATACCACACGCCTTCGGGATAGACCACCGCCACCGGCCCCTGGTGGCAGACCTGGAGGCAGTTTGCCTTGGTGCGATAGATGCCTCCGTCTCCGGTAAGCCCCAGCTCCTTGAGCCGCTTCTTAAGGTAGTACCACGATTCGAGGCTCGCCTCTTTATCGGAGCACCTGGGTTTCGTCTGGTCGCAGCACAAAAAGATGTGCCGCTTGATCTTGGGGACGCCGATCGCCTCGGCCGCCTTCTTCGTCTTATCGTCCATAGTCGCCTACAGCCTTCGATTGCGGCGGTCCTTATTTCGAGCCCTGTTTCCGGGCGTCGGCGCGGGCCTTGCGCTGCAGGTCCCGAAGCGCGCGATAGCCGATGCGCTTGATTCCCCTGGATTCGAGAATCTTGCGGACCTCCTCGTCGCTGGTGAAGAGGCGGTGCTCCTCGGCGCGTTCCTGCCAGGAATTCGTTATGTGCTGCATCTCCTCCCCGGCCAGCCCCGCGTGAATGTAAAGCTCGGTCACGCCCGGCTTCAGCTCATTCAGAATCCGCTTCCAGTAATCCGCGACGGGCTCGCCCTGCTTGCGCGCGTTGTGAATCAGGTAGTCAGGGTAGATAACGCCGTCCGCGTCGAGCTGCGCGCGCAAATGGCCTCCGCCCTGCGCCGCCAGGAGCTCTTGAGAGCCCATGCGAAGGGGCAGGTCGAACTCCTTCGCGAGCTTTCGATAGACCTCGTGATACTTGAGATTGTATTGCAGCGTTCCCATGTGCGAGTCGATGTGGGTCACGTCTATACCGGCCGCAATCGCTTTTTTTATCTGCGCCCGCGCCTCGATCTCCGCCTGTTCCGGCGTGGAGTTCTTATAGACGCTCATTATATCGGGCCAGAGATAACCCTGCGGGTCGACCAGTCCGGGCACGTCGCTCTTACTCGCGACCGGGCCCCACTTATATCCTTTCCACTCGCTCGTGTGGGTCAGGTGCAGCCCGAAATCGCGCTCCGGGTGCGCCTTCGCGTAGGCGGCTATCTCCGCGAACCAGGGGCAGGGGACCATAATGGTCCCGCAGGTCATCAGGCCGTTCTCCATCGCGTCGATAGTCGCCGCATTCGCCGCGTGGCTCATTCCCACATCGTCACCGTTGATGATCAGAATCTTGTCGGACGCTTTGAATCCCAGGCGCTCGGCCAGGGTCGAAGGCGCCGCGCCGTCAATCGAGGTGGAAGCGAGCGTGAAGGTCCGTCGATCCGCCTGGGCCGACAACAGGGCCGGCATGACGAGCGCCAGCAGAAAGGCAACTCTCCTGTTCATCTCTATATCTCCTCCAAGTGTCATCAGCTTTGCGCCTGCGACATCATGCGGCCGAAGAAGGCCGAAAGTTTTACTTCGTCCAGGCGGCCGTCTGCGCGAACTCCGCTGCAGAGATCGACCCCGAAGGGGCCGACCTGCCGGATGGCCTCGGCTATATTGCCCGGGTTCAAGCCGCCCGCGAGGAAGACGGGAACGCCCACTTCTTCGCGAATCTTCCGGCTGAGGGCCCAGTCATGAACGCGGCCCGTGCCCCCCAGCTCTTTGACCTCGAGAAGCTGGTTGCCGGAGTCCAGCAGGATCGCATCGGCCCTGGAAGCGGCTCCCAGAGCCTCTTCGACGGATTCTTCTCCGGTCACGTGAACGACTTGAACGAGCTTGATGCCCGGCAGGGCCGCGCGCAGCTCCTCGTAGCTCCCGCGCTCTAACCGGTCGCATATCTGGATCGTGCTGGTGCGGCAGCGCCGGTGTTGCTCGACGATGGCCCTCGCGTCCTGCCTGCTGGTCAGGAGGAAGGTCGAAACCGCCGGGGGCGTCGCGGCCGCGATCTCCGCGATGAGCTCTTCCGAGATCACGCCCGGCCCGCTCGGCATCTCGGAGACGAGCCCGAGGGCGCTCGCTCCGCGCCGGATCGCCGCGCGCGCTTCTTCGGCGCTGCTGATGCAGCAGACTTTGACTCTCGGAACAGCGGTCGCTTCCATGTTCTTCTTAAAGGGCCATGCGAATCCCGGGGTCGAGGCCCCGGCGCTTTATTAATTCCCCCGAGCTACTTTTCGCGAATTGCCCCGGGCTTAGCGCAGTGCCACCCTCTCCGCCTGACGGGCCATGCGGCGGATCGGGTCGTAATCCCGGTCCTCGACGCGCGCGAAGTGCGATATTCGCCCCTCGCGGAGAGTATCGCGTCCGCGCTCGTCGGCGGGCATACCGAGGAGCGCGTCGAGGAGCGCGTCACGCAGCTCGCGCGGAAGGTTCCTGGGGCAGACCCACGGCGGCATGGGGCTCGGGCCGAGCGTCTCTATGATCGTGATCCGGTCGGAAATCTCCGGCCGCGCCAGCAGCTCGGTCTCAAGGACGGTGCTGTCGATGGCCGAGGCATCGACCCGTCCCGCGAGTATCATATCGAGTGACGCCTGATGCGCGCCCGACTCGATCACCTCGCCGAAGAAGCCGGGGCCGGCTGATATTTCCGCGAGGCGATGGCGCACGACGTAGTTTCCCGAATGCGAGCGAGGCTCGTTGTATGCCCACGATGCGCCGCGCAGGTCCTCGAATCTCCTGAAGGCGCTCCCTCTGCTCACGACCACGTCCGAAAAATAGACCGGCCTGTTGCCGTAGCGCTCGCCGAGCATGACCGGGGCCGCGAGCAGCTCTATGCGGGGAGAGGCGAGGCCTGCCTTCCAGACGTAAGGCAGCCCGCACAGCCAGCAGAGTTGAATCTCTCCCTCGTCGAAGCGCCGCTCGCGTTCCTGCCACGGCACGTCGTTTATGAACTCTACCGTAAGGCCGAGCCGCCCCCCGATATAGGCGGCCATCGCTTCGCAGAAGGGGTCCGCGTTCGAAGCCATGCACGAGGTCATTTTGAGCGAGCCTGTATTCATAGTCTGCTCGTACCCGCTCAGCCGCGCGTCAGGTTTCGGTACTTGATCCGGTGAGGCTGTTCCGCCGCCGAGCCGAGTCTCGCGCGCCGGTCCGCCTCGTAGTCCGAGTAGTTGCCCTCGAACCATTCGACGCGGCTGTTCCCTTCAAACGCCAGGATGTGCGTGCAGATGCGGTCGAGGAACCATCGGTCGTGGCTGATTACGACCGCGCACCCGGCGAAATTTTCGAGCGCTTCTTCGAGCGCCCGCATGGTGTTCACGTCGAGGTCGTTCGTGGGCTCGTCGAGCAGCAGGACGTTCGCCTGCTCCTTGAGCATCTTCGCCAGGTGAACGCGGTTACGCTCGCCGCCCGAAAGCAGCCCGACCCTCTTCTGCTGGTCGGAGCCGGAGAAGTTGAACCGCGCGACGTAAGCGCGCGAGTTCACCTGCCGCTTGCCCAGCTCGATGGAGTCCTGCCCGCCCGATATCTCCTCCCATATGCTCCTGGTCGGGTCGAGCGAGTCCCGGCTCTGATCGACATACCCGAGCGCCACCGTCTCCCCTATTCGAACCGCGCCGGAGTCCGGCTGTTCCTGCCCCGTGATGATCCTGAAGAGGGTCGTCTTCCCCGCGCCGTTCGGGCCGATGACGCCGACGATGCCGCCCGGAGGCAGGCTGAACGACATGCCCTCGAACAGGATGCGGTCGCCGTATGCCTTGGTCACGTCGCTTGCCTCGATGACCACGTTCCCGAGGCGCGGTCCCGGCGGGATGTAGATTTCAAGGTCGCGAGAGCGCTTCTCCGCCTCCTGGCTCAGCAGCGTTTCATAGGACTTGATGCGCGCTTTGGACTTCGCCTGGCGCCCCCTGGGAGACATGCGAATCCATTCCAGCTCGCGTTCGAGCGTCTTCTGCCGCTCGCTCTCGGACTTCTCTTCGTGCGACAGCCTGATGCGCTTCTGTTCGAGCCACGACGAGTAATTGCCTTCCCAGGGAATCCCGCGGCCCTGGTCCAGCTCGAGTATCCAGCCCGCGACGTTGTCTAGAAAGTAGCGGTCGTGCGTGACGGCGATGACCGTGCCGGGGTACTTCTGAAGGTGCTGTTCGAGCCAGCCGACCGATTCCGCGTCGAGGTGATTGGTCGGCTCGTCGAGCAACAGGATGTCGGGCTGCTTGAGCAAGAGGCGGCACAGGGCCACGCGGCGCTTCTCGCCGCCGGAGAGCACGCTCACCGGGGTCTCCCCGGGCGGGCAGCGGAGCGCGTCCATCGCCATCTCCAGGCGGCTGTCGAGGTCCCAGGCATCGGCGGCGTCGATCTTCTCCTGAACCGCGCCCTGCTTTTCGATCAGGGCGGACATCTCGTCGTCGGTCATCGGCTCCGAGAATTTCTCGTTGATCTGCTCGTACTCCTTGAGCAGGTCTACCGTCTCCCGCACGCCTTCCTCGACGATCTCGCGAACGGTCCTGGACTCGTCGAGTCGCGGCTCCTGCTCCAGGAACCCGACCGTGTGGCCGGGCGATATGACCGTCTCGCCGACGAACTCCTTGTCGATTCCGGCGAGGATTCTGAGCAGGGAGCTCTTGCCCGAGCCGTTAAGCCCTATCACGCCGATCTTCGCTCCGTAGAAATAAGAGAGGTAGATGTCCTTGAGCACGGGCTTCTTGTCGTAGTACTTTCCAACTCCGATCATCGAGTAGATCACCTGATTTTTGTGTGGAGCCCCTGACATATTCCGTATTCCCTTCACCAAAAAGTGTTCACATAATCATCACAATTATCGGCGAACGCCGAACAAGTTGAACTTTCTACTTTAATCTAGTGGAGTTGTTCTAGCAACGGGCCGCGATTCGAGATCGTGCGGCCCTTTTTGTCATGGGGCTTGTCCCCAACTGATTTCTAAGAAACTCGAATATTGGCCTTATCCTAACACGCCGTCTATCGAAATGCCGAAATCGGGGTACAATCCAGGTACATCCCAGCTACGCTTCGGGTCGTTCTAGTTACGTCTTACGAGAAACATCACAAGTATTGCAATAACCACGCAAATCAGATTACCTATACCAATATATCTGAATATACCTGGAGTTAGTAATAGATAAATCCCGACGGGCAAAGAGGAGATAGTAGACACGATTAGCATTAATAACGGTTTTATCCTTAGCGAAGCCCAGGCATAAATGCAGGCTAAAAGTATCAAGACAAGCACAAGAAGATAGGCTTCTGGAATTAGAGCTTCGCCATTGTAAGGGTTAAGAAACGCATATATGGTATAAAGAATTACGACTGTAGTTGAGGCAATGAAGCCAAGGACGCGCAGGATACCCAGAGACGATGTCGTTAGTTCATTTTGCCTCATTGCTGTGTATCCTCGGATGTTATCGAATATCGATTGCTTTCATGTGTGTGACTAATCATTCACCGCTAAAATCACACTGAAGCGTGTGCATAATAACGTGCTGTTTTTCCAATCACTGAGCATAAATCAAGTGCTTTCCGAAGTAGATCAAAAGCATTTCCATTATATATCAAGACAGTCTGACTCTTCCGTATATTAGACCGGAATACTCCCCACCATCAGCGTGGCTCCATCTATAGCTATAGGTCGTATTAGTATGGCCTCTGAGGAGTACACGCTGATCCACCCAGGTCTTTTTCCCCGGATTACCAAAATCCCAATTATAGTAGCTGCCAAACACTTCGTTACTAACAGTTGTTTGTCCATGTGTATACCAGGGTCGCCCATATTCTGCGTAGTCTAAGAACCAATGCGTATTCACACAAGATGGATTAGCTCGCCGGTTTGGACTATGACCCTGGCCCACCATCTGGATACAACATATCCGGGAGCAGGTTCGTCATTACTAACCTTTTCTTCTTCCTTATCCTTTTCGGGGTATTGATCGGGGTCCAGAAGAAAGGTCTTGTAAGTACCCTTATTAATATCTACCTGAAAGTCGTATAGTAGTGTTCCGCTTCCAAATCATACGTCATAATTTCTTGTCTGGGAGATCGTATCAAGGATTCTTTTGGAACCGGCAGGTAGCCTCAACAGAATAGATTATGAAGGCGCGTCCGACTGCTTAATGTGTTAGGTACAAGGGGTTCGTCAATGGAAGATGCGGCGTAGAAGTTTAGATGCTGTTCGATCCGAATACATCAGCCTTTGTTGGTGAGCATGTCACAGTTTACTCGGGAAAGAACGCGGGAGGCCGGCTTTCGAGCCGGCCTCCTTTTCATTCACGCGCGCGGCGCTTAACGGATCACGACGTGCGCTTGATTATCATAAGCGTCATGTCATCGACGGGCGCGGCCGTGCCGACGAACCTGGAGAGCGCCTCGTCTATCCGGTCGCGGATGCCTGCCGCGGAGCGATGGAGGTTGCCTTTGACCACGTCAAACAGGCGCTCTTCGCCGAACTCCTGCTCGTCGGTGTCGTTGACCGACTCGGTGATGCCGTCGCTGTAGATGACCAGCACGTCGTTCGGCTCGAACCACACGGTGCCCTCCTGGTAGCTCGCGCTCGGCATCAGGCCCACGGGCAGGCCGCCCTGATCGAGCATCACCACTTCGCCCGACCGGCGGATCAAAGCGGGAGTGTTATGGCCTCCGTTGGAGTAGACCAGGCCGCCCGTCTCCGGGTCGAGCTCGCCGTAAAATAGGGTGAGGTACTTGTTCGACGGAGAGTTCTCGTAGATGTATTGATTGATCTCTCCCATGACCTCGGATATGGACGCGCGAGTCTGCGACTGGGCGCGGACGGCCGCGTGCAGAGAGGACATAAGCAAGGCCGCCCCCGTGCCTTTGCCCGACACGTCGCCCACGGCGACCACCAGACGATTGTCGCGCTTGCGCCTTATGAAGTCGTAGTAATCGCCCCCGATCTCGCGGCAGGGGAAAGAGACTCCCGTCATCTCCCACCCGTCGATCTGGGGGGGCGCGACGGGTTGCAATCGCATCTGAATTTCGGATGCGACCTTCAGCTCTTCTTCCATTCGCCGCTTTTCGAGCCGCTCTTCGAGCAGGCGCTCGTGCTCGATCTTGATCGAGGCGACGGAGGCGATCGTGGTGAGGACCTTGAGGTCTTCCTCCTCGAAGCGGCTGTGCAGGGGGTTGTCGACGTAGATCATGCCGAAGGTCTCTTCGCCCGAGAAGAGCGGCACGGCCATCACCGAGCGGATCTGGCTGAGCACGACCGAATTTTGAGCCTGAAATCGCGGGTCGTGCATCGCGTCCGAGGTGAGGATCGACTGCCCTTCGGTCAGCACCTTGTTGGTTATCGAGCGGCTGATCTGGATCTGGGAGGCCGACGGGAGCGCGTCCGTGTGCGCGCCGCGCGCGATCTTGCACGTCAGCTCCTCGTTCTCCTTCAGGAAGAGGAACCCTCGCTCGGCCGGGATGGCCTGGAAGACGATGTCGATGGTCATCTTCAGAGTGTCTTCGAGCGAGGTGCGCGGCAGGAGGGCTATGCCGACCTGCGAGACTATGCTGAGCAGGTCGCGGCCCGGCGCTTCGGCGACCAGCGCGGCTTTCGCGCCCGCAACCCTGCGTATCTCGCTCGAGATCTTGCCCGACTGTATCGAAGAGATCAGGTCGGTCGTCGAGCGGCCGGACATAGGCGAGGTTATCGTGTCGGCCGGGAGGGCGGCGGCGGCGGGCCCGGAAAGATAGACGGTCGCGCCCGAGAGCATGTCCTGGTTGCCCGACGCGTACTCGATCTCGGTCTCGCCGATCCGTATGAGGTCGCCCACGTGCAGGCGGACGGTGCCCGAGACCCTCTGCCCGTTCAGGAACGTGCCGTTGGCGCTGCCGTTATCGATCAGCAGCACCTGCTCGCCTTCGCTCCTGAGCTCCGCGTGGAGCCGCGATGCGAAGGGGTCTCCTATGCAAATGTCGTTTCGAGAAGATCGGCCAATCGTAAGTCTCATCTTGTCGAGCTTGACCGTCGACGACTCGTAATCTTTGGGTCGAACTATGAAGGTATCCATGGGGGACTCTCAAATCCTTGAAGTTATCGTGAGTGATTTCCACCGGGCCTGCTCTCGGTCAGGGAGAAGCTGAGCATGCCCGAGGTCCTTTCGCCTGTTCGCCGCTTTCTCTTCAGCGCGAGACGACGACCAGGGTGCGAGCGATCTTGTCGTGCCAGCCCTGCTGGCGCGGGTCCCACAGCATCCAGAGGAAGCCGAGAAAGAATGCGGCCATCGAGATCGGGTAGCCGAGCAGGTGGCGCACGGCGGCGTCCTTGATGGTGAAGCGCCTCCCGTCGATGCGCGCGATGCGGATGCCGAGTATGCGCATGCCCACGCTCTGGCCGTCCCGCCCCGCCAGCACCACGTAATTGAGCACGAACATAAACAGGGTCAACAGGGCCACCATGACGAGATCGAGATTGGAGCCGACGACCGACCTCTTGCTCACGGCCGTGACTATGAAGGTGAAGGCCATCATGGCTATGAGCGTGATCAGAAAATCGAACATCCACGCGCCGTAGCGAAGCCCGAAGCCCGCCTGCTCCTCCGCGCCGATCAGAGCGTGCGTGGCCGGGGCGAATCGCCTCTGCCCGGCCGTGGTAACCGCGGGCCGCGCCGCGCCGTTCGAGCGCGCCGCCCGCGCTCCGGCGAGCGGGGAAGAGAGCCGGGATGCGTCCGTCTGCGGGCGCGCCGTGTCGCGCTCTCCCGCCTGATTGATCGGATTGACCGGCGCCGTCTTCGGGTTATCCGGGGCGGGCGCCGGGTCTCGCCCGGCCTCTTCCATCCGGCCGAGCGGGCGCGCCGACTGCCCGCCCGCTTCCTGTACCGTCACCCCCGCCGCGCGCTCCCGCATCGGCGGAGCTTTGCCGCAGTGGGGGCAGAACTTCGCCCGGTCGCTCAATTGTTTGCCGCAATATGGACAGAATCTAGCCATAACGATTTGAGTCTAGAGTGCAGAGGTGATTATCGATCTCTGTCCTCTAGCCCCTGGCCTCGGATAAATTACCTCACATAATCATGAATTTCAAAGTGGTTCCGCCGAGCTTCAGCTCGTCGCCGGCGGAGAGCACGCGAGGAGACTTGGCGTTGAGGCGAATCGATCCGCCGCTGATGGAGTTGATGATCGTGCCGTTGACCGAGCCCAGGTCCTCGATCAGGAATTGGTCCCCCTGCCTGTATATCTTCGCGTGGCGGCGCGATACCTTCGTCTCCGGATCGTACATGGTGAGATCGATCTCCGGGAATATGCTGGTATGGGGGTCCGTGCGCCCTATCAAAACATTGTCCTTGTCTATGGCGAAGGGCTTGACCATCTCGGCCGTGCCGAGCACCACGAGCTGGGCGGTGACGCGCGCCGCGCCGGGCTGCCCCGCGTAGATGGGCGCCGCGCCTCCCGCGAGCGGCTGGCGAGAGCCGCAGTGCGCGCAGTAGACATCGCCGGCTCCGATCTTCTCTCCGCAATGGCCGCAATAGACCCATTCGAGCGCCGGCCCCGAAGCCGAGCCCGAGGAATTGCCGGGATTGGCCGAGAGGGGCGCGGGCAGCGAGGGATTCATCGGAGTCTCGGGAAAGCTCGGTCGCGCGCGATGCAGCTCGTAGGATTCGGGCTGCCCGCCGTGCGTCGGGGGGACGGGGGGCGGCCTGAAGGACCGGGCGGCCTCATTCGCCGGGCGCGAGGCCAGCCGCGCGCTGTGCTCTTCGAGCATGCGCATCAGTTCGAGCGCGTTCGCCTGCCTGTCTTCCGGCTTGTGGGCGACCATCTTCATCAGGATGCGTTCCATCTCCGGGGAGATCGCCGGATTGATTGCCGACGGGCGCGGGTTCTTGCTGAAGTCGAAGATCAGCAGGGGATTGTCCTGCGGGTCGGAGCCCGTAAGCATGTGGAACATCGTCGCGCCCAGGGAGTACATGTCCGACCTCGGCTCGACCTTGCCCGCGAACAGCTCGGGCGGCGCGTAGCCCATCGTGCCGATGGCGGTCACGCCCTTTTCGGTCGCGCGCACCACGCGGGCGATCCCGAAATCGACGAGCATCACGCGCCCCGTCTTATCGTCGATCATGAGGTTGGCCGGCTTGAGGTCGCGGTAGATTATCGGAGGCCTCTGCGAGTGGATGTAGTGCAGCACGTCGCATATCTGGATCGCCCACCTGGTGACGCTCACCTCATCGACGACGCCGCCGCGCACGCGCATCTGCTCGGCGAGATCGCCCCCGCCGATCCACTTCATCACGAGGTAGTAGCGCCCGCCTTCGATGAAGTAGTCATAGATCGTGGGGATCGAAGGGTGTTCGAGCTGGGCCAGGACTTCGGCTTCGCGCTTGAAGTCCTCGACCGCTTTAGACCGCTGGCTCTCGTCGGCGAACAGCTCTATCATCTCCTTCACCGCGCACAACCGGTCCGCGAGCCTCTTGTCCTTTGCCTGGTAGACCGACCCCATGCCGCCGCCGCCCACGCGCTTGACGATCAGGTACCTGTCGAGCAAGAGGGTGCCCGGCTCAAGCTGGTTTGTAGGCTTCTTCGGTTTCTTCGACTCGGTCATACGATCCTCGTCGCGTCCTATGTGCGCTTGAATGACTACTGATGGAGCCGACGCGCCCATCGCTTCCTGCACCGCGCCGCATTCTCCGCAAATTGAACTTCCCGGCCGCACGCTTGCGCCGCCTTCAGGACAAATCATAATCCGGGCCTACGATAATCGGCGGCCGGCCTGAGCCTTGCGCAATCGCGTCTGCCACAAGCGTCCCAAGCGGTCGATAAAGGCTCGGGCCGCGCTCACACGAAAACTGCTGAAGGAAAACCGGCTCGGAGCCGGGACCGCGCGCTACTCATTTCAGAATCTGAAACTTCAAAAACGTCTTGCCGACGATCACTTCGTCTCCGCTCTGGAGCATATGTCGCTTGCCGGGCAGGAGCCTGCGCCCTCGGTTTATGAATGTTCCGTTGGTCGATCCGAGGTCTTCTATGAAGTATTGCCCGTTATGATTGATTATGCGAGCGTGACGGCGCGAAATCTTGGCCTCCGGGTCATCCTCGTCGAGGTCCACGTCCGGAAAGATTCCGCTGTCGGCGTCCCACCGGCCGATGTTCGTCTCGATCCCCATGATCGAAAACTCCCTGCCTATACGCCCTCCGCGCTCGATGACCAGACGCGCCGTGGCGCGCGGAACGTCGGCGGGAGCGGGAGCGGGCTGCTCCGGTTGAAGCGCTTCGGTGCGCCCGCGCGAGGAGAGTATGAAAGTCTTGCCAGGGCCATCCCTTTGAGGGGGCGGGTCGGCGGGCTTCAGGCCGCCGGCCTTGCCTTCGGGAGGGTGACTCTCTACGCCGCTGAAATTTCTCTGCCGGTTCGCAAACTCCGACCGGTCCCTGGAGAGCAGGCGCCGCTCGGACGCCCCGTCCGATTTTTGGGAGTCGGCTTTTTGGGGCTCTGCTTTGCGCGGGTCGGCTTTACGGGAGTCGGATTCCCGCGCCGGAGTCGCGGGCTTGGGTATAGATGTGGAAGTAGTGAAAGACGGCGGGGCGGGCAGCGGGCCGTCCATCGTCCTCGATGAAATGGGATCGACGGCGCTGGGCGGCTCGGCAATCCCGTTGGAAGGCGAGCTGCCGAGCCTCATACCGCATTCGTCGCAGTACTCGCTGCCGTCAATATTGTTGGTTCCACAGTTGTTACACCTGATCATAAGGCTGGGCCTCCGATTGCTATCGATGCCCAGAGGGCACTCTTGCAGCGGCACCTGGATTATACTCCACACTTCTCACCGGTCGCAATTGCCCGCTCAAAGCGCGTTCGACCTCGCGCTCGGAAGAGAGATTTTAGCATCGGGAGCATATAGGGCCGACAGACAGCAACCGCCTGGCTATATGTAACCTCGCTTCTTGGCTTGAATGCTTTAAGACTCGAAGCGATTCCATCTAAATCGAATCGCTTACTCCTCTCGCCCCCGATAATATGATTGCCAATCCGATTTTTCAACTGAATATTAGAGCCGGCCCTCTCCGGGCTCATCGGCGCGCGGTTTATATTCCGGGCGCGCTCACCGCTCTTTCATCGCGTCGATCAGGATCGAGGCGACTTCGGGCCGCGAGAACTCGCGGGGAGGCAACTGCCCGGCCGCGAGCATCTCCCGCACCTTCGTCCCCGAAAGCGTCACGTGCTCGCTCGAATCGTGCGGGCAGGTCTTGTTCGAGGCCATCGAATCGCACTGCCTGCAATAGAACGAGTGGTCGAAAAACATGGGCGTGATGCCGAGAGACTCGGGGTCGAACTCGTTGAATATGTAATGCGCGTCGTAGGTGCCGTAATAGTTCCCGACCCCCGCGTGGTCCCGGCCCACTATGAAGTGCGTGCAGCCGTAATTCTTGCGAATGATCGCGTGAAAGACGGCCTCGCGCGGCCCCGCGTACCGCATTGCGGCGGGATTCACGGCCAGCATCGCGCGGGTCTTCGGGAAGTAGTGGTCCAGCATAGCCTCGTAGCAGCGCATGCGAACGTCCGCCGGGATGTCGTCTGACTTGGTTTCGCCGACCAGGGGATGCAGCAGCAGCCCGTCCACCGTTTCGAGCGCGCACTTGATGATGTACTCGTGCGCCCTGTGAATCGGGTTGCGGGTCTGAAAGGCCACTATCCGGTGCCAGCCCTTCTTCTTGAACGCGTCGCGAGTCTGCTCGGGGTCGAGCCTGTGCGAAGAGAAGGCCGCGTTGCGCGGGCGGTTGAGCAGGCTGACGGGGCCGCCAAGCAGCCACTCCCCCTGCTCGAAGAGGGCGCGCACGCCCGGATGGGCCGGGTCGGCCGTCAGGTAGACGCGCTCGGCCTCGCGCTGCTTGTCGTAGCGAAATTTCTGCCGTAAATGCAGCACGCCCAGGAGGTGCTCCTCTTCGGCGAAGAGCGCGACCTCCCCGCCTTCCTTGAGACTCGCGCCCTCCTCGTCCGACGTGGAGAGGGTGACGGGGATGGTCCAGGGCAGCCCCGACGCGAGGTGCTTGTTACCCCGCACCGCCACGTAGTCGTCCTCGCACATGAAGCCTTCGAGCGGGCTGAAGGCCCCGTTGGCTATCATTTCGAGGTCGCTCACCTCGCGCGCCCGCAACGTGAGCCTCGGCATGGCGGGCACTCTCTCAAGCAGGGTCTCGCGCTCGACCCCGGCCAGCTCGCGATTGACGAGCCTGCCGCCGTGCGCTGATATCGTTTCCATAATGGGTCTTCCCTTTCAATCTGTAAGAGCAAAACTCTGAACGATACGCGAGCGCCCCGGCCCTGTCAACGCCCGCACGCGTGACGGGTGCGCGAAGTGAGGGTAGGTG
>DATLMR010000329.1:0-4787 GCA_035537555.1 Blastocatellia bacterium
ACGGCCCGCCCGGCCGGGCTCTCCTTTGGCGATTCACCGCCTCTATCGCGTTGGTAGCAAGTCTCCTGATGCTGGTAAAATAAACCGTGACGATCAGCGGCATCGGATCGGCGCCGGACGAATCTTGTGGGCTGCCTTGAATTCATATGGGGTACTGGGGATCAGATGAACATATGTATGAGTTGCGGCTCGCCCGTCCCATCCTCCGACGAGCGGTGTCCGAGGTGCGGGGCAATCTCAAGAAACAGGCAGGACAGTCTGCTCGGAATCACCCTCGCGGATAAGTATCTCCTCGAAGAGAAGCTCGGCGCGGGCGGCATGTGCGAGGTGTATCGAGCGCGCCACGTGCTGATCAACAAGCCGGTCGCCGTCAAAGTGCTCAAGCCTGAGCTGGCCTCCGACCCGCAGATCGCTCAGCGCTTCGAGCAAGAAGCGAAAGCGGCGAGCCGCATCCGCCATCCCAACGCGATCGACGTGACCGACTTCGGAATTGCCCGGGGCAATACTCCCTTCATCGTGATGGAGCTTGTCGAGGGGAAGACCGTGGGCTTGCTGCTGCGTGAGGAGGGCGCTTTCTCTGTCGAGCGGACCCTGAACATTCTCCGGCAGATATGCGGCGCGCTCGAATCGGCGCATACGGCGGGAGTGATCCATCGCGACATCAAGCCCGACAATATAATCATCGCCGAATACGAAGGCGGGGACTGGGTAGAGGTTTGCGACTTCGGCGTCGCCAAGATTCAGGAAGACGTGAACCGCAGGGCCGCGCTCACGGGCGAAAACCTGATCATCGGAACGCCGCGTTACATGTCTCCTGAGCAGTGTGAGGAGCGGCCCGTCGATGCCCGCAGCGACATCTATTCGCTGGGCGTCGTGCTATACGAGATGCTCACGGGCGAAACGCCCTTCGCGGGTAATGCGACTCGTCTGATGATCGCTCACGCCGTCGAAATCCCCGCCCCGCTTAGGCGTAAACGCCCCGACCTCCCGCCCGAGCTTGAAGCCGTCGTGATGAGCGCGCTCGAGAAAGACTCGGCGCGCAGGCCGCAAAGCGCCCTCGAACTCTTCCAGGCTTTCGAAGCCGCGGCGAGCCCGGCCCGGGGCGTTCCGGCGGAAGCGCTCCTGCCGGCCGAAGGCGCGGGCATCGGCGTTCCGCTCCATCCCGATAAGGGTCACGTCTCGACCTCCGCGCCCGCGGAGGTGATGGGCCTGGGGGATGAAGAGACCCTCGTGCGGCCGCGATCCCGCGAGGACGCCGCGCCGCCCTCGTACCCTGATCGACATGGCGGCCCCACGATTCCCGCGGGCGGCCGGACGCGTGGCGCGCCCGCCCCTTCGCACCGCACGGTGAGCCCGCGACGCGACCGCGGAGACAGCCGACGCCCCATGCTGCTGGGAATAATACTCGCGGCCGTAACCCTCGCGGCTCTCGCCGCCGTCTTTATTCTCCGCGACAGGCCTTCGGGCGAAGCGCCCGCCACGGCAGAGCGCGCGCCTGATCGGAGCACGGGGCCGGGCGCGCCCCCCCAGCGGTCCTCTCCCGTCTCCGCGCCTGCGACACCCGCGCCGACTCCCGCGCCCGCGCCCAAGGTCGAGGATGACGTAGACAGCACTCCCGAATCGGTCGAAAGCATATCGCCCGCCGACGAGGCAGAGGATCCGGCCGACGTGGAAGATACCGCGCCTCCGGCGCCTCATGTCGACAGGGTCGCGATCCAGAGGCAGGTGACTTCGCTCCTCAATGGCTGGACCTCGAGCCTCGAAGCCCGAAATCTCAAGGCGCACCTGGGCTACTTCGCTCCTTCCCTTCACACCTATTACCTGAAACGAGGAGTGAATCGCGATTACGTGCGGGGAGACATCGCCCGCGCCCTCAGCACGTACTCGAAGCTGAACTTCTCTTTCGGCAATATCAGCGTGAGGCCCGATAGTACGGGGACGCGCGCCGTCGCCACCTTCACGAAGATGTGGGATTTCGAAGGGAAGAAGAACATCTCGGGATCGGTTCAGGAGAGAGTATGGCTTGAGCGGCTCTCGGGCAACTGGCGCATAACCGGCGTAAGAGATTTGCGAGTCAATTACGTCCAGGGAAATTAGAGGAAGCTCGGAGCCCGCGGGGCAGCGGCGCGTCATAGATCATGAGCCGCTGCCCGCAACCGCCATCATCGAACGAGCTCACCTGAGGCTGGGGGCCAGGGCGGCCAGCCTCTCGACTGCGCGCTTGATCGCGTCGAGCGAGTTTGCGTAGGAGACCCTGAGATAGCCTTCGAGGCCGAAGGCGGAGCCGGGCGTGACGACCACCTGGGCTTCGGTGAGCAGCACCCGGGCGAGCTGGGAAGAGGTCTTTACTCGCCCTCCAAGCAGGCCTTTCATGTTCGGCATCACGTAAAAGGCTCCTTCAGGCATCGAGCACTCGACGCCTTCGATGGCATTGAGCGCGGGGACGAGCCAGTCGCGCCGCTCCCTGTACTCTTCGAGCATCGCGTGCAGAGGCTCCTGGGGTCCGGTCGCGGCTTCGATCGCGGCCTTCTGCGAGATAGACGTTGCGTTGGATGTCGAATGGCTTTGCAATTTCAACATCGCGTGAATCCACTCCTCTGGCCCTAGGGCGTAACCTATTCTCCAGCCGGTCATCGCGTGCGATTTCGAGAAAGACCCGCTGATCATCACGCGCGAGCGCAGCTCCGCGGGCAGCTGCCCGGCCGTGAATTTTTGCGCGGGAGGGTGCGCGAAGTAGAGATAACATTCGTCGCTTATCACCCACACGTCATGCTCGGCCGCCACCTCGACTATCTTCCTGAACTCTTCCGGGTCGATGACCCTGCCGGTCGGATTATTCGGGGAGTTTATTATCAGGAGCCGGGTGCGGGGCGTGATCGAATCGCGCACCATTTCCGCCGTCAGCAGGAAGCCGTTCGGCTCCGTGTCGATAAAGACCGAATTGGCCCTGAGAAAAGTGACTATCTCGGGGAACGTGACCCAATAGGGCGAGGGGACGAGCACGTCATCGCCCGGATTGAGCAGCGTGGCCATCGCGTTGAAGATGCCCTGTTTGCCGCCTACGGTCACGATGAGCTCCGGGCATTCGTAGCTCGCGCCGAAGTCGCGATCCAGCATCCGGATGATGGCCTCTTTGAGCGGGGCGATGCCGCCGGTCGAAGTGTAGCGAGTGAAGTTCTCTTCTATCGCTCTCTGCGCGGCCTCTTTGACATTACGCGGAGTAGGAAAGTCCGGCTCTCCCGCGCCGAGATCGATGACCTCGATGCCCTGAGCCTTCAACCTCTCCGATTCCATCAACACGCTCAAGGTAGACGATACCTTCATATCGGATACGCTGACGGACTCTCTATAAGCAGCTTCGCTCACTTTTTCCCTCGCCATTTACCTCCCCCTGTGAATCGATTGCGGTTAAAGTTCAAAGCTCATTCTCCGGGCCTGCCCGCCTCTTCGGACGCCTTCGCGCGCATCTGCTCTTCGACAAGCCCCGGCACGAGCCCCGTGATCTCGCCTCCAAGCTTGAAGACCTCTTTGATGAGCCGCGAGCTGAGATAAGAATAGGCTTCGGCGGCCATCAGGAAGACCGTCTCCATGCGCGGCTCCAGCCTGCGATTCATCAGGGCCATCTGCAGCTCGTATTCGTAGTCGGATATGGCCCGGATGCCGCGCACGATCACCTGGGCGTCCTGCTCGGCGGCGTAGTGGACGAGCAGGCCCTCGAATGTCCCGACCTTCACGTTCTCCCATCGGGCGGCCCGCCGGATCATGTCAACCCGCTCGTCGGTCGTAAACATCGGCCTCTTGTCGATATTCAGGAGGACGGCGACGATCACCTCGTCGAATAGATGGGCCGACCGCTCGATGATGTCGAGGTGCCCGTTAGTCAAAGGGTCGAACGTCCCCGGGTATATTGCGCGCCGCGTCACTTGTCGTCTCCTGGTGTTGGCTGAACAGATGCCCGTTAATTCGAGCGATACTAGCATGAAAAAAGCTCGGGTGACCAGCTACCGGCAGGGCGGTTCACTCTTCCTCTCGGAAAGAGTAGAAAGCCAGGGCGGACTCGCCCTGCCGCACTTCGCGATAAACGCGCAATCGCCCGTACGACTCCCGGGGAGGCTTCTTGCTCCCGTGCTCGACGACGACGATTCCGTCATCGGAGATGAGGCCTCCCTGTGAGACCCTCTCCAGGACCTCCGAATAGAGCGCCGAGGCGTATGGAGGGTCCAGGAAGACGATGTCGAATGGCTCGCCCTCTCCCGAGAGGCGCGAAATCTCCTGCGCGGCTTCGCGATTGATAACGCGGGCTTCGTCCCCTATGGCCAGGGCACGGATGTTTTCCCGGATGATCGCGCAGGTCTGACGCGAGCTCTCGATGAGCGTTACGTGCGAGGCGCCCCGGCTCAGGGCCTCGATCCCCACCGCGCCCGAGCCCGCGCAGATGTCTAGAAACCGGCTGCCCCTGATCGACGGCGCGAGTATGTTGAAGAGGGTCTCGCGCAACCGGTCGGACGTGGGCCTGACGTCGAGCCCCGCGGCCGTGCGCAATTGTCTGCCCCTGTATTTTCCGCCTATTACTCTCACGATCCCTCCCTGAAGATGATAAGGAATCGGCTCTCGCGCCTCAACGCCCGGACGAAATACGACGAAGACCAGGGCTGTAACAAAGTAGGTTGACAACTAAAAATAAGGACCTAACCCGGTTAATCTGTAAGTTGCAAGACTAAACAGAACCGGAGGAAGGTCTCTATGAAGTATAACACTGCTGATGTTTCCCTTCTGGCTAGTCAAGA
>DATLMR010000330.1:0-35906 GCA_035537555.1 Blastocatellia bacterium
GTTGCTTGCCCTGGCGAGCCCGGTCCTGTTGCCTGAGCCATCCGGAGGGCGATTAACGGGGGCGCGCGATAAATCGATGGCGCTCGCGCAGACAAACACGCCCGATCCTCTAACGACTCGCTTCATGCGTGCGGGAGCGGAAGCGCGCGATGACGGATGGCTCGACGAGTTATATGGAAAGCTGCCGCTGATGTTCGAAGCCAATCGGGGCCAGTCGGACGAGAAGGTGAAATTCATCTCGCGCGGCAACGGCTACAGCCTCTTTCTCACTTCATCGGAAGCCGTGCTGGCCCTGGCTGATCGCTCTTCCTCCGCGCCCAGACCCGGCGCCGTATTGAGGATGACGCTGCCGGGATCGAGCGCAAGCCCTGTAATCGAAGGGCTCGGCGAAGCAGGGGGCAAGAGCAATTACCTCACCGGCGGCGATCCCGGGAAGTGGCGAACGGACATTCCCTCCTTCGCCCGGGTAAAGTACCGGGACGTCTACCCGGGAGTGGACGTGGTCTACTATGGCAGCCAGAGCCGGCTAGAGTATGACTTCATAGTGGCTCCGGGAGCCGATCCCGTGGCGATCACTCTGGCTTACGAAGGCGCGGACAAGATCGAGCTGGATGGGTCCGGCGACCTGCTGCTGCACACGGCGGCCGGGACTGTCCGCCAGCGGAGGCCCGTGATCTACCAGCAGTCCGGCGGCGAAAGGATCGAGGTTCGCGGCGGTTATCTAGCAAAGGGCAAAGGCCGGGTCGGATTCGAGCTGAATGGTTACGACCCCGCGAAGCCGTTGATCATAGACCCCGTGCTGGTCTACTCGACCTTAATGGGCGGGAACGACCAGTTCCGAGAGATAGACCGGGCCGGGGACAAAGGCCTGAGCATCGCCATCGACGGCGCGGGCAATGCCTATATAACGGGCGAGACCTTCTCCTCCGACTTCCCCGCGCCGGGTCCGATCCAGGCGCGGCACGGAGGTTCATTCGCCGACGCATTCGTGGCCAAGCTTAACGCCGCTGGCACCGCGCTCATCTATTCCACCTACCTGGGCGGTACCGGGCGCGACTCGGGAAACGACATAGCCGTGGACTCGATGGGGCAGGCGTCCGTCATCGGGACCACGAGGTCGCCCAATTTCCCGACCGCGAATGCTCTTCAGCCCACCTCTAACCTCGACGCCGAGCCGTTCCTCCAAAAAGCCTTCGTCACCAAGCTGAACGCCCTCGGGAACGGGTTAATATTCTCCACTTATCTGGCCGGAGACGGCTCCAGCTCCGGCGAGGGCATCGCCACCGATTCATCGGGCAATATCTACACGACCGGGGCGACCGATCCGGCGAACTTCCCCTTCACGCCCGGCGCGTTTCAATCGACCGGTTTTTCATCGGGCGCGTTCGTGACGAAGCTCAACCCGATCGGCTCCGCGCTCGTCTACTCCGCGTTCATCGGAGGGGGCTTGCCAGACTCGCTCGCGCTCGATCCTTCGGGCAATACTTACATCACGGGGAGGACCTTCACGACGAGCTTCCCCACGACTCTCGGATCGTTTATGCCCGTGGTCGACGGCGACAGCCTCTTCTATTCATTCGTGACCAAACTGAACTCGGCCGGCTCCGCGCTCGCCTACTCGACTTTTATCGGAGATGATGTAGCCGATATGACGACGGGCATCGCGGTCGATAGCTCGGGCAACGCTTTTCTGACGGGGCTCACGACTACCTTCCCCACGACCCCGGCCGCTTTTGCGACGCTGATCGGGACCGGGGGTTCGCTTGACGGGTTCGTCAGGAAGCTCAACCCTTCAGGCTCGGCCTTCATCTACTCGACCAATTTCGGAGGCAGCAACGTGGAAGTATCAAACGACGTGGCCGTCGACGGCGCGGGCAACGCCTACGTGACCGGGCTTACTTTCTCAAGCGATTATCCGCTCGTTAGCCCTCTGCAAACCAGACGGGCCTCCATCTTCGCGGCGAAGCTGAACCCGACGGGGACGGCGTTCGTCTATTCGACCTTCTTCGGCGGGAGCGTCTTCAACGAATTCGAGATGGGCAGCGCCATCGCGGTCAATCCGGCGGGCAGCGCCTACTTCACGGGCATCGCGGAGCAGACGGACTTTCCGACGACCCCGGGCGCGTTGCAGAGGGATAGGCGCGGGATCACCGACGCTTTCGTGGCGAAGATCGCATCCTTCGACGCCTGCCTTGAGGATGAGAGCAGCGGCGATATTCTGCTCTTCGATACGGTGACGGGCAATTACCAGTTCATCTCGTGCCGGTCCGGAGTCACTCTCGCCGGGACCGGCAGGATCACCGGGAAGGGCTGCCTTATAGTGATAGAAGAGTCACAGGGAGACCACAGGGTCAACGCGCGCCTGGACACTTGCCAGGGCAAAGGGACCGCGTCCGTCAGGTCTTTGCCGGGCAATCAATCGTTCGTCTTAACGGACCGGAACACCGCCGACAATACCTGCCGGTGCCGCTAAACGGGCGTAACGGCCCTCGCGTCTTTGAAAGCGGAGGAGGTCCCGCGACGGGGCCTCTCCGCCGAGCTCGCCAGACCGTCTTGAATATAGTTTTTCCTAGCGTATACAATGGGCGATCAGCCGACGTCTACAAAGGAAGTCGCGATATGCAGGCCTTCCCTTTCCGGCTTTTCATAATTTATCGAACATAGAGAGCGACCATATGGCCCAACAAAACACATTCGACGTAGTATCCAAAGTTGACATGGCGGAAGTGAAGAATGCCGTCAATCAGGCGAGCAAAGAGATTTCGCAGCGCTTCGATTTCAAGGGTACCAACTCCGAAATCACGCTCGACGAAAAAGAGCACAAGCTGGTCCTCGCCACCGCGAGCGAGTTCACGCTCAAGCAGCTGAACGACGTGCTCCAGCAGAAGCTCACGAGGCGCGGCATATCGCTCAAGGCTTTGGATTACGGCAAGGTGGAGCCCGCCGCCAAAGACAGCGTGCGGCAGACCGTGACCCTGCAGCAGGGCATCCCCATAGAGAAGGCCCGCGAGATCGTCAAATTCATCAAGGACACCAAGCTCAAGGTGCAGGCCGCGATCAACGGAGACTTCGTGCGCGTGAGCGGTAAAGACCGCGACTCGCTTCAGGATGTCATCGCCGCGCTCAAGGAGAAGGACTTCGGCATCGACATGCAGTACACGAACTACCGCACCAATTGATTTCGCCGGCACGAAACCTCTATGCGAATGGCCTATACCATCGTAGATAGCGCGCTCGGGCGCTTGCTCGTGGCCGCCACCGAGAAGGGTCTGTGCTTCGTCAGCCTCGGCGAAGACGACCCTCCGATGGAGGCCGAGCTTAGAAGCGATTACCCCTGCGCGGATATTCGCCGCGACGATGCGGCCGGGCTGCCGTGCGTCGAGCCGCTCTTGAAGTATCTGCGAGGCGAATCCGCCGATCTCGCTCTGCCGCTCGACGCGCCGGGGACAGGCTTTCAAAGGCGAGTGTGGGCCGGGCTTCAATCGATCCCCTTCGGCAGCACGCGCACGTACAAAGAGATCGCGCGCGACCTCGGCTTACCCGAGACCGCGGCGCGCGCCGTGGGTCGAGCGTGCGCGACTAACTCCGTCTCGCTCGTCATTCCCTGCCACAGGGCGCGCAGGGCGGACGGAGGGCTCGCGGGCTACCGATGGGGGCTTGAGCGCAAGCGCCTTCTTATCAAGCTTGAGAAGAGTTTTCCGGGAAATGCCGCAACAGCATTAATCATTTAATCACCACAGACTGTCAGGAGATAATTTCACATGCGAAGATCTCTCTTTGCCGGCTTCATCATGATGGCCCTATTCAATGTTCCGGTTACGCCCCGCGCTTTCGCCCAAGCGCCGCAAGCCTCTCCCCCGGCCTCCGGGAAGTGGACCGTGGACGATCTGGTCATGGCCGAGACGGCGGGCGGCGCGCAGATTTCACCCGACAACCGCTTTGTGGTGTGGGTGAAGAACGTGGCCGACAAAGAGAAGAACGAGCGCGTCTCGAACCTCGTCCTGTCGAGCCTGACGGAGAAGAGAGAGGTCGAGCTTACGCGCGGCACCGATAGCAGCTTCGGCCCGAAGTGGTCGCCCGACGGCCAGCTCATCGCCTTCGTCTCGGCGCGGCCCGCTCCGAAAGCCAAACCGGGCGACTCGCCGAAGCCTCAGCTCTGGCTCATCAACCCGTTCGGAGGCGAGCCCTGGCAGCTCACCTCCTTCGCCCGGGGCGTAACCAATCTGGAATGGGCCGACCCCGACACGATCATCTTCTCCGCGCAGGAAGACCCCTCGCTCTACGAAAACGAGATTAAAGAGAAGAAAGACACGTCGATTATGGTTGAAGACGAAGAGCACGCGCCTCCCGTCAGGCTCTTCAAATTCTCGATCAAATCGAAAAAGCTCACGAGGCTCACGGACAACGCGGACCGCATCCAGTCGTTCACCCTCTCGCCCGACGGCTCGAAGGCCGTGACCGTCCACGACCGCAGCATGCGGTTCGTTTACGATAATAAGATAAAGCCGGCGGTCTTCCTCTACGACCTGGGCTCGGGCGAGCGCAGGCAGATATTCGAAGACCGAAGGTTCAACATCGGGCGCGTCCGGTGGGCGCGCGACGGGCGGGGGTTCTACGCGGCGAGCGAGCTGTCGAGCCATCCCGAATACCTCAACGCCACGATAACCGAGCTCTACTTCTACGACCTCGCGACAGGCGCGCCGGTCAAAGTCAATCTCGCATGGGAGAACGGGCTGGCCGGGGGGGTCGAGGTAACGGGCAAGGGCTTCCTCGCCCTGCTCGCAAACGGCGCGAGGCACCGGGCCGCGCGCTACACGCGCGAGGGCGCGTCCTGGCGGCGCGAGTGGATCGAGGGAGATCACGCGCGGAATATCTTCGGGCTACAGATCGGCAGGGACGACGAGACTCTGGTGCTGGACTACTCGACCGCGAGCACCCCCGCGCAAATATACCGGGCGCGGCTGAACGGCGCGAACCTCGAAGCGGTAGTCCAGGTGTCCGACATCAACCAGCAGCTCAAGAAGAAGACCATCGCCAGGACCGAAGTCATCAAATGGAAAGGCGCGCGCGACGAAGAAGTCGAAGGCATTCTCTATTATCCGCACGACTTCGAGCCGGGCAGAAAGTACCCGCTCGTCGTGATGCCCCACGGAGGCCCGGCGGCCGCCGACTTCGATTCGTGGTCCGACCGCATGAGCTACCCGCACAACCTCGTGGCGCAGCGCGGCGCGTTCATACTCAAGCCGAATTATCACGGCAGCTCGAACTACGGACTGAAGTGGGTCGAGTCGATTGGCGGAGGCAAGTATTACGACCTCGAAGTGCCCGACATAGAAAAGGGCGTCGATTACCTGATCGACCGGGGGCTCGTGGACCCCGACAGGCTAGGGGCCATGGGCTGGTCTAACGGGGCCATATTGACCATCGCTTTGACCGTGACGACCGACAGGTACAAGGTCGCATCGGCCGGCGCGGGCGACGTGGACTGGACCTCCGATTGGGGCAACGCCCACTTCGGCGCGTCCTTCGATAATTACTACTTCGGCAAGTCTCCCCTCGAAGACCCGAAGCTCTACATCGACAAGTCCCCGTTTTATAAGCTCGACCGCGTTCGCACCCCGACCATAATCTTCTTCGGCACGGAAGACACGAACGTGCCGACGCAGCAGGGATGGATGCACTACAGGGCGCTCCAGCAGATCGGAAAAGCGGACGTGCGGTTCGTGCTCTTCCCCGGCGAGCGCCACGGCATAGTGAAGCTCGTGCACCAGAAGAGAAAGCTTGAAGAAGAGATGAGCTGGCTGGATAAGTATCTGTTCAAGACCCTGTCGCCGGAAAACGAAGCCTTCCGGCCCGACTCTCCGCTCGCCATCGCGCTCAAGCTGAAAAAGGCCCGGAGCGACGGACAGCGCTTCGGGCTCGCGGAGAAGGGCCTGTTGATCCCCGAGACCGTGAAGTATAACGGCATCGAAGTGGGCCGCTTCGAAATCACCCGCGCGCAATTCGCGCAGTTCGACAGAGGCTATAAGGTCGAGCCGGGCAAGGAGAACTTTCCCGCAAACAACATCACGTTCGAGCAGGCGCGCGCTTACGTCGGCTGGTTGAGCAGCAAGACCGGCCTGGCCTACAGGCTCCCGACCGAAGCCGAGGCCGAAGCGATCTACTCGACCCCGGCGGGACCCGAAAATACGCTCGACTACTGGGCCGGGTACTCGCTCAATCCCGAGGACGCCGCGCGGCTCAAGCAGAAGATATCGGAGCTGGGCGGGAGCGCCTCCCTGCTAAAGGAAGTGGGCAGCTTCAAAGGCACCGGCTCCGACGACCCGGTCTTCGACCTCGGAGGCAACGTGGCCGAATGGGTAGTGTCTAAAGACGGCGGGCGCGTGATGGGCGGAAGCGCCGACACGCCCGTCGATGCCAAGCTCCGCGTGCGCCGCCCCGCGCCCGAATACATCGGGTTCCGCGTGGCCAGGGACGCGAGCGCCGCGGCCGCTTCGCGCTGATCGGGGTCGCATAGAGCAGATCGCGAGGGCGGCCGCTCGGGCCGCCCTCGCCTTTTTCAGTCCATCGCGGGCTTGGCCCCCACGCCCAGCCACCGCCGTCTTGCGGGCGCGGGGACGCGCTTGTCGAAGGCGAAGTGGTTCTCGGCCCATCTCGCCAATTTGATGAAGGGCAGCCCGAGAAGGAAATAGATCCCGGCGGTCAGGATTCCGATACCTATATAATCGTAATTGCTCGACGCGAGCTGTCCGTAGACCTTCGTAAGCTCGACCATCGTTATTACCGAGACGATGGAGGAATCCTTAAACAACGCTATAAAGTCGTTGGTGACGGGCGGGATCACCAGCCGGAGCGACTGGGGCAGGATGATGTGGCGCAGAGCCTGCGCCCTGGTCATGCCGAGTGACAGGGCGGCTTCCATCTGGCCGCGCGGAATCGCTTGAATCCCCGCCCTGTAGTTCTCCGCCTCATACGCGGCATAGTTGAGCCCGAGCCCCGCGACGGCGGCGAGCAAGGGGCTGAGCCTGATGCCCGCGTTAGGCAGGCCGTAAAAAATCAGATAGAGCTGGATCAGCAAAGGCGTCCCCCGCATCACTTCGATATAGGCCCGGGCCATCCACGCTAACGGCCGCGGCCCGTATAGATTCATCAGGGCCAGTACCAGTCCCAGTCCGACCGCGAGCGCCATCGCCAGAGTGGAGATCGTCAGGGTCATCGGCGCTCCCTGCACCAGTAAAACGGGCAGATAACTTATATATTGCCCGAGCCGCTCCCGCAGGGTCAGCCGGCGAGTCGCGCTCTCCTGGTAATCTTCAAGCGCCGCCTGTGAAGCGCCGTCCCCGGAAAAGAGTTTTTCGGTCTCGCTATTCCAGATCCCCCACTTCTCATAGATCCGCCGCAACTCGCCGCTCGCGATGAGCTTCCGCAACGCGTCGTTCAATTGCCCGAGCAGCTGCGTATCTTCCTTTCTGACGGCCGCGGCATATTGGACCAGATCGGAAGGGCGGCCCACGAACTTCAGGCCCGGGTAGTGCTTGTGGCAATAGATGGCGATGGGCCAATCCATGACCACGGCGTCGAGGCGGCCGTTTGCGAGGTCATCATAAGCATTGATCTGGCCCGGGTAAGCTCTCACCTTCGTTCCCGGCTCGCCCTCAAGCAGGCGCTGCGCCGGAGTGTTCTGCAAGACCCCGACCGTCCTGCCCTTGAGGTCGGCGATCGAGTTTATCGAGTCCGTCCCGGCCCTCACGCTGATCTGGTTATACGTGGCATAGTAGGGGATCGAAAAATTGACGCGCCGCCTACGGTCCTCCGTCACCTCAAGCCCGTTAAGCACTATGTCGTAATTGCCGCGCTCGAGTCCCGCGACCAGGCCGTCCCACTGGTTCTGCACGAAGACCGCCCGGCGGTCGAGCTCGCGCCCGAGCAGCCCGGCCAGATCGACCTCGAAGCCCACTATCTCGCGCGGGTTTCGCGGGCTCGGGAAGACGTAAGGCTCGCCGCCTTCGGAGTCGCCGCCCCAGCGAAGCTCGCCGCCCGCGCTTGCGGAAATATATTGGGCAGACAGAAAAGCCGCCAGGGCGAGAAAGAGGAGCCTCGCTTTATGACTGTCGTTCAATCTCATAAGTAGCTCCGAATGAACTCCCGGGCGCGGGGGTCTTTGGGGGAAGTAAAGAAGCGTTCGGGGCCGGCATCTTCGACGACCTCTCCTTCGGACAAGAAGATGATCCTGTCGGCCGCGTCTCTGGCGAAGCGCATTTCGTGAGTCACCACGATCTGGGTGAGGCCGTCCTCGTCGAGCTTGCGCATGATTTGCAGGACCTCGTTGACCAGGCTCGGGTCAAGCGCCGACGTGGGCTCGTCGTAGAGCATGACCCTGGGCGACATCATCAAGGCGCGGGCGATTGCGCCGCGCTGCTGCTGGCCTCCCGACAGCTGCGACGGGTAATAATCGATCCGATCTCCGAGCCCTACTTTGTCGAGCAGTTCCTTCGCTTTCTCTTCGGCGGTCTTGCGGTCCATACCTTTCACGACGACGGGCGCTTTGGTGACGTTCTGTATAAGGGTGAGGTGAGGGAACAGGTTGAAGCTTTGAAAGACCATACCCACCTCTTCGCGCAAAGATCGAAGGCGGGAATTGAGGTCGCCGGTCTTCGAGCCTTCGTGCCGCTCCAGGGTGATGCTGCCCATGCATATCTTACCGCTGTCGAAAAGCTCCAATCCGTTCATGCAGCGCAGCAGCGTGGACTTCCCGCACCCCGAAGGGCCTATGATCACGATCAGCTCGGAGGCCTTCACCTCCAGGTTGACATTGCGGAGGACCGGGGCGCCGTTGAAACTCTTGCAGAGGTTTTCGATCGATATGTGTGCGCTCATGGCAGGGCTCTCAGATATAAAATCGGGCGGGGGCTAGGGGAGGCTCTCCTTGAGCACCCGGATAACGTTGCCCCCCATAATCATCTCGATCTCCTGGTCGGTGAAGCCTTCCTGAAGGAGCGCGTCGGTTATGCGAACGAGCTGGCTGGTGTCGAAGGGGGCGGTGACCGCTCCGTCGTAATCCGAGCCGAGCCCGATGTGCCGCGCGCCGACCAGGTTCGCGACGTGGCGCATGGCGCGGGCGATGGCGCGGGCGTCGGTGCCGCACGTGGCCGTATCCCAGTACCCTATGCCGATGATTCCGCCGGTCCTGGCAACGCCCCGAATGTGGTCGTCGCTCAGGTTGCGCGTGTTGTCGCACGTCCCTTTGACGCCCGTGTGGGAGACAAAGACGGGCCGCGTGGCAATCGCCAGCACGTCGTCAATGGTCCTCGAAGAGGCGTGCGCGACATCGACTATCATGCCGAGCGCTTCCATGCGCCTGATCATCTCCCTGCCCTTTTCGGTCAGGCCGCCCTTCTCGGTGCCGTGCGCGGAGCCGCCGATGTCGTTGTCGAAGAAGTGCGTGGGGGCCATCATGCGAAACCCGGCGTTGAACAATACGTCGACGTTACCGATCTCTCCGTCGAGGGCCTGCGCGCCTTCCACCCCGAGAAATCCGGCCGTCATGCCGGGGTCCTGCTTGCGAGACTCGAGATAATCGGAGAGGTCTTCGGCGCTCTCTATTATCGTAAACCTTCCGCCCGAGCGGGCGGCGAAGTCATGCAGCTTCTCAGCTTGATAGAGCGCCCGCTCCTTCAAGCTGCTCCAGGTGGCGGCGGGCCATCTCTGAGCCACCGCGAGAAGGGTGATGTTATCGGTGCTCGCGTCATTGTTCTCGATATTCTGCCCGCGCGGAGTCTTGGTGACGACGGTGAAGGCCTGTAGCGCGACGTTGCCTTCGATCAGGCGGGGGACATCGACGTGCCCCCGCGAGCCGCGTTCGAGCAGGTCGCGGTTCCAGAGCAGGGAGTCGGCGTGCATGTCCGCGATCAGGAGCCTCCTGTGCAGCTCGGCGGCCCGCTCCGTGGGCTGGTACGGCCCCCGGTCGATGACCGCATTCATTCGGTTTTCGAGCCAGGGAGGAAGCACGAAGAAAAAGACCGCGGCCCCGAGCACAAGTATGAGCGCAAGAACGATCAGGACTTTTTTCATACGGTCTGTTTAATGGATCGGCGTATCGCCCCGCGGCACTCTTTTCGATCTGTTCTCTCTTCGATCTGTTTTCCTGCGCGCCGGGGCCCGAGCATCTTTTCACGCTTCGGCGGCCACGCTGTCGACGTAGCCCGAGCGCGCGCCGCGCAGCCTGTCGTATTCCGCCGCAACGTCCTCGTCGGCCGCGCTCATCGCTTCGACGTCGACGTTCGCGAGCTCTATCATCCCCATATCCGAGAAGGCCTTTTGAATGCGCGGCCCCCACAGCCCTATATTTCGAATCGTGGGTACGATTCGCGTGAAGAGGCGCTTCGTGTACTCCATCATGAAAGGCGACTGGCGCACGTACCCCACGCACTCCTGCGTGTTGAAACCGAGCCGCTCCCAGATCTCTTCGCCCATGAAGCGGTCGCGCATCAGGTAGCAGGCTTCGACGGCGAACTCTTCGCGCTCGTCGCGCTCCTTCTCGCTCAGATGCGGGTAGTAATCGCTCAGGGCCAGGCGGCCGAAAGCGACGTGCCGCGCCTCGTCCTGCATCACGTAAGCATTGATGGCTTTGCCGAGCGGCTCCGTGGCGAGGTCGCGGATGGTTCCGAAAGCCGCGAGCGCCAGGCCCTCGATGATGACCTGCATGGCGAGATAGGTGAAGTCCCAGCGCGAGTCCGTGATGCCCTGTTCGAGCAGAGTCCGCAGGTGGACATTGATCGGGTACGCCATCTGAATCTTTTCGCGCAGGTAGCGTGAATAGACCTCGACGTGCCGCGCCTCGTCGATCACCTGCGTCGCGGCGTAGAACTTCGAATCGACCTCGGGCACGGTCTGCACTATCTTGGCCGTGCAGATGAGCGCGCCCTGCTCTCCGTGCAGGAACTGCGAGAAACGCCACGCCTCCAGGTGATGGCGGACTTCGGCCTTGCCCTTCTCGTCGAGCTTCTCCCACGTGGGCGAGCCGTAAATAGAGACGAAGTAATCCGGGAAACCGAGCGGGTTCGACAGGTCGACCTCCTGTGACCAGTCTATGCGCTCGCTGGCATTCCACTGCTTGTTCTTTCCCTTCTCGTAGAGCGCGAGCAGCCTGTCGCGCCCTTCGTCGTACTCCCAGTTGAAGACGGTCGTGACCTCGTTCGAGGGAACTCTCCACTGCGTCTGCTCGACGGGCAAAGTGTAGATGCGTGTGCTCATAAGATAGCGCTCCTGTGTAGGGGTTGACGGCTCAGGTGCGAGGTTAGAAGTTTTATGGATTCAAGTCAAGTTTAACGGCGGATAAGCAGTATACTTTGCCGGGAGTCATCAGTATAATGAGGCCGCTTGTGAAAAGAGTTAACCCCATAATGCCCCTCATATTCTGCGCGGTCGTCGCGCTTGGGACGGCGCTTTTGCCCTCGGCGGGCGCGAAGGCTCTGATCCGCTCGATAAACGGCAAGAGCCACGACTGGCCCACCTACGGCGGCACTGTAGACAATCAGCGATATTCGACCCTCGCGCAGATCAACCGGGCCAACGCCGGCCGCCTTCAGGTGGCGTGGACTTTTCAATCGGGATTCGCGACTCCGCAAACGTCGTTCGAATGCACGCCCATCGTGATCGACGGTATTATGTACGTCACGTCTCCGAAAGACGACGTCTTCGCGCTCAAAGCGGACACGGGCGAGATCATCTGGCAATACGATCCCAAAGTCGATTTTCAGAGAGTGAAGCTCTGCTGCGGCATAATCAACCGGGGAGTCGCGGTAAGCGAGGGCCGCGTCTACGTCGCCACGCTCGACGCCCGCCTCGTCGCGCTGGACGCCAGGACCGGCAGGCCCGTCGAGTCTTTCGGGGAGGGCGGCGAGGTCAGGATAGCGGACCATTCCAAAGGCTACAGCGAGACCGCCGCGCCCGTCATCCACGGCAACAAGGTATTGCTCGGAGTAGCCGGAGGCGAGTTCCAGACGCGCGGCTTCTTCAGCGCCTACGACGCGAAGACCGGCAAGATGCTCTGGCGCTGGCATACCATCCCGGCTCCGAACGAGCCGGGCGGCGATTCGTGGCCTAACAATGGAGCGTACCAGGCCGGGGGCGTGACCGCGTGGATGACGGCCGCCGTCGATGTAGAGAACAACCAGGTCATATTCGGCACCGGGAACCCCAATCCCGACTTCAAGGGCGGCGCCCGCCCCGGAGACAATCTCTACGGCTGCTCGATCGTCGCGCTAGACGTCGATACCGGGAAGCTCCGCTGGTACTTCCAGCAGGTCAAGCACGACCTCTGGGATTACGACCAGTCCTCGCCTCCCATACTTTTCGATTCATTGATGGGAGGGAAGAGGGTCGGGGCGGTCGGGGCGGCAGGCAAGATAGGCTGGTTCTACATACTGGACCGCAAGACGGGAAGATCGCTCCTGCCCACGCGCGAGATAGCGGTCCCGCAGGACGCGGCGCAGGCCACCTCGGCCACGCAGGTCGTGCTCGCCGTGCCGCCCTTCGTCGCTCATAAGAACATCTTCACTCCGCCCACAAAGAAGGGCGTGGTGATCGCGCCCGGCCTGAGCGGGGGGTCGGAGTGGAGCCCGCTCGCCTACAGCCCGCAGACGGGCCTTGCCTACATAGCGGCCGTAGATAAGCCGATGACCTACGTTCTCGACGGGCTGAACCCTTTCCCTGATCTGAACCTGGGAGGGATTGCCTTCGTCCCCGATGGAAAAGAGGTGGAGCCCCGCGGCGCGTTCGTGGCCATAGACGTGAACACGGGCCTCGTCCGCTGGCGCACGCCGACGCGCCCGCATCCGGTGGGCGGACTGCTCGCGACCGCCGGGGGGCTCGTCTTCGCGGGCGAATCGAACGGCTGGTTCGACGCGATGGACGCGGCCACCGGCAGGATACTGTGGCGCTTCCAATGCGGGGCGGGAGTCAACGCCGCGCCCATGACCTATAGCGTCGGCGGCCGCCAGTACGTCGCCGTGGCCGCGGGCGGACTCGCGATGGAGAGCCTGACGAGCGGCCAGGCGGGCCTCGATAACTTCCGGCGCGGCACGGCGCTCCTGGTCTTCGCTCTGCCCGGCCCGGACCCGCAGCCCTTGAAGAGACGGCCAACAAAGTCGGCGCGCTGACGCGCACGCGGCGATTCCTTTGAGCAGCTTTCACAAAATTATTCTCACCCCTGACCGTTTTCCGCTCCGTTTCGCGCATTATCGATATAGGAGCGGTTAAAAAACGAAAGGAGTTTTTCTCATGAAAGTTAAGACAAAAGTAAGGTCAGGGCTCGGAGGCGGAGAGGGCGGCTGGCCGGGCTTCTAGACGGATCTCTAGCCGCACGTTGCAGGTTGCAATTGCGAATGTATCGGAATATGATCGGGGCGACGGTTGCGGCTCGCGCCCTGTTGAGAGCCGCTAAACGAGCCGGGTCATTCTATCGGAACGAGTAATTCACGAGTAGTACTCCAGTGATGCTCTTCACGCCCGGCGGCATCCGGTTGCCGGGACCGAGCCGGAACGTTGATCTCAGTAAAATCCGGATGTGTCGATAAAGCACGCCGGCGACTAACTCTTTAATAAATAGGAACAGGAGGTCAGGAAGATGAAACGGATAAGTATGCTCACGGTTCTATTCTCAGTATTAGCGCTGGCCGTAGTGCTCGGGACCGGCCCGAAGGGGCTGGCGCAGGATGACAGGGTGGTGGATGGCAGAGTGAAGCTGGGCCTGCAAATGGCCCCCGTGCCGCTCAACCTTACAGGTAAAGACCGTAACCTGGTCGGCATCGGAAGCTACATCGTAAACGCGCAGGCGGGCTGCATCGACTGCCACTCCAACCCGCCTTACCTCCAGGGCGGCAACCCCTTCCTCGGGCAGCCCAAGCAGGTCAACGGCGAAACTTATCTAAGAGGAGGCGTGGCGTTCGGGCCATTCATCTCTCGCAATCTCAGGCCGAACGCGGCGGGCCACCCCGCGGGCTTGAAGCTCGAGGAGTTTTTCCAGGTCATGCGCACGGGCCTCGATCTGAAACACATTCCTCCGCCCGTGCCCTCGCCCCAGCTCGATCTCTTGCAGGTAATGCCGTGGCCGGTCTACTCTATGATGACCGACGAAGATTTGCGGGCCATCTACGAATACCTGAGCGCGCTGCCCCGGTAGAGGCGCTATTTCGCGGAGCCGCCTCGCGCGAGCCCATCGACGGGAGGTAATGATATGGCGGACCGTAACGAGACTTTTCTCCACCGCTGGTTCGAAGAGGTCTGGAACAAGCGCAGGGCCGACGCCATCGACGAGATGCTCGACTGTGACGGCGTCGCTCACGGCCTGACGGACGAGAGCGGAAACGAGTTGTGCGGGCCGGAAGCGTTCAAGCCGTTCTTCGAGCGCTTTCTGGGCGCTTTTCCGGACCTTCGCGTAACGGTCGAAGACGCGATAGAGGAAGGGGACATGGTCGCGTGCCGCTGCACGGTCAGCGGCACGCATACGGGCGAAGGGATAGGCATGGCCGCGACCCGCAAGCCCGTGACATTCAGCGGGATGTGCATGGTCCGTCTTAAAGACGGCAAGATAGTGGAGGCCTGGAACAATTTCGACTTCATGTCGATGTACCAGCAGATGGGCTTGATGCAGCTTCCCGGCGCCTAGTCCCCGGCCCCGGTTCTCACAAGCTCGACAGGTCGGCGTTGAAAGGTTTCTCGTCGATCAGAGCGCGCGCGTGCTCGCTCGCGGCGAGGAAGCCGGGGTGAGCGAAGGCGCTCTCTTTCGACAGCAGGTGATAGCCCGCGAGCGAGGTGAGCACGGCGGCGGTCGCGTCTCTCTCCGCGTGGCGCTCGGCGAGGTCCGCCATCCAGGCGATTTCGAGCAGGGCGCCCATAGCATCGACCAGGCGCCGCGCGTGCGTCTCCGCGTAGAGGCGATTCGAGAGCGATTCTTTCGAGAGCAGGCCGGAAGCCTGCTCGAAGGAGAGCTTGAAATCTTCGCGCGTGGCCGACAGGAAGCTCCGCGGCCAGCGCTCGAGCGCCGCGCTCACCTCGGCGCGCCATCGCTCTACGAGGTTCGAGCGCGCGGCGTCTCTCAGGATTTGCAGGCAGAGCGTGTTGTGGGTGCCTTCCCACGTCTCGATTATCAAAGTATCGCGGAGCAGGCGCGGGAGGATGGAAAAATCTTCGACGATACCGTTCGCTCCGAATACCAGGATCGCTTCACGGACCGACTCGGCCAGGGTCGCGCAGGTGCGATATTTAGAGAGGTTCAAGAGGAATCGCTGCCACATCGCCTGCTCCGGGTCGGAGGGCGCGATAGTATGAAGGTCGACGCTCGCCACCGTTCGAAACGTGAGCAGGCGGTGCCGCCATAATCTTTCCAGAAGGGAGACGAGCGTCTCCTGAACAAGGGGATAATCGACGAGCGCGCCGCCGAACGCTTCGCGCTGGCGCGCGTAGTTGCGAGCTTCCAGGAAGGCGCGGTGCAATATGCCGCACGAGTTGACCGCGTTGTGAATGCGCGACGCGTTGATCACGTAATTCATCAGGGTCTTGAAACCTTCCGACGGATCGCCTATCGCGTATCCGGTCGCGCCGTTGAAATCGATCTCCGCCGTGGGGAGGGAGCGCGTGCCGAGCTTATCCTTGAGCCTGCGATACGAGAGGGCGTTGAGCGAGCCGCCGGGCAGCACGCGCGGGACGAGGAAGACCGCCACGCCGCCCGTCCCCGCGGGGCGGCCCGCGGGCCTCGCCGCCACCAGGAAGTACTCATCGGGGTTCGAGCAGAACCACTTCTCGCCCGTGATCGACCATGTGCCGTCGGAGCTCGGTGTCGCCTCCGTCTCTATCGCGCCCACGTCCGAGCCGCCAGCCTGTTCGGTCACGAACTGCGCTCCGGCGAAGGGCGTTTCAACCGAGCGCAGGAGCGGCAGGTAGTGATCGCGCAGGAAAGCGTCGCCGCGCGCCTCGATGGAGCGGATCAGGCCGTCCGTGCAGCTCACGCCGCACGTTAAGGACGCTTCGCCGTTGTGGCCCGTAAAGTAGATGAGGGCGAATTTGTGCAGCTCGCTTTCGGTCGAGCGGAAGAGGCCGAACTCGGCGACTTCGCGCCGCAGCCGGCGCGTGAGCGGTCCCAGATCGACGCGCTCCACGGGGTTGCCGACGCGATCGTGCTTGATGAGACGGGGGAGGTTTTCGGCCCGGCTAGCTTCGCGCGCGAGGTCGTTCCATCGCCCCGCTATGAGGCCCGCGAACTCGCGGACCGATTCTAAAACCGAAGGCCTTTTCTCTTCGGGGAGAAGCTCGGAGAGCAACAGCTCCATCCCTCGATCCTGCTCGAAGAAATTCGAGCCTTCGACCCCTCGAAAATCCCTCAATCGCGCCATGTCATCTCCTCCCGATCCGATGGGCGCGATACTAACAAGAGTTACTCGACGGGCGCAAGCAGGCCCGACTCGAGACTAAAGGTAATTCCCGGGGTGACCTTCAAGCTCGCGGCGCGCCCGAGTATGCTAGGCCGAGATTCGGCTGACGGCGCACCCTATAAGCGCCGCGAGCAAGGCCGAGCCGAAAAGGAGTCGAAGCATAGTAATTCTTATATCTCCCATCCCCGGTTCCCCGCCTTTCGAATCAATGGCCTCCGCGCGTAGCTCCACCAGAAAGATATGACGCTCGGGAATCGTTCGAAGTCTGCAGGTTTTTACGGGTATTTCAGTCTGCCGTCACCGCGGAGCCTGGTAGATCAACCTTCCGTCCCTGATCGTATATCGCACGCCCGCGAACGCCCGGACGTCCCGCGATGGGTCCGCGCTCAGGACAACAAGATCGGCGACGAGGCCCGGAGCGATCCGTCCGAGCCGGTCCCGCTCTCCGAATTTCTCCGCCGGCGCGGTCGTGAGCGAGGCAAGGATCTGGCGAAACGTCATTCCCGCCCGGGCCATCAGCGCATACTCGTCGCCGGGATCATAGTCGTCCATCCCCCCGACATCGGTGCCAAACAAGATCATGCCTCCCGAGGCGAGCCATGCTCGCAATTGGCCGGTACTGGTCCTGGCCGACAGCTCGCCCAGAGAAGCGCGGTCGTGACGCAGCACGTATTTCCAGATCTTCAAAGTCGGTATGAGGGCGACTTTCGCCTGCCGCATCGCTACTAAAACAGCCTCGTCCCATGGGCCGGACTGAGGAGTAGTGTGCGCGATTATGTCCACGCCGCCTCTCACCGCCGCGAGTATACCCTCGGGGTTGGTCGGATGGGCGAAGACCGGCTTGTTCCTGCGATGAGCCTCATCGACGGCGGCTCTAATGGCTTCGCCCGGCAGAGCGGCAAACGGCGGAGACTGGGCGGCGGCGTGCAGCTTCAGGCCATCCGTTCCGCTATCGAGGAGCTTCTTTGAAGCATCAAGGGCTTCGGCGGCATTCGACACCTCGGGCGTCGGGAACAGCATGACTCCGAGAACCCTCAGAACAATATCCGGAGGCAGCCAGCCCTTACCGATAAGGCTTTCGCCCGTCGAGCGAATTCTCGGACCCGGGACCTCTCCCGACTCGATGCGCTCGCGGAGCCGCCGCGTATTTTCCCAGGGCGACCCGAGATCGAATACGCTCGTGAAGCCGTATCGCGTTAGCATGGCTTGAAGCTGGACGGCGAGTTCCGGCCCCGGAATCTTCGCGGCGTCCGCCCACTTTCTTTCAAAGAAGTGGACATGGCTGTTCCAGAACCCCGCGGTGATCGTCAGGCCGGAGCAATCCAGTGTCGCAACGCCGTTGGGAATTCGCACGGCCCCCCGGCGGCCGACCGCGGCGATCTTGCCGTCGCGAATTACCACAACCCCGTTCGTGATCGGGGTCTCATCAGGTCCCGCGTAGATCGTGCCGCCCGCCAGAACGAGCTGGCCGTCCGGCGCGGCGCGTGTTTGACCGGCCGCCGGGCGGCTCGAACCGGAAAGAAGAATCGCGAAGCCAAGGACAGCAGGGATCAGGTTGTTGCGCACGCCTGCGGCCAGGCGTAAGCCCGTCGTCTTGTTTCCGCAAAATTTCCGGCCGTTTGGAGCACCGTGTTTCATAAGAATCAATCCCTTTAGAATTCTTTCAGACGGCGAGCCTCACATCGGGCTTATCTACATATGGCCCGCGCGAGGCCTCGGGGGAAGACTAGGTCTGCTTCTTCTTTCGGGCATCGAGCAGGCGGCTCGCGAGGGGGCGCGATTCGCCCGCCGGGACGGCGGGGGGGGCGCTCGCCGCGACGCCGCGCGGCTTATCGGCAGGGAGGTTGACCACAGGCTCTGCCGGCGCGGAGCCGGGAGCGCCCAGCCTCACGCGCGCGCGCGCGGCTTTGAGCTGCGCCATCTCCGGCATCGCTTCGGCTTCGGCCCCTTCGGACGAGGGGCGGCGCAGTTGTGCCGCCACCCACTCGCGCGCCCCGTCCACCTGCTCGCGCGTGATGTTCAAACGGCGAATGCCGACATCGACAGGCAAGAGCAGTAGAGCGGCCAGAAGCAGCGCTTCCCAGATTTCGCGCGGCTCGGTTCTCGTCGCCTTCCGCTCGAAGAGCCCCGCGCCGGCGGCGGCTTCGGCATCGTCGCCCGCTCGGAGGCCGCCCGAAAGACCTGGAACTACGCGCCCTCCGGTCGCTTCGCTGAGGCGAGAAAGCAGGTCTTTGTCTTCGCCCGTGATGGCGAATTCCGGTGAGTAGGAGTTGACCGAGCCTGTGGTGGGCGCGGCCTGTCCGCCCTCTTCCGAGACGCTCACGAGGTATGCGCCCCTCATCACGGCGGGGAAGCTGCCCTCGTATCGCCCCGCGGCGGTTTGATCGAGCGGCAGGTCGGTTGCGGAAAGGTCGGGCGCGATTACGTGTGCGCGCAGGCGAAGGTTGTTCTTGAAGCTGCCGTCCGGGGCCACGGCTTCGACCGTGACCCGTCCCCTTCCCGCGTCGATCTCCACGCGCGGGTCGAGGTCGTTCGCGCCCTCGCGCCTGAGCGTGTCTCTGAGCGCCTGCGTCCAGAACTGGCCGAAGCCCGGCCAGTTCATCCAGCCCGTCGCCCAGCGCCCTTTCGCGTCGGAAGTGAAAGCCGAAGCGCGCCCGAGGCCGTACTGCCACACGGCGTAGATCGGATCGTCTTTGTGGGATATGAGCGAGGTGATGGCGGGAGACTTGAGCGAGTCGCGCTCGGCCGTACCCACGTAACCGCCGAGCGGAGGGGCCGCGCTCCAATCTATTCCCCCGGTCCCCTGCGTCGGCCGGACAAGGCGCGGGACGAAGGGCTCTTCGATTATCGTGTCTCGCGACGCAAGAAAAGCCTCGCGAGTGAAGATGCGCGGCAGGCTTTCGGGAGAGGTCGCCTCGTAAAAGCGGCCGCCGCCCCCTGCCGCAAGCATCTCCATCATGGCTCCGTCCGCGTCCTCGCCGACGGCGACGGTCGAGAGCGTAATGTCGGCATTTCGCATCGCCCGCGCGATGCCCGCGAAATCGCCGCCTTCGCTCTGCCCGTCAGAGAGTACGATGACGTGCTTCAACTGGGCGTCGCTCGCGAGCAGCCATTCGTAAGCCATCTGAAGGCCCGGATACATATTCGTGCCGCCGCCCACTTGAATACCCCTCACCTGCCGCCTTATGGCCGCCTTATCCTCGACGTGGGTGAGCGCGACGGCGGGCGAGGCCGAGCTGTCGAAAGCGACGACCCCAAGCGAGTCGCGGTCGGAAAGATAATCGACGGTCGCGTAAGCGGCTTCCAGAGCCAGTTCTATCTTTTCGCCCGACATCGAGCCCGACCGGTCGATCACGAGCACGATGGCAAGGCTCGGAAAGTGCTTCTTCTGCCGAACGTCGAGCGAGACCGGCAACGTCTCTTCCACGGGCGTCTTGTAGTAGCCGCCGGGGCCGAAGCTCTTGTCGCCTCCGATCATGACGAACCCGCCGCCCAGGTCGCGCACGTAAGCCTGCACCATCTTCATCTGCCCGGTCGTGAGCACGGTGGCCGGGACATTGTCGAAGATGACCAGATCGTAATCCTGAAATCCGGCGAGCGTGGTCGGCACGCCCGCCGCCGGGCGGAGGTCCGCGGCAAAGCTGCCCTCGGAGAGCACGCGGCTGATGGCCGCCGACGGCTGCGGGTCGCCGTAAACATAGAGCGTCTTCGGGCGGCCTTCGACCAGCGTGAAGGCCTCGCGAGAATTGTTCTGCGCGAAGCTGTCGGCCTCGACCGCCTCGATCTCCGCCCGGTAGCTGTAGAACCCTTTCTGCTCGTTTCGCTGGGGGACGACGAAGACGTTTTCGCCTGAGGCCGCCAGGCGCACCTGCCGCTCGGCAACGAGCGAGTCGTTGCGAAAGAGGCGCAGGGTGGCCTCGGTGTCGCGCGTGCTGTCCACGGTGACTTGCAGGTCGAACGCCTCGCTCTCGGCAAGCATCTGCGGCGCGCTGAGATCGCGGACGCTCACCTCGCCCTTGTTCATCTCGCCGCTGGCCGTCTGAAGCGAGAGTGTGTGCACCTCGATCCCCTGCGCCTGAAGCAGAGGGGCTTCCCCGGCGGCGCTTTCGAGGTTTTCGTTCCCGTCGGAGATCAGCACGAGCCTTCCGACGGCCGATTCCGGGACCAGCGCCGCCGCCAGCCTGAGCGCCGAGGCGATGTCCGTGTAATCTTTCGGAGGGTTCGAGCTGATCTCCGATAACCTGTAGTCGCCGAGCGCCTCTTTTCGCGTCGGGGCAAGCTCGACCGATGCCTCGCGGCCGAACGCGATCACTCCGACATAGTCGGACGGCGCGGCGCGCTCGATCTCGCTATTGATGTAGGCGATAACCCGCTCCTGCTCGGCGGAAGCGACGCTGGCAGAGACATCGACGAGGAAGAAGAGCGCCAGGTCGCGCGTGGTGGTCCTTATACGCAGCCCCGCGAGCGCGAGGACCACGAGCAGGACTACTATCACTCGCGCCGCCACGCTCGCGCGCCTGCGGCCCCGCGACAGGGTGGCCAGGCTGTGCCGCGCGGCGTAAAGCGACGCGGGAATAAGCAGCAGCAGCAGGAGGGCCAGCGGATTGATGAGCTCGATCTTCATTATGAATCCGGCCTAAGCAGCGATCCTCCTGTGATAGACCCACCACTCGATCGAGAGCACGGCCAGAGCGAGCAGAGCGACCCATCGCCACGCCTCGCGCTCCGCGCTGAACGTCTCCACCTGCCCGCCCGCCTCGCCCGCCCGCGTTCGAATAGAGTCGCGAGGGGCGTTGTCGGATTCGGACTCGCTCAATAGGCTGGCGGCGAAGGGCGGCGCGTCTTTGACCTCGTAGGTTCCGACGCGCATGGTCTCGGCGAAAACTGCGGGACCGTCCCCGCGAGGCAGCACCCGCTCGTCTCCGCCGGGCATCTTGACGGTCGCGGCGTTCTCGTCTTTCCGGCTCGCGCCTTCCGCGGGCGCGGGCAGGCTGATGGTGATCGGCTGCCCCGCGCGCACGGCCCTCTCGGAGGCGAGCGCGTCGCGCCCGGACAGCCACGCGAGAGAGTTGGCGAGCAGGATCGGGAACTCTACTTTAAGAGGGAGGTCGCTTTTGGCGAGGTCGAAGCCGACTACCACGACGCGGCGGCGGCCGTCGTCGCCCGCCCAGATCAGGCCGTCGCTCGCGCTGCCGGCCACGGGCTTGAGCCACGGCGCGGCTTCGCGTTTCGGCGCGCTCTCTATGTGCAGGTCCGCGTAATTGAGAAAGCTATTCACCGGGTGCCGCCCATCGAGCTGCGTTATCTCCGGGTGCTCTATGCTCCCATTCGCCTGCACGAGCCCCGCTACGTCGGAAGGGTTGATGAGCAGGAGCGATTTGCCGCCGTCGAGCAGGTCGGAGCGGACCTGCCCTTCGCTTACTATGCAATCGAAGTCGGCGGGCGGGGCCGAGCCCATCCTGAGCGCGTCGATCTCCGAGTTAACGGCGAGGGCCTGAAGCAGGAATAGATTCTCGGCCGACACTCCCACGCGCAGGCGACGGGCGTCGGGCAGAAGAGTATAAGCCACGTTGTCTGCCTCCAGGTCGTCGTCGACCTTCAGCTTGAGCTCGGCGAGCCCGCCCCCGGCGGGCAAAGAGTTGAAGATGACCGCGCTTCTGCCATTCGGGCCGATCGACAGCCCGCGCGCGTCGATGAGCTTTCCATTAACTCTCAGCTCAAGGTCGATCGCGCGGTCGAGGCCGCTGAAATTGGCTATCGAAGCGAACATCTCGCGGCCCCCGTTTCCACGAGCGGGCCGCGAGTTCATCGCGATGATGCCGACGTTTTCCGCGCGCTTCCCTACGCGGACGAAGCGAACCGCGGGCGCCTTCGACGCGGCCAGAGCGCTCGAGATATCCGGGCCGGTCCCCCCCGAGGGAGCCGGGCCTCCCCCGTCGCCGATAACTACTATCGCGGCGTCACGCTCGGATTTCGCTATCTGCTCGGCGAGCTGGAGCGCGTCGGAGAGATTACCCGGGGCGTCCGTCCCCTCGATCAGATCGATCGCGGACGCGAGCGCCGCGCGGTCCGACGTGAGAGGGCTCCTGACCGTCAGCCTCGAAGACGATTCGATGATGGCCGCGCGGTCGCCGCCCGAAAGGCCGTCGATCATCTCTCGCGCAAGCTCCCTGGCGCGATCCAGGCGCGGGCGGCCGTCTTCGTCGCGAGTGCCCATGCTCGCGGTGGAGTCGATGATCAAGATCGAGCTGCCCGAAGAGAGCGACCGCGTATTGATCAAAGGGCGGGCCAGCGCGAAGACGAGCGCGGCCAGCGCGAGCAGTTGCAAGAGCAGGAGCAGGCTGCGACGCAGCTTCTTGAAGGGCGCGTTGGCCTCCATCTCTTCGAGCGCGCGCTGCCAGAGAAAGACGCTGGGCACGACGCGGCGGCTGCGCTTGAGCTTGAGCAGGTAGAAGAAAATTATTACGGCGCTCAGGAGGAGCCACCAGAGCGCGCCCGCGGAAAGCAATCTCATATATTATGGCCCGCTTACAAAGGTTCGATTATAACATCCCGCCCTGCCCTTTTCCCGACCGCGCCGGATTCCCCGGGCGACCTCGGCTCGATATCTATCGAAACGCGCTCACGCCCTGAACGACGCGTCGAACGCTCTATTACTGGATAAATCGCGGAGCGACAGGCTAACATTCTTACCATACGCAGATGTATTGTCACAGGTTTGGATTCGTTAATTTCGAGTATGTACGAAGAGAGGCCGACAGGCAGAGAAGAGGGCGCGGGCAGGGTGTCCGGCCCCGATAGCGACGGGTCGCTGACCGTCCCGCCCCGTCGCGCAATCCGGCGAGCGCGCTGGGCCGAGGCGGTCATGGGCGCATCTCTACTTTTATACATCGTGCTGGCCGTGCTGGCTTATCGCTTTGCGTATTTCGAATGGGACCTGAGCATCGCGCTCGGAATACAGAGAATGGACTTTCCCGGCTTCCAGGCTCTTATGGTCTGGCTGTCAGCCCTCGGGAGCGGATGGGTCCCGATCGCGCTCGTGGCCGGCACAGGCTTCGCGCTCGCGGCCGCGGGGTTCAAAACGGAAGGCGTCATATGCGTGGCGGGCGTGGCTTCGGGCGGGCTGCTGAACATGCTCCTGAAGATGCTCTCGGCAAGGCCCCGCCCGAGCGAGAGCCTCGTGCATATTTTCGCGAGCGTTAAACAGGCAAGCTTTCCATCCGGTCACGTCGTCTTCTTCATAGAGTATTTCGGAATCCTGTTCTTCTTCGCCTACGTCCTGCTGAAGCGCGGGCCTCTGCGGCAGCTCGCCCTCATCACGACGGGCGCGATGATTTCGCTCATAGGAGTCTCGCGCATTTATCTCGGCGCGCACTGGCCGAGCGATGTGGTTGGGGCCTACCTGGCGGGAGGCATATGGCTGATGCTGATGATAGAAGCATACAGAAGAATGAAGGGGTCGGGGATACATGGCGCATGATGCGCATGACGCGCCCGATCCGATCATAAGCGCAGGTATCATCCCCGATCACCGGCCGCTGGCCCCCGGCCCCCGGCCCCTGCTAGTATTGGAGGTCGATTTTATAAACAAGAGGGGTAGCATTTTGCCGAAGCCACGACCCGCATTCTTGACGAGCCTGTTGGCGATCGTCGCGCTCGCCGTCACGTCGATCAGCCTTCCCGCCCCGACCCGCGCGCAGGAGCGCATGGTCGATATGGCGGACGGCTTCGATTTCAATAAGTTTGCCGATAAAACCAATGCGCCGGAGCTACACATCAGCTTAATATCCGGCCCGACCTCGATGGCCTTCGATTCGCGCGGCAGGCTGTTCGTCTCGACCCTGGTGGGGAAGATTTTAATCCTCCTCGACAATAACGACGACGGAAGGGTGGATGAGGTCAAGACCTACGCGACGCAGATACCGTCTATTCTCGGGATCACTTTCCGCTCCAACGGAGACCTCTACGCCACGAGCAGCCTCAACAACGGCACCGGCCGCATACTGAGACTGCCGGACCGTAATCACGACGACGTGCCCGACAGCATCGACGTGGTCATCGACGGGCTGCCGAGCGACGGCCAGCACCAGACCAACCGCCCGAGGTTCGGCCCCGACGGGCTGCTCTACTTCGGCCAGGGCTCGTCCACGGACAACGGCACGCCGAATCCGGGACGCCCCGGCGAGAGGCCGCTCAACGCGTCGATAATCCGCATAGACGTGGACAACCCGCACTTCGAGGTGATAGCCACAGGGCTTCGCAATCCTTTCGGCATCGCCTTTCACCCCGAAAACGGCGAGCTGTTCTCGACCGACGCGGGCTCGGGCGAGATATGCCAGTTCGGCAACTGCGGCGAAGACCGCTCTCCGCCTGAAGAGATCAACTGGATCAGGCCGACCCGCAACTACGGCTTCCCTCTTTGCGAGGGCAACCCGACGGCGGACCCGAACTGCGTGACCGTGACCGCGCCCATACATACTTTCTTGAGGCACCAGACGCCGACATCGGTCACGTTCTACACCGGGCCGCAGGCGGGCGACTTCAAGAACATGATGCTCGTTACGCTGCTCAAGAAGATTTCCGGCATAGGCGGCGATCTGCGCCTCGTGAGACTGGAGGGCAATCCCGACGACGGCTTCCACGTAACGGGGGCTGACCTGCCCATCGCGCGATTCAACGCGCTCGACCCGTTCGACGGCCCGATCGACTCGGTGATCGATCCGCTAAGCGGCGACATATACGTTGCGAGGCTCGACATCGCGCCGCACGCGATCCCGGACGAGCACCACAATTTCATCTACCGAATTTACAGGACCGGGGCCGACCTCCTCCCGTTCATCGGGCCGTTGCGGCCGTCGTCGATCAGGGCGGGGACGGGCGCGCTCACTCTCAGCGTGCTCGGGCGCCGATTGAAGGCCGGCGCGGTAGTCCTGGTTGACGGGGTGCCCGTCACGACGCGACAGGGCGAGACGGTCTTCGAGCTCGTGGCCGAGCTGCCCGCGAGCGCGACGGCGACCGAGCGCACGCTCACGATCGAGGTCAGGAACCCTGACGGCACCAGGTCCAATCCACAGACCCTCGCCGTCACGAAAACGGGCGATCAAGAGCCGGACCCGAAGACGCCTCAGCTCACGTCCATGTTCGTCTTCAAAAAGAAGGTCTCCAAGGTAGTCAACCCGGTGTCGAAGAAGCCGAATGCCAACAAATTCCGGCTCTCGGTGACGGGCGCGGATTTCGACCAGGGCGCGCAGCTCCTCGTAAACGGAACGCCGCTCGAGCTGATCAGCTCGAGCGCGACCCAGATCATAGGCCGGTTCGGGACCACGATGCTTGCCACGCCGGGAGAGCTGACGGTGCAGGTGCGTAACTCATCCGGGAGGGTTTCAAACACGCTCCGCCTGACCGTCACGCCGTAGGTTTAGGCAGCCCTTTATCGCGCGCTACTTATAAAAGACGGGAAAGCGGTGGACGGTTTTGAATCCGCAGGACTGGTAGAGGTGTAGAGCGGAGAAGTTCGCGGCGGTCACCGCGAGAGAGGCCGTCGTGAATCCGCGACCTTTGAATTCGCTCAGGGCGGCTTCTATCATGCGGCGACCGATCCCCCTCTTCTGGTAGGGCGGCACAATAGATATCTGGCCTATGTGCCCCGACCGGCCGGCGATTCGCGAGGCGATGAGGACGCCGACGCGGGCTCCGCTCGCGCGGTCCACGGCCACGCGCGAGACGCGAGGCAAAAAGTCTCCGCACCATATGTGGTCGGTCAGAATCGACAGCAGCTCCGCGCAGCCTGCCTCGGTCCGGTACTGGCTATTGATGAGACTATCGGGCTCGCCCCTGTACGATCGCCGGATGATTCGGGCGGCGTCGGCAAAATCGTCATCCTGCCACGGCCTCACCGCTATATCAAAAGCGTGGCGGCTTTCATACCGCGCGGGCTCGGGCGCGAACTCCTGCGTGTCGGCCAGCATGTAGAACCGGTCGTAACGCTTGAACGATCTGGCCTCGAACAGGTCGCTCGCGGCGTCGTTGCCGACGCTCACGCACTGGCTCTCTATTCGGCTCATTCGCGGCAGGCGGCTTAGCCGGTCGATTATGGCTCTCGCCATCTGCCGGTCCGCTCCGCGCCCTCGCCAGGCTCTCGAAACGTAGATGTCGCCGATAGAGCAGCGGTAGTCCTCGATCACGTAAAAAGAAAAGCCTACCGTCTGGTCGCAGGCCACGGCGACGTAACCCGAAAGCTCCTGGTGGCGCGCCACTTCGCGGATGAGGCGGCTCGGCCCCGAGTAATCCCATTTAAACAGCGATAGCCATTCTTCGCACTGCTCGTCGAAGAGCCGCTCCAGCGCCGAGAGGTCGGCTTCCGCAAGCGGGATGACGCGCATCTCAGAATTTGTAAGTGTCGCTGTCGCCATTTTTCGCGTAATTATAGCAAAAGAGCCTTCGGCTCAAGGCCGTATTAGAACTGGTCCTCTTTCTCTCTGAACAGGACGTTGAACGTGGTCATCGATCCGTAGCAGCGCGTGATGTACTGCTGAAGCTCTACCTTCTCCCCGTCGTTCAATCGGTCGTGGCCGTTGATCTTCTGCTCCAGCACGCGGAGGTTGTTTCTCATCATAACGATCTTATGAAAGAAGGTTTCGAGCGGTACCTCCTTAGGCTGAAGAGACGGGTCTGCCGGGTAGAGCATCATGCGCCCGCCGTTCCATCGGGCGCCGAGCTTCTCTACGACCGATTCCGGCTCCTCAAGTCCAAGGGCGGAGATGATGGCGGAGGCGGTCTGCCAGATGAGGCTGGTCAGAGGAATATCGAGATTGCTGATTGCGGCCATAGTCTCCGACGGCCGAAGGTTGCTTGCTTCGGGCGAGACCGTGCGCACGCCTTCGTCGAATCTGATCTCGGCCGACTGTTCGGAGAGGGCCTTCACCACGCCCTCTCCGTAATGGGGATGGGTCACTTTCATCCCGATATTCAAGGCTTCTATTTTCATGTGCTCTCTTGATCCTCAGATGGATATTATCGGTCCGGCTTGCCGGGGACCGCGCGATCTCTCCTAAGACAGGCGCTGATGACGCCCGTTTCGGCGCGCCATCAGCGCAAGGTCGTGGCCGGCTGCGAACCGGCGAGCGCGGGCGGCCGCTTATGGGAGCCGCGCTTATGGGATTCGCGGCTTCACGTCGGGCTTGCCCTGGCGGTTGGCCGGGGCCTTCGCCTGGTCCTGGTCGTCGGGCGCGATCCTGTTGCCGGAGGCCTGGTCGAAGACCGCGTTTCGCAGGAACTGCTCCGTGCTCCAGGGAGGTGCCCCTCCGCCCAGATACTTGTGGAACCAGTCGAGGTGGGCCGTGTAATAGAGAGCCATCTCGTACCAGCTCGGCCAGTGGCCCGCCTCCGAATAGATGATGAGGCGCGACGGCACGTTCATCTTTTGCAGGGCGGTGTAGAACTGGAGCGATTGCGTGTACGGGACTCGATAATCCCGCTCGCCGCTTATGACCAGGCACGGCGTCTTGAAGTTCTTTACGTAATTTGAAGGGGACCACTTCTGGTAGAGCTCGGAGTTCCAGGGCTGCCCTTTCAGGTCCCATTCGGGAAACCAGAGCTCTTCGGTCGCTCCGAAAAACGACTTCAAGTCATAGAGGCCCATCATGGAAGAGATGGCCTTGAAGCGGTCCGTGTGCCCCTGGAACCACATCATCATATAGCCGCCGTAAGACCAGCCCATCGCGCCCATGCGATCGCGATCGACGTAAGGCTGCTTCTCCAGGTAATCGGTCACCTTCATCAGGTCCTCGTAGACTCGTCCCGCCCAGTCGCCCGAGATCTGCGCGGTGAAGTCCTGCCCGTAGCCGGTCGAGCCGTGAGGGTTCGGGAACGCGACTACGTAGCCCGCGCCGGGATAGACCTGCCAGTCTCCTCTGAAGGCGTCGGCCCACTGCGACTGCGGCCCGCCGTGCACGTTCAGGATGAGCGGGTACTTCTTGTTAGGGTCGAAGCCATGAGGCTTGACGATGAAGACCTGAATCCGCGCGCCGCCGGAGCCTTCGACCCACACGGACTCCGCGGGCCGGATGTCTACTTCGTTCGCTATGCGCTCGTTGACCCGGCTCAGGCGTCGCGGAGCCGAGGCTTTGCCGTTTTGAATCGCGGCGCTGTAAATCTCCGGGGGCTCGCCGACCGACCTCTTGATGTAAACGATGCGCGATCCTCCCGAAGCGAAATCGAAGGCGTCGATGGTCTTATCGGCGAGAACCTGCGCGATGCCCCGGTTTTGAAGGTCGAGGCGATAGATGGGATTCTGCCCTTCGACCTGGCCCGCGAAGTATATCGCCCTGGAATCCCCGGCCCACTCGAATTCGTCGATCCAGTTCCTGAACGACTCCGTGAGCACGGAGGTGGTGGCCGCGGCGCGGTCATAAAGCGCGATTCGGAAGAGGTCCGATTCATACCCCGGCTGCTTCTGCGTGCGGTAGGCGATGTACTTGCCGTCGGGAGAATACTTCGGGCTGCCGTCGAAAGCCGGGTTGGAAGCGGTGATGTTTCGCGGGGCCGCGCCCGGCTCTTTCAAAGAGAGCAGCCACAAATCGTTGTTGGTCGACGAAGCGCGGTGCTTGTCTGGATTCGAGACGTAGACGAGCTCGGAGCCGTCGGGCGAGAAATCGTACTGGAGCGGGCCGCCAAGCTGGAACGGCGGGGCGTCGACTTTGCCCGGGGTCAGATCCCGCACTCCGCCCGAATTGACGGAGGCGAGGAATATGTGCGTCACGGTCCCGTCGCGCCAGGCCGTCCAGTGGCGATAGAGAAGCTCGTCGGCCATGTGCGCTTTGAGAGGGCCGGCCGCCCACCGCTCGGCGGTCCTCTTGTTGCAGGCGTTATCGTCTCCGCATTCCGGGTAAACGTCCGAGGAGAAGGCTATCGACTTGCCGTCGGGCGACCAGAGCGGGTCGGAGACCCCTGTGAAAAAGTTCGTCACCCTTTTGGGAGCGCCCCCGCTCACAGGCATGACGTACAGATTGGCGCTGCCGTCTCGTGCGCTGATGAATGAGACCCACCTGCCGTCCGGCGAAATCAGGGGGCTGCTCCCGCCTTTTTGATCCGTGAGCTGCCGCGCGTTGCGGCCGTCCAGGTCCATGATCCAGACCTGGCTCTCGCGCTTTCCGCGCGGCAGGTCCTGAGTCGCCACGGCGTAGACGACCCACTTGCCGTCCGGCGAAACGTGAATATCGGAAACCGATTTGATCCGGTAGAGATCCTCAATCGTGAACGCGCGCTTCTGGGCGGAAGCCGCGCCGAAGGGGATCAGTAAAATCACAATCAGCCATAAAAACTGCCGCTTCATAGGAATCCTCCGAAATCTTCAGATATATTTAACCCTACTTCGTGCGCGCCACATGCCGCAAGCCTCGCGCGGTGCAATGGCGGTCCGGGCCTTGCCGGGACGGCGCGGACCTGTCGCCCCAATTACCGGGTGCGGAGCTTTATACCGCAACTACTGCTTTGACGTTGCGTGTAGATCAAGGGATGCGAGCGGGTCGCCCGGCTCCCGGGAGCTGCTATTGCCTTGGAGCGCGCAGCCTGGTGATGACCTCGCGGATCGCGGGCGCGTTCTTCGCGTCGGGCTCGGCCTTCAGATAGTTTTCGAGGTCGCGGGCGGCGGCCTCTTTATCGCCGCGCCGCTCGTGCACGCGCGCGCGCTGAAGGTAAACGGCGGTCATGCGTTTGTCGCTCAGCTCCCAGGCGAGGTTCAGCTCTTTTTCGGCCTCTTCCATGTCGAGCTTCCGCTGGCGCTCGTCTTCAGAGCGCGTCACGAGCTCGACCAGGACTACTCCCCGGTAGAAATGAGAACTCGCGCTGGACCGGTTGAGGCGGGTCGCCTCGCGAAAGGCGTATTCGGCGACGGCGAACTTCTTCTGCTTCATCATCGCCAGCCCGAAGACGTGATAGACCGCGCTCTCGCGCTCGTTTATCCGCCGCGCCTGTTCCAGAGCTTCGAGCGCCTCCTCGTCTCTGTCCCTGCGTAAGAGCTCGGTTCCGAGCGCGAAATGAGCGTCGAAGTAATCGTTGAATATCCCCGTCGCCTCGCGCAAAAGCGCGATGCCTTCGTCGGACTTGCCTTCCTGAAGCCGGGACATGGCTTTCTCGTAAGCGGCTCGGGCGGCCTGGGGTACATCCTGCGCGAAATTGACGCCGGGCGCGCCGAGCGCAGGGCCGGGTTTCGCCTTTATGACAACCTCGACGAATATGTCTTCTCTGACGCCGTCCCTCGGAGAGTTGGTGAACCGGGTGAACTGCACGGCGGGCTCATAACCCGCGAGCATCACCGATATCTCGTATTCCGCCGAGACCAGCCCGTTGAAAGAGAAATCGCCGTCGTTGCGCGTCACGGTCTGCCCGAGCAGACCGCCTCCGCCCATCCTCAATTCGACTACGGCGTTATTGAGCGTGGTCCCGCTGGTCGCGCGAACCTTTCCTCGGATGGTGTTCTGTTGCGCGTAAGCTGTTGCGGACGGCAGCAGGATCGGCAGAAGCGCGACGAGAATTATTCTCCACCTCATCAATCGGAGACCTCCTTCGCCCGACACTCTAAGATTATAGACTAAAGCTGTAGAGATTCCAGTTGTCGCGCGGCTTTACGCGGAAGCGGGAACCCTTCACGAGTGCTTCCCAACGACTGCTACGCGCAAAGCCCGAGGCGGAAGCGGACCGTCCGGAACGCGAGGCGAAAGGTCCCGATGCAAACTTGACAACAAGCGCGGCCTTCCGATAACCTTACTCTTTTCTGTAGAACCGTTTATAGAGGAGTGTGGATTATGCCGAAGAGAACCTTTCAGCCGAATAACCGCCGCCGCGCCAAGACGCATGGATTCCGCGTGCGAATGAGCACCAAGGGGGGCCAGCTCGTCATCAAGCGTCGCCGCGCCAAGGGACGGAAGCGGCTTACGCCGGCGCATTATTAAGCCGACCCGGAGCGCTGACGGATGAATACGGGGACAGGTCTATCCGTTTGTCGGCGCTCAGTGTTTTTACATGGGTGGAGCATCCGAACAGTTTCCCAAGACAGACAGGATTCTCAAGCGCGACGTCTTTCGCCGCGTTTATGAGAAGGGGCGGAAGTTTCAAGCCCGGCACTTCACGGCATTCGTACTCCCGGTCTCAAGCGACCAGCCTCGCCTGGGGATCACCGCGACGCGAAAGATCGGGAATTCGGTCGAGCGAAATCGTGCCCGCAGACTCGTGCGCGAGGCCTTTCGGAGAAACAAGTGGCTAGTGCCCCCGGGAGTTGATATAGTCATTAATGTGAAGCGGCCTTTGGTTGAGGCCGCTTATCGCGATCTCGAAGCTGATTTCATCACTTTTTTAAAGAAGGCGGGTAACAAGTGAAGTCCGTTCTCGTCGTTATCATACGAGGTTATCAGCTGCTCATCTCGCCGCTGTTCCCACCGTCGTGCAGGTTCACGCCCACTTGCTCCCAGTACACGATGGAAGCAATCAACAAGCATGGAGCTTTGCGCGGCTCGTATATGGGACTGAGGCGGCTCTTGCGGTGCCACCCGTTTCATGCGGGCGGGTATGATCCCGTTAAATAGGAGTCAGGCCGAGGCCAGATAAAGACCCGCAAGGGCCGGTCGAAATCAAGGTTAAGTAAATAAGAAGGAGCGGCGGAATACCCGCCTGAACTGATAAGAATGGATCGAATAAGAATAATAGCGGCGCTTGTCCTCTCCACTATAGTGTTTGCGGCATGGCCGATCGTCGTGCGCCAGTTCTTCCCCGACCAGCCCCGGGAGATAACGGAACAGGCGGCGCCCGACTCTACCGGCCCCGAGCATGCCGGGATGCAGGCGGGCGTTTCGCCTTCGGAAAGCCCGAAGGCGGTCTCAAAGAGCCCGCAGGCTACCGATCCGCGCGCGACGGCTTCGACCCCTTCGCCCGCGATCACACAGGTGCCTCCGCGCGAGATCGTCGTCGAGACTCCTTTTTACCGCGCCACGCTCTCCAATCGCGGCGCGGTCGCGACCAGCTGGGTGCTCAAAAAGGTAACGACCGGCGGCCGACTGCGCGAGATTCACGCGGCGGACGGGAGCCCGGACCTGGAGATCATCCCGCAGACCGCCGTCGAGGCTCTGGGCGCGCCTTTCAGGCTGCACACGCCGTGGTCACCGGCTGTCGGGGAGCAGCTCAACCAGGTCAATTTTCAGATCGAGGGGCCGGGCGCGGGCGCGCAGAAGGTCGAGCTGGGTCCGGATCAGAAACAGCAAATAACCTTCACCTACTCTTCGCCGGCGGCCTCGGCGCGCAAGACGTTCGTGTTTTACGGCGACCGCATGGTCTTCGACGTTACGGCCGACGTGACCTCCGGCGGGACCGAGCAGCCCGCGTCGGTCGTCATCGGCCCCCGCATAGGCGATCAGAGCGACAAGCAGACCGGAGGCAGCTACAGCACGCCTCCGCAGGTCGTCGCCTACAACATACATGATAAGCGGGAGGGGATCGTCGGCTCGCATATCACCCCGTCGTTCGCCAAGATCACGCGGGTCGATGAAGAGGGCAGGCAGGTACAGATCGAGAAGCCGCTCGCGGGCGACGTGGACAGCATCAAGATCGTGGGGGCAGACGGCCACACCTTCCTCGGTTTCGCGCGCGTGATCGAGCGGCAGGTGAACGGCCAGCTTCTCACGCTCGACGCTATTCCTTCCGGAACGGCCGTCGGCACGAACGTCGCGCAGGGCACGGATACGTTGCGACACGGGTACAGATGGGCCGGCATCGTGGACCATTATTTCGGGATGGTGGCCGTGCCTCCGCAACCTGCGAGCGAGATCGTGCTGACCAACGTGCAGTTCAAGAACGGCGATCACATAGACGATTACCCGTCCGTGGCCGTCCCGGTGGATGCGAAGACCCCCATGCGCGTCTTCGTAGGTCCCAAGGACCGCGAGCTGCTCGCTTCCGCCTCGCTCAGGGAGGAGCTCGGAGAGAACCTGGAGCCTCTGATCGACTACGGCATTTTCGCCGTGATGGTGCGGCCGCTTCTTCCGGTCATCGGCGCGGCGCTCGACGGGTTCGCGAAGCTGTTCAGCAACAACTACGGCTGGGCCATCATCCTGGTCACGATAGTCATCAACCTCGCGCTGTCGCCGCTCAAGTGGTACAGCTCGAAGAAGATGAAAAAGGCGGCCAAGCATCAGCCGCGGATGAAAGAGCTCCAGGATAGGATGAAGAAGTACAAGGAGAATCCCAAGAAGTACGAGCGCGAGCTCCTTGAGCTTCAGAAGGAGCAGATGGCCTTGATGAAGGAGGCGAATCCTCTCGGCGGCTGCCTGCCCCTGCTCCTTCAAATGCCGATATTCTGGGCCTTCTTCGTATACCTGACGATCTCCCTGGATATGAGGCAGGCCCCGTGGCTGGTCTGGATTCACGACCTGTCGAAGCCCGATCCATATCACATCCTGCCTATCGTGATGTGCGTTTCGATGATCGCCTCGACGATGCTCACTCCGCAGCCGGCCTCGGCCGATCCGGCGATGAAGATGCAAAGAGTGATGATGACCTACCTGATGCCCGTCATGCTCACGTGGTTCTTCTTCCTCTCGTCGCCGAGCGGCCTCGTGCTCTACTGGATGATGAGCAACCTGGTGGGCGTGGCGATTCAACTCGTCATAAACAAGTTCACGGCGGAGCCGCCCGAGGCCCCCGTGCTTCCGTCCACGAACGCGGGCGGGCGGAAGAAAGACCGGAGCAAGGGCAAGAAGGACAGCCCGAGCGTAGTCGAAGCGTAAGAGCTCTTTTGTAAGTCGTCAATCGATCGCTTGAAGCAAGAGACCTATGGGGGACGAGCCGGATGTCACAGGAAGAAAATAGCATCGTTGAGTTCACCAATAAAGTTCTCGAGTTGAGCGGCTTTGATCTCGAAGCCAGCGCCGAAAAGACCGAAGACGGGTTCAAGGTGCAGGTGCGCGGAGGCGACGTGAACCTTTTGCTCGGGCATAACGCGGAGCTGCTCGACGCGCTCGAATACCTCGGCAACCGCGTGCTTACGCGCGCGAAGGGCGAGGAGACCAGGATATTGTTCGACTCGGGCAATTACCGCGCGCGGCGCGAAAAAGAGCTTCGCCTGATGGCCGAGAAGGCGGCTGAAAAAGTGAGGACCGCGCGCCAGCCCTTCAGCTTCGACCCGATGAGTCCCAACGAGCGGCGCATCATCCACCTGGCGCTGGCCGATGACGAGACGGTGAAGACCGAAAGCCAGGGCGGCGGGCTGGACCGTAAAGTCACTATCTATCCCGCATGAGGGTGAAGGCGAATCGACGCACCTCTCCCACGGTGTTCGGCCTTGCGCACCCGATACCCTATGTTCAAGGGCGATACCATCGCAGCCATCTCTACGCCTCCCGGCCGCGGCGGGATAGGGGTCGTTCGCCTGAGCGGACCGGCGGCGCTTGAGATTGCCGACTCGGTCTTCCTGAGTGATTCGGAAGCGGCCCGCACACCCAATCGCGCAGTCTTCGGCCGTGTCGGCGACCCCGCCACCGGCGAGATCGTAGACGAAACCGTCCGCACATATTTCAAGGCTCCCCATTCCTACACGGGCGAAGACGTGATCGAGCTAAGCTGTCACGGAAGCCCCGTGGTCCTTGGTCGAGTGCTGCACCTTGTGACCGCCGGAGGCGCTCGAATCGCGGAGCCCGGCGAGTTCACCTTCCGGGCTTTCCTCAACAGGAAGCTGGACCTCGCCCAGGCCCAGGCCGTCAGAGACGTGATCGACGCCCAGACACAGTACCAGGCTCGGGTCGCGGCAAGGCAGCTCGAAGGCGCGCTCTCGCGGCGTCTGACCCCCCTGAAGGATGAGGTCGTCGAAATCATAGTCCATCTGGAATCCTCTCTCGAATTCGTGGAAGACGACATCTCGACGGACGAGGCCTCGAAGCTGCTCGCGAAGCTCGAACGGGTGATCGAAGAGCTACGGGCGATGGCCGGTAGCTTCGCCTTCGGCCGCTTCGTGCACGAGGGCTTCGATCTTGCCATAGTCGGGCGGCCGAACGTCGGCAAGTCTTCGATCTTCAATCGCCTGGTGGGAAGCGACAGGGCGATAGTCACGGAGATTCCCGGGACCACGAGAGACGCGCTCTACGAGGCCGCCTCGATCTCGGGGATTCCCGTCCGCCTCATCGACACGGCGGGAATACGCGAGACCAGCGACCGGGTCGAAAGCATCGGCATTCGCCGGAGCCGTACGGCGATCGCCGACGCGGACATCTCGATCCTGGTGCTCGACTCTTCCGAGCCGCTCACGAATGACGACATCAAGCTGCTCCACGAAGTCCCGGAAGATAGAAGGATAATCGTTTACAACAAGATCGACCTGCTGGGCAACCTGCGCCCCGGCTTTCTCGAACACGGCGGCGGGCTCGACATTATCAACATCTCGGCCCTGACGGGCGAAGGCTTTACCCGCTTGACCGAAGCCGTGTTCGAGCGCCT
>DATLMR010000331.1:0-15102 GCA_035537555.1 Blastocatellia bacterium
GATCCCTTCAGGCGGCCGAAGACGCTCTGCCTGATCGCGAGCGTCTTCGACCCGATCACGAGAGACGGCTACTGGCTGGACCCGAGGGCCGTCGCCCAGAGGGCGGAGAGTTATCTTAAATTCACAGGCATCGGCGACGTCGCTTATTTCGGCCCCGAGGCCGAGTTCTTCATATTCGATAAAGTCTCTTTTCACAACGAAGGTCATACATCCGGTTACTCGGTCGATTCGATGGAAGGCCCGTGGAATACGTCCTCCGAGCGCGGCGGCTCGAACGGGCACGGCTACCACATCCGCCCGAAGGAAGGCTACGTACCCCTGCCCCCGCTCGATTCCATATCGGACCTCCGCTCGGAGATTGCGAAGCTGCTCAGAGGCGCGGGGATCAGCGTCGAGTGCCACCATCACGAAGTGGCCACGGGCGGCCAGTGCGAGATCGACTTCAGGTTCGGCAACCTGCTTCACACGGCCGACAACCTGATGGTCTTCAAGTACACGGTAAAGAACGCGGCCCTGCGCGCGGGCAAGGCGGCGACTTTCATGCCCAAGCCGATTTACGGGGACAACGGCAACGGCATGCACTGCCACCAGTCGATCTGGAAAGACGGCAAGCCTCTGTTCGCGGGCGACGGCTACGCCGGGCTTTCGGAGATGGCGCTCCATTACATAGGCGGGCTGCTCAAGCACGCGCGCGCGATCGCGGCCTTCGCCGCCCCGACGACCAACAGCTACAAGCGCCTCGTGCCCGGCTTCGAAGCGCCGGTCAACCTGGCCTATTCTAGCCGGAACCGCTCGGCCGCCGTTCGCATTCCGATGTACTCGCAAAGCCCGAAAGCCAAGCGGCTCGAATTCCGCCCGCCCGACCCGTCCTGCAATCCTTACGTGGCCTTCGCGGCGATGCTGATGGCGGGGCTCGACGGAATACAGAACAGGATCGACCCGGGCGACCCGCTCGATAAAGACATCTACGACCTCTCGCCCGAGCAGTTGAAGAACGTTCCCTCGATGCCCGGCTCGCTCGACGAGTCGCTCCGGGCGCTCGAAGAGGACCACGCGTTCCTGCTGCACAACGACGTCTTCAGCGAGGGCTTGATCGAGCGATGGATCGACTACAAGCGCAAGAACGAGATCAACCCCGTCCGCATGCGCCCGCATCCGGTCGAGTTCTCCATGTACTTCGACATCTAGCGGCCCGGCGGGGGCGGCATGCGAAAGAGATCGTCCGCACACCGCCCCCGCGCTCGATCAGCCGCCGATCTCGAAGCCCCAAGGTATTAGCTCAAGGGCGATATCTGAAGCTCCTCTCGAACCGAGTCGGCCCGGTACCCGGCTCGCCTGTCGATCAGGCGGAAGACGGCGGCCGCTATGAAGGCCGCGAAGATTATCCCCGCCAGGTCCCACTGCAAGTCGTTCGCGCTGTCCGAGGGGGTCCACAATCGCTTGCCGCCGAAATAGACCTCGTCCCATAGCTCGAGGATTTCATAATAGGCGCAGAAGCTGAAGGTTATCGTGACGGAGAGGAATGCCGTCAGGTCGAGGGGGAGCCTGACCCCGAAGCGCCTGGTCGTCGATCTCAGGAGCCACATGGCGGGCGGAAGCGATAAGCCCGAGCCGAGGAAATGCGAGAACTCGTCGTACTCCACGGGGCCGAACTGTCTCCCGTAAAGGTGAAAGAAGTTTCCCATCACATCCACCGCGACGGCGGCCGCCAGAAAGAGCACGATCAGAAGGGGCGGCCTCAATTTGTAGCGAAAGCGGAAATAGAGGTAAAAGGAGAGAAGGATCAGAGACGTGTAGAGCGCGTTCACGTCCACGTCCCTGTAAGGCAGCCTGACCAGCAGGGCGGATTTTGCCGCGAACGTGAGGATGCTGAAGGCAAGAAACTCACGCTCTTTGAAAGCGCGTATCCAGGCGGGTGCGGTTGTCTCATCAGCCATTTTGAGTCTCCCTCGGGAGTAGATAGACACCTTTCGCTTGAGAGAATATCAAAAACGACGGGAACGCGCGCCACCTTAGACTACGCTTTGACCGCGCGGGTTGCTCATGGGAGAATCGCCGCTTACCGATTATTATCTCCGGCCGCCGGGAGCGGGCCGCCCCCCTTCCGGGTCCGGGGAAGAAAAAGAAAGGCGAGGCTGGAATTGAGCGACACGCGCGCGGGCAATCGACATCTGATAGACGACCTCGGCGGGTTCGACACCTTCAAAGAGCTGCGAAGCTCGGCCGCTTTCAGCAGGCACGCGGGCGAGCTTGGCCGCCTGTTCAACCACCCGAAGCTGTACAGGGCCGAGGGAGCGCGCCCGCGGCTCTCGTCGTTTCTGAGGGTCGTCGAATGGAACATAGAGCGGGGCAGCCGCCTCCGAGGCATAGTCGAAGCCCTGAACTCCCACCCGGTGTTGATGTTTGCCGACCTGCTCATACTGAACGAGCTCGACGAAGGAATGGTCCGCTCCAACAACGTGAACGTCGCCCTCGCCTTGAGCCGCGAGCTGAACGCGCACGCGATCTATGGGGCCGAATACCTCGAATTCACGAAGGGGGTCGGGCCGGAGCAGAGTCTTCCGGGAGAGAACACTTCGGCGCTTCACGGCAACGCGATCCTGACGCGATACCCCTTCTCTAAAGCGCGGCTGGCCCGATTGCCCCGCTGTGAAAACAACTATGAGAGTGCCGAGAGGCGGCTCGGCGGCCGCGTGGGCATTATGGTCGATCTCGAAATCGGAGCCGTCACGCTCACCGCCGCGACCGCGCACCTCGACGTGGTCAACACTCCCGGCTGCCGCGCGAAACAGATGCGCGGGTTTCTCGAAGCCATCGAGTCCGGGCTCGAAGGAGGCCCGGCGGCCCCCGTGATCTTCGGAGGCGATCTCAACACGCACACCTTCGCCCGAGGCGGGCGCTTGCGCGCGCTCAAGAACACCGTGAGGATTCTGGGAGGCGACCACGAGAAGCTCGCGCGCAAGCTGCTCGAGCCCGAAAGGAGCGAGCCCGCCCTGTCGGCCTTCGGGAAGTTCGGCTACGGCCTGCGATCGTTCAACGACAGGAAGCCGACCAGTCGCACCATAGTATCGCGGCTCGAAGACGCGAAGCGCCTGCCCGGCCCCGTCAACCGGTGGGTGATGAGACGGGTGGGGCCGGGCGGCATACTGCTCGAATTCCGGCTCGACTGGATCGCCGCGCGCGGTATCTCGGCGCTCAGGGCCGGCGAGATTACGGACGCCGGAACCGGCGTGTCGAGCGTCGATCCCCAGACCTTCGCGGGGCTGGCCCACGAAGGCTCGCCTCTGTCCGACCACGACCCGATAGTCGTGGACGTGGCCCTTCCGCAAAGATGATTTGAAGACCTGAACCCGCTCACTCGTACCTGAGCGCGATCACCGGGTCGACGGCCATGGCCCTGCGGACGGGAATGTAGCAGGCGAGCAGGGCCACGGCCGCAAGCAGCGATGAGATGACCGCGAAGGTGGAGATGTCGGTCGAAGTGACCTCGTAAAGCTGGCTCGCCAGGACGCGCGTTATCGCGTAAGCCGCCGCGAGCCCGATCGCAAGCCCCACGGCGGTCAGAAGCGCCGCGTCGCTCATCAAAAGCTTCAGCACGTCTCGCTGCCTCGCTCCGAGCGCCATGCGAATGCCGATTTCATGGATGCGGCTCGATACGGCGTAGGACATCACTCCATAGATCCCTATGGCCGCGAGCACGAGTGCCAGGCCCGCGAATATGCCCAGAAGCAGCGCGCTGAATCTGGTCTTCGAAGTCGCCGCCGATATGCGGTCTTCCATGGATTTGACATCGTAGATCGGGACGTTCTTATCGAGCGCCAGCACCTCTCTGCGCACGGCCCCGGCGAGCGACGTGGGCTCGGCCTTCGTGCGCACGATGACGAAGGAGGTGTTCTCCGTCGGCTGGAGGTAAGAGAGGTAGACATCCGGGTTCGGCCTGTCTTCCACCTTGCCGTACTTCACGTCTCCGACTACTCCGACGATCTCCGCCGTGTCGTCTTCGGGCTCCCACCCGACGGCGAGCGTTATTCGCTTGCCGAGAGGGTCATCGTCGGGGAAGAAGCGGCGCGCGGCCGTCTCGTTGATGATGGCGACGCGCCGGGCTCCGGCCCGGTCCTGCTCGGTGAACGCCCTGCCGCGAAGCAGAGGGATGCCGAGGGTCGCGAAATGATCGGGCGCGACCGCGTGAAGGCCGACCCCCGGCTCGTCGAGCGGGGGCCGCCCTTCGATCGTCATGATCGTCCCGCTGGAATTGCCGGACAGAGGCGTGGAAGTGGCCACGGTGGCCGATTGCACGCCCGGCAGGGTGTTTATGCGAGCGAGCAGCTGCTCGTAAAAAGCCGCCGCGGCCTCGGGCTTGTATTTGGGAAGGTCGGCCTTCAGGGTGAGCGTGCTGCTCGGATCGAAGCCCGTCCGGATCGCCTGGAGGCGCGAGAAGCTCTTGATCATCAACCCGGCGCTTATCAGCAGCACCAGGGCGATGGCGATCTCGGTCACGACCAGAACGTTACGCGCGTTGAGCCGCCGGAGGCCGCGCGGTCTCATGGTCATGCCGCTGAATCCTTCTTTCAGAGACTCGTTGATCTCGGCGCGGGACGCCTGCAAAGCGGGCATAAGCCCGAACAGGAGGCCCGTGAAGAGGGATAGAGACAGGTTGAAAGCGAGCACCTGCCCGTCGATCCCGGCGCTTTCGAAATCGAGCTTCTGCCACGTGATCACCCCCTCGGGCTTGAAGGCCGTGAGCACCTCTATGCCCCACAGGGTCACGAGCAACCCGAGGAGGCCGCCCATAAGGGCAAGCACCACGCTCTCCGTGAGCAGCTGGCGGACGAGCCGCCCCCGGCTCGCGCCGACGGCCAGGCGAATGGCCATCTCTTTCTGCCGCGCGGAAGACCTGGCCATAAGCAGGTTCGCCAGGTTGACGCACGCGATCAATAGCACGAACCCTATGGCCGCAAAGAGTATGAGGAAAGACTTGCGCATCACGGGGTCGATGCGGGCCTCCTTGAGGTGAACGAGCCTGAGCATCTCGGGGTCGGGAGAGAACCGCTTGGAGATCGACTCCTGAATATCGTTCCCGATCACCTCCATCTCCGCCAGGGCTTCGGATTCGGTTACGCCGGGCTTGATGCGCGCGATCACCTCGTGCCAGTGAGCGCCCGCCGTGGCGAGCCTGCGCGGGAAGGTGAGCGACGGGGCCATCATCATCGGGACCCATGCTTGCGCGGCGTTGGACTGGCCTTTGAACCCTTCGGGCAGGACTCCGATGATCGTGAACGGCACTTTGTTGAGATTGATCGGCTGCCCGAGCGCGTTCGGGTCCGCCTTGAACCTGCGCTGCCAGAGGGAATGGCTTATGACGGCCACGGGGCTCGTCCCGGGCGTCTTATCGTCCTCGGGCTCGAAGACGCGACCGAGGGCCGGCTGTATGCCGAGGAGCGGAAAGTAGCCGGCCGAGACTATCTCGACCTCAAGCCGCTCGGGGTCGTCCGTGCCGGTAAGCGGGAAGTCGTGAGTGCTGAAAGCCGCTACGCCTTCGAAGACCTGATTATGGTCGCGCAGCATCTCGTATTTCGGATAGGACCAGGCCGAGATGGGGAAGTCGGGATCGGGAGTCGTGCGATAAACCCTCACAAGCCTGTCGGGGTCCTTGTAAGGGAGCGACTGCCAGAGCGTGGCGTTGATGACGCTGAAGATCGAAGTGTTGGCCCCGATGCCGAGCGCGAGTGAAATGATCGCCACGGCGGCAAATCCGGGGCTCCTGACCAGTATGCGAAAGCCGTAGCGAATGTCCTGTAGCAGATTGCCCATCGCTTCACCTCTTTCGACGGCGGCCGGGGCCGCGGTCAGGGATGGTGCTCGCGCTTATGATCGAATCGAGAGGATTCCCCGGAGAGAATCTCAAATGACGCGTGGTCGCGGGCGCCCTCCATGACCGACCCCCGGCTCATTCTCTCATTCGTACCTGAGCGCGATCATCGGATCGACTCTCGTGGCCCTGCGCGCCGGAATGTAGCAGGCGAGCAGGCTTATTCCGGCAAAGAGCAGCGCGATGCCCGCGTAGGTCAGAGGGTCGGTCGAGCTCACGTTGAAGAGCAGGCTCGATATGAACCGCGCGAGTCCTATGGCGGCGACCAGCCCCACACCCACTCCGATCAGGGCCATCAACATGCCCTGGCCCACGACCATCTTCAGCACGTCTCGCTGCCTCGCTCCGAGCGCCATGCGAATGCCTATCTCGTGCGTGCGCTGCGTGACCGAATAAGAGATCACCCCGTAGATTCCGACCGCCGCGAGTATCAGGGCGACGCCCGCGAATATCGAGAAGAGCAGGGTATTGAATCCGGGCCGCGCGACGGAGGCGGCGACCAGCTGCCGCATCGTGCGGACGTTATAAAGCGGCTGCTCCTTGTCGAGCTCCCCTATCTGGCTGCGAATCGCGGGGAGGTGGATCATGGGATCGCCCGAGGTCCGCACCATGAGGGCGAGAGACCTCGATACGGCCTGAGCATAGTTCCTGTACATCTGCGGGTACGGCGCGATGTCGAGCTTCATGTGCCGTACGTCTTTTACAATGCCGATTATATTGACCCACCGGACATCCGGGGCCTCGGGGTCGCCGAACGTGATGCGCTTGCCTAAGGCGTCTTCGCCGGGAAAGAAGCGGCGCGCGAAGGTCTCGTTGACGACCAGCGCCTGTGGGGCGTCCGGCTTGTCGAACTGCGTGAAGAGGCGTCCGCTCACGAGCGGGATGTTCATCGTCTCGAAGTAGCTCGGAGTTACCCTGTAGGTCTCCGCGTCCATGACCGGGTCGTCGGGCGCCTGGGGACGGCCTTCTATCGCAAAGCCGATCATGCTCGCGCTGTCGGTCATCGGGAGGGAATCGATCAGGGCCACTTTTTCGACGCCCTGTATCCCCGAGACCCCTTCGGCGAGGCGGTCGTAAAACGAGAGTATCTGGGTGTCGTCTTTATACTTCGCCGCGGGAAGCGATAGCTCCATCGTGACCATCTGCCCCGCGTTGAATCCGGGGTCGACTTGTTGAAGGACGAAGAAGCTCTTGATCATCAGCCCCGCGCCCACGAGCAGCACGAGCGAGAGCGCCACCTCGGCCACGACGAGCGCGCCGCGAAGGCGGCGGCCGCGGAAGCCCTCGGTCGAGCCCCTGTCGCCTTCCTTGAGCGACGAGGTGAGGTTGGGGTTCGAGGACTGAAGCGCGGGCAGGAGCCCGAAGATTACGCCGGTCAATACCGATACCACGAACGTGAAGCTGAGCACGCGCCAGTCGATGCCGGTCTCCTGGAGCCTCGGAATGTTGCCCGGGTTCAAGGCTATCATGGCGTCGACGCCCCAGAGCGCGAGCAGGGAGCCGAGCGCTCCGCCCGCGAGCGCGAGCAACAGGCTTTCGGTCAGGAGCTGCCTGACGAGCCTAGCCCTGTTCGCCCCCATTGCTACTCGAATGGCGATCTCTTTTTGCCGCGAGGCCGCCCGGGTGAGCAGCAGGTTCGCTACGTTCGCGCAGGCGATCAGCAGGAGGAAGCCCACCGCCCCCGCCAGTATGATCAGCATGAGGCGCACGTCTCCGACGAACCGCTCGTGCAGAGAGAGGAGCGTGACGCCCCAGTTCGCGTTCGTCGCCGGGTATTGTTGTTCCAGACCGCTCGCGATGACATTCATCTCCGCGCGGGCCTGCTCAAGGGTGACGCCGGGTTTGGTGCGGGCGATGACGCTCAGAAAATCGCCCCTTCGGGCCGACGTCGGGTTCAGCACGATGGGCATCCATATCTCGGGCTGCTTCCTGAGGTCGGGCCTGGGATGCTTGAAGCCGGGCTGCATCACTCCGACCACCACGTAAGGATTCCCGTTGAGGATAACGGTCTTGTCTATAATCTCGGGGTCCGCTCCGAAGCGGCGCTGCCAGAGCCCGTGGCTCAGGATGGCGACTCGATGATTGCCCTGCTTCTCTTCGTCGGGAACAAACGTGCGGCCCAGGGCCGGCTGCGCCTTCAGCACCGAAAAGAAGCTCGCGGTCACGAGCCCCGTCGGCACGCGCTCGGGCTCGCCGCCCGTGGAGAGGATCGAATTCGAGTTGGCGAATGCCGTCATATCTTCAAAGACCTGGTTCTGACTCTTCCAGTCGAGGTAGTTAGGAGGCGAAGCCGGTTCCGTTTTTATGTCGCTCGGAAGATTGCTCTCATATATCCAGACGAGCGCGTCCGGATTGTCGTAGGGAAGCGGGCGCAGCAGGACCGTATCGACCACGCTGAAGATGGCCGTGTTCGCGCCTATTCCGAGCGCCAGGGCGATGATAGCCACGGCGGTGAACCCGGGTTTTTTGGCGAGCATTCGTATCCCGTAGCGAAGGTCTTTCAACAGGACTTCCATAAATTTCCTCCAGATGGTCCTCACTTGGCATATAAAACTGCCCGCGCGCACGTGTCGTCACGCCGGGCGACGGTCGTCGCTCGAAGCTATAGCCAAATGCCGTGCCATTCCGGGAACGAGACGGCCCTCCGACAGGGGTCGCCCCGCGTGTGCGCCGGGAAGTCGCCTCGCGCGGCGTGCCCTTTCGTCTTATCTCCTTATTACAGAGGCTCTTTTACTCCCGGGCGGCCCGGACGCGTACGGCGCGAAGGCGCGCGGGCGCGGGAACGAAGGCGGGAGCGCGGCGCGGCCTTCGCGGCTCCTGTGTTCGCATGTGGGATTGGGCGCTTTCAAAACCGGGACTCTTTTCTTTTGATGGGCCGGATGGTACACTTCAAGGCCTGTTCGGGCAAGAAGGGTTTCCGCAATGGCAAAAAAAATACTGATTGTGGACGACGATTCCGACACTCGCTACGTGCTTTCTTTGATTCTCAAGAGCGAGGGTTATGAAGTGATAACCGCAGCCGACGGCGAGTGCGCTCTGGCCGTGACGGCCGAGCTGAAGCCGGACCTCATCATAACCGATATAAGCATGCCGAGAGTAAACGGCATCGAGCTCACGCGCCAGATAAGGCTTAAGCGCGATCTGGCCACCATGCCCATACTCGCCATCACCGCTTATGGCGCGATGACCATGAGAAATGCGATGGCCGCGGGCGCGTCGGCCTGCGCCCGAAAGCCTCTCGTCTTCGCGGAATTTCTTCCCATGATTAAGAACCTGCTCGCCACCTCCGGAAGCCTCTCTCCCGACCCCGCAAAATAAGGTCCGGCTCTTGCGGTGGACAAATGTGCGAGCGGACAAATAGAATTTCCTTTTCATTATCGGCACAGGTGGACCTGCCGTGTGTTCGAGGATTTCAGGCGGAGAGGAGAGTTTATGAAATTTACCAAACCGATAAGCAGAGAAGTCGATATCGACGGCAACACCTACGTCGTGACGCTCGACGAGACGGGCGTGGACTTTCGCGTCAAGGGCAAGAGGAAGTCGTCGCGCGTCGAGTGGGCCAGGGTGCTTGAGATAGCCGGGCCGGAGCAGAGCGCCGGCGGCGACCAGGGCAGAGCCGATGCGGGACAGACCAGGAAGGAATCGTTCGAGGCAGTCTCCGAAGACCACTACGACACGCAGCCGCTCAAAGAGCGAGACCTGAACGAGGAAGCGGGCGCGAGCCGGGAAGACTCCGAAGGGCTGAGCCGCTCGGCCGGCGCGGGCGAGACTGGCCCGGAAGCTTAGGGATGTTTGGAGCCGCGTCAGGCGGCTGGAAGCGAATCCGATCAGAGTTTTGTCACCACACTCGTTATGGTAGCGGCAGGAAGGGGCGCGGGTCGGCGCCTTCGAGGCGGTCAGCCGTTCGTAATAATCCAAAGGCAACAGTATTTATTTGCCGCCATATCGCTCCGGGGAATCGCGCGCGATGATCGAGAATTCATGCGCGCCATTCCACGGGTGCCGACCTCTGTCGGATTTGCAATTGACTCGGGCCCGCAAAAAACATAACCTTCAACGCGTTGTAAAGATCACCCCCTCGAGAGAGCCAACATGCCTGACCGGAAAGATGAAAAGCTTTCGACCGGCCCGACCCTCGACAAGGACGCATTCGAGCGCGAGGTGACGACCGACCTCGATGACGCGACGCCCGATAAACCGAAGGGCCTGCCCCTGCACACGCGGATTTTCCTGGGCCTCCTGGTCGGAGTCGTCTCCGGCGTCGCCGTGAACATGCTGGCCGGGGGCGACAACCCGCGCGTTCAATGGATAGTCAACAATATAACCGAGCCGGTGGGACAGTTGTTCCTTCGCCTGCTCCTTATGGTCGTGATACCGCTCGTCTTTTCGTCTCTCGTCGTCGGCGTCGCGGGCATCGGAGACGTTCGCAAGCTGGGCCGCGTCGGATTGAAGACCTTCGCCTACACTCTGATAATCTCGGCCCTCTCCGTGGTCATAGGAATAACGCTCGCGAACACCATAAAGCCCGGCAAGCGGATCGACCCGGCGACCACCGAGGCTCTCAAGCAGAGGTACGGCAACGACGCTACGCGGACGGTGGAGAACACGACGAAGACGGCCGCGGCCGATTCTCCTCTGATGCAGGTCGTGAAGACCCTGGTCCCGGCCAATCCCTTCGCCGCCATGGCGTCCGAGACTCCCAACATGCTCCACGTCATGTTCTTCGCGCTCTTCCTCGGCATCGCCATAACCCTGATCCCGGAGTCGACGACCGCGCCGCTCGTCCGGGGCCTCGAGGCCCTCTACCAGATCTCGGCGAAGATAATTGACATAATAATGAAGGTCGCGCCGTTCGCCGTCGCGTGCCTGCTCTTCACGACGACGGCGCGGTTCGGCCTGGAGCTGCGGGCGGTGCTCGGGTGGTTCGTCGTCACGGTGCTCGCGGGGCTCGCGATACACATGTTCGGAGTCTACTCGCTTTCGATCTACCTCCTGTCGCGCATCTCTCCCCTTGAATTCTTCCGCCGAATCAAGACCGTCATGCTGACTGCCTTTTCGACCTCCTCGTCGAACGCGACGCTGCCTACCGCGCTCCGCGTCTCGGAGGAGAATCTCGGAGTGCCTCGCGAGATCAACAGCTTCGTGCTGACGGTCGGCGCGACGGCCAATCAAAACGGCACGGCCCTGTATGAAGGCGTGACGGTCCTCTTTCTCGCGCAGCTCGCCGGAGTCGAGCTCACGCTCGGCCAGCAGATAGTCGTCGCCTACATGGGTATTCTGGGCGGGATCGGAACGGCGGGCGTGCCCTCGGGCTCGATCCCTTTCATCGTAGTCGTGCTCGCGACCATAGGAGTGAATCCGGCCCTGATAGCGATCATCATCGGGGTCGATCGCATACTCGACATGTGCCGAACCACGCTCAACGTGACCGGAGACATCACAGCCGCCACCTACGTCGCGCGCTCGGAGGGGTATGAGCTGCTCAGACCGCGCGCGGGAGCCGCTCCGGTTGAAGGGGCGATCGGGTAGGCGAAGCGAGCGCAGGGGCAACCCTCCAGACGCCTTCGCTCGGTAGAGGGCTGCCCCTGCATCGATTCCAGATCCGCTACGGGGCGAGCTACTTGGTTTCGCGGCTGCGGCGCTTCGTTTCGCGGATGCCGGTCCCGTAGTTTCGCCCGCCGTAAGTGACGCCCGGGATCACCTTGCCGGACACGCCGACGTAGGTATCTTTACTGGGAACTCCATACCTTTCGCTGACTACCCAGACGCGGCCCGTGCCGTCGTCGATCTCGAAGACTCCCGTGCCCAGCGCGCCGTAAGAGCGGGTCACGCGGCCGACGACGGTAACCTCCTTGTCGATGTAGCGCCCGGGATCGTTAGTTATGTCCCCGATCTTTCTCCGCTCGGGGCAGCCCGTCAGCGCAATCGACATAAGGGCTATCGATAAACCCATTACGATTCTGCTTCGCTTCATCCTTATGCGCTCCTTCCGAAAGGTGCTATTTATTGAGTCGGTAGGGCAAAGTGGGCGCAGCCGCACGAACCGGAACGGTCATACGCCCGGCCCTACCGGTGATTTGAGACCTGAAGCCCGATAAAAGATGCCTGCGCCATTGTATAATCTGCGGGTGCTGACCGTGGAAATAATCGTCGTCGGAAACGAGATCCTGCTGGGAGTGACGCAGGATACGAACTCGAACTACCTCTGCCGGATGATCCGGGGAATGGGCGGTCGCGTGAGGCATATATCGGTGGTCCGGGACGAGAGGGAGTCAATAGTCGAGGAGATAAACGCCTCGCTCGCGCGACGCCCGAACGCGATCTTCACCTGCGGAGGGCTCGGCCCGGCGGACGACGATCTCACGGTCGAAGCGGTCGCTTCGGCCATGGGGCTCAGGCTCGAGGTCGCGGCCGAAGCCCGCGAATTGATAGAAGCCCGGTATCGCGAGCTCGCCTCTCGCGGCTACGTGCCGAGCCCGCAGATGAACGAAGCCAGGTTGAAGATGGCCGAGATCCCCGAAGGCGCGCGCGTGCTTGGCAATCCGGTCGGCGTCGCTCCTTGCATCGTGGTGGAAGAGAAAGGCTGCCGCGTAATCTCTCTGCCGGGAGCTCCTTCGGAGTTGAAAGGCATAGTCGAGGGGCCGCTCCAGGAGCTGCTCCGCGGGATGTTCGGTCGCGGCAGCTATCGCGAGCGCGAAGTGCTGGTCGATTGCGGAGACGAATCGCTCCTGGCTCCGGCGCTGCGCCGGGTGGCCTCGGCCCATCCGGAGGTCTACATAAAATCGCGGGCGAGCGGGTTGGAGCGCGACCTGAAGTTCCGCATCCTCATCTCCGCCTCCGCCACGAGCTCGGAAGAGGCCGAAGCCATGCTTGAGCGCGCTCGACAGGCGCTCGCCCGTGAGCTCCGCGATATTTGAAGGGCTCGCGTATCAGGCTCCCGAGCTCATCCGAGCGCGAGCCCGGCGGAGGAGATGGAGCGCGGCCCGGACCGCGATAAAGGCGGGCACGGCGGCGAGCCCGAACAGGAAGTAGTGAATGGCGATGATGTAACGATACTCCGTGTGGAGGAATGACTGGAGCGACAGGTAATAGAAGGGCACGGCGAGCAGCACGAGCAACGCGCGCGGCCTGCGGGCAAGGGCCAGCAGGGCGATGCCCGAGAAGACGAGCGAGAGCATCAGAGTGGTCTTGAAAATGTTCTTCTGAATGCCGCGAAAGAGCTCGCGGGGCAGGCGGGTCCAGAGGTGCGGCGTCGGACCGAGCTCGAAGAGCTCGACTACTCCGAGCTGGAGGGCGGGCCGGGCCGGGGCCGGGCCGTTGTTGCTTATGACGAGACGCGCCTCGTCTCGTTCTCCGCTTGCGAAGGGCATGCGAATGACCATCACGGGCGACGGGCCGGGCCGCTCAGGCATCCTCGATTCGCCTGATTCTTCCTCTTCTCTGTCGGCGGCCCGCACTATCTGCGCGGCCAGAGAGATTCGCCTGTCCAGGGTCGTGATTCTGGCCGCGAGCGCGCCCTGTCTCTCCCAGACGGGCACTTCGAGGAGGTAGTCCGTATTTCTCTTGAGGGGGATCGGGGCGGAGGCGAACTGGTCGGCGAAACCGGAGCCGTCGCCCGCCAGGATCTGCGCGCGGTCGAACCCCGTCACGAACGCTTCGGCATTTCGCGCGAGCGCCTGCCCCCCGCCTATCAGGTCGGCGGGCTCGCTCATCCAGACCTGTCGCGGCTCGCTTGAGTCGGAGAGCCGGTGGCCGAAGGGCGGGGCGGGCGCGAGCGTGGGGACGCTCGCGATGTCATAACGCCGCCCGTGGCCGAATGAATCGTTATACCTGAGCATCCCGAACGCGCGGTCGAGCATCACTCCCGCGAACCACCCGGGGTTTGCGCGGATCACGGAGAGCCCGCGCGCGAATCGGGACCGGTCCCGCTCCACTCCGTCCGGCGTCCAGAGGCTCGTCGCGTATTCGGGCCTGTCGTGCCACTCGCCGTCTTTCCGCACAGCTTCGCGGTCGGTCGCCGGAAGGCCGAAGCGATTCTCCTTGTCGTATTCGGCTATGCCTTCGATCAGGGTGATGCCGGAGCCGAGCGAGAGAGGGATGAAGCGGTGATAGACGATCCAGTTGCGAATCGTTATGGGAGAGATGACGGCGAGAGCCGCACCGGCCAGCAGAGCCGCGTAGCGCCATCGCACTCTCCGGTCGAGCGGCAGGAGGCAGACCACGGCGAGAAAGGGCGCGAGCAGCAATCCGTTCGCCCGCAGCCAGCACGATAGCCCGAGCAGCGCTCCCGCGATCACGACCTTGATCGGGCCGGGGCTCCTGGCCGCTCCGGCGATAAGTAATACCGCGGCCAGCACGGGAAGCGCCGAGAGCGATTCGGGCGTGAGCCATAGCGAGTAAAAGGCGAGATGGGGCGAGAAGGCCGCGAGGAGCCCCGCGGTCCCCGCGACTCCGGCCGGGAGGAGGCCGAGGACGATGATGTATACGAGCACCGCGGCCAGGCTGTCGCCCGTGATCTGTATGAGGCGCAGGGAGTCGAGGTCCTCGAACGCCTTGAGGGTCGCGGCCATCAAAATGGAGTAGCCCGGCGGATGAACTATCATGCGCGCGTCGGTGGGATCGAAAGGCTCCGCGGGGTAGAGCAGGCGGCGCTCGCCGAGCATCTTTACGGCCTCCTGCCTGTAAGGCCGCGCGAGCGCGGAGATGACGGCCTCATCCTTGTTCATCTCTACCTGAGCGTCCTGCCAGTGCAGGAGCCTGACGGCGAACCCGGCGGCGAAGATCAGCAGTCCGATCGCCGTGAGTCGGGCGCGACGCCCTCTTTTCGGGGGGGCCTCTTTCGGCCGGGCATAGAGAGAGGGCGCGAGCGCCGTCGAGAGCCAGTCTCTCGACCGTCTGAACGAATCGATCAATGATGGAGCGGGCGGCATTACCTTTATCATGGGACCGCGCGGCCTGGCCCTCGAAAGAGTGTCGCTTTAGAAGAATCGCTCGAGAGGTAACCGGATCCGCAGACATGCTTCGGCAAAAGCGGCCGCGTGTCAACCGCATCTCACTTCCTTCAGGGCAATCGAATTGCGAGAGACCGTTCCCCAGGGCTGTAACAAAGTAGGTTGACAACTAAAAATAAGGACCTAACCCGGTTAATCTGTAAGTTGCAAGACTAAACAGAACCGGAGGAAGGTCTCTATGAAGTATAACACTGCTGATGTTTCCCTTCTGGCTAGTCAAGA
>DATLMR010000332.1:0-12691 GCA_035537555.1 Blastocatellia bacterium
ATCGCGCCCCACGCTACCATCAGGAAGGTAAGCCGGGCGCGGTCCGGATGCTTCAGCTCGAATTGAAGCTCATAGCGGACGTGGGGCTCGTCGGATTTCCGAACGTGGGAAAATCGACCCTCATCTCTCGCATCTCGTCGGCGAGGCCCAAGATCGCCGACTACCCGTTCACGACGCTCGAGCCGAACCTCGGAGTCGTCGCTTTCGGTGAGGACAAGACCTACGTGGGGGCGGACATTCCCGGCTTGATCGAAGGCGCTCACACGGGCACGGGGCTCGGCCTTGAGTTCCTTCGCCACGTGGAGCGAACGAAGATGCTGCTCCACGTTATCGACGTCTCTTCAAACGACAGGGATCCGGTGAACGACTTTCTCACCATCTGTCACGAGCTTGAATCGTACAAGGCGGACCTGCTCTCCAAACCGCAGATGGTCGCGGCCTCGAAGATGGACGCGCTCGACGATCCTTCGAGGGTCGATCAGCTTCGAGCCTTCTGCCGGGAGAAGGGTCTCGATCTCTACGAGATCTCGGCGGTCACGGGCCGGGGGATTAAAGAGCTGGTCAACGCTCTCGGGAGCCAGCTCGACCGGATCAAGGAAGAGGCGGAGGTCCGCGCGTGAACGGCGGGCGGTAACTGAGAGGGGGAACGGGCTCTGAGTGAAAGGCGAATAGGGGCGTATGGAGGCACCTTCGATCCCATACATTGCGGGCACGTCGAAGTGGCCCGCGAGACGGCTCGAAGGTTCGGGCTCGACAGGTTGCTGATAATACCGGCTCACAGGCCCCCCCATAAAGACCCGCGCTCCGTTTCAAACACGTATCACCGCTACGCGATGGCGGTGCTCGGTATACTCGAAGACGAATACGCGACGGTCTCCACGATCGAGATTGAGGCGCCCGACAGGCCTTACACCTTCGAGACCATCGAGCGGCTTCGCGGCTCCTTCGAGCCGGGTGACACGTTCTTTTTCATCATGGGCGCGGACTCGTTCGAGGAGCTGATGAGCTGGCGCGAGCCCGAGCGGATACTGGAAGGCTGTAACCTTATCGTAGCTGCCAGGCCGGGCCACGAGGTTGCAACCTCGCACCTGCCGGTTACAATATCATCGCGCGTCGTCGATTTACGAGGGCGCCGAGAGGACGCGGCGAAGACCACGGCTCCGCGCGGAGAGATATATTTGACGGATTACGTGATCAAGGATATCTCTTCCACGGAGATCAGGAAGAGGGCGCGAGAAGGCGGAGAGATCGAAGGACTGGTTCCCCCGCTCGTGGCCACCTATATTTCGAGGTACGGAGTGTACAGGCGGTGAATTGATGAGTCGTATCGCAAATAGAGAAGAACAACCACAGATGATGGATATAGAAGAAGCGGCCCTTCTTGCGGCCCGCGCCGCGAGCGACAAGAAGGCCACCGACATCGCTATCCTTGACCTTCGCCAGATCGCTTCTTTTACGGAGTACTTCGTCATATGTTCGGGCGCCAACAACCGGCAGGTGCAGGCGATTTCAAATGAAGTCGAAGACAGGCTGCGCAAGGCCGGAAAGCGGCTCCTTCACATAGAAGGCTATAGCAGTGCGGAATGGATTCTGCTAGACTACGGCGATTTCATTGTGCACGTGTTCAGCAGCTCGTCGAGGCAGTTCTATGATCTCGAACGCCTCTGGCGTGATGCGGCCCGAGTAAAGGTGCCGGAAGAAGGGCGAGCCGAAGAGCCGCAGGATTGAACCCCGACCGTTAAGCCGCGTACCTCTCCGTCGGAGCCGCGGGTGGTTCACAGTTAGCCGCTTGCAGGTATCGCTCTCGTTGCAGAAAGCCCCTTCGCCCGGTCTTCTTCGATAGAGGCTCAAGGATATGAAGCTTATAACCAGCTCCCCGGTAATGCAGCGCGTCGCCGAGTTGATGGAGCGTGTGGCCGCCACCGATGCCAACGTACTCGTCATCGGCGAGTCGGGGACGGGGAAAGACGTGGCCGCCCGTCACATCCACGACCTTAGCCCGCGCCGGGATTACCCCTTCGTGAAGATCGATTGCGCGTCCCTGCCGGAAGAGTTGCTGGAATCCGAGCTGTTCGGGTACGAGAAGGGCGCGTTCACCGGGGCGAGCGAGACGAAGGCCGGAAGGTTCGAGGCCGCCGAAGCAGGCACTCTGGTCCTGGACGAGATCGCCAGCCTCAGCCCTCCCGCCCAGGCCAAGCTCCTGCGCGTGATCGAAGAGCGCACCTTCGAGCGACTCGGCGGGAAGCAGTCGGTCCACATCAACGTCCGAATAATCGCGCTCGCCAATGTCGATCTCAAGGAGGCCGTGCGGGTACATACCTTCCGCGACGACCTCTACTACAGGCTCAACGTGGTGACGGTCGAGATCCCTCGCCTCTCGCAGAGGGCCGAGGATATAACCGCGCTCGCGGAACAGTTCGTGCGGCAGTTCGGGGCCAGGAGCGGGCGCAGCGGCGTCCATCTGTCGAACGAGGCGGTCGAGCTGCTGAAGAATTATGACTTTCCAGGCAATGTTCGCGAGCTGAGAAACATCATAGAACAAGCGGTCCTGGCAACGACACGCGAGATTATCGAGCCGGAGCAGTTGCCCGATTACCTGCGCTCTGCCGCGAGATTGATGCAGACTCGCGGAAGGAAGCCGTCGCTGGCGGAGCTTGAGTCGGTGTACATACGGGAGGTGCTCGAATATACCCGGTGGAATAAGACTCGCGCCGCGGAGATTCTCGGCATCAGCCGAAAAAATCTCTATGAGAAGATGCGGCGTTATAACATCGGCAAGCTGAAGGCACAGAGCGCCGGGCTGAGCTGAGCGAAAGCCGCTCCCGGGCCGACCTTTGCCGGAAACGTCCCGGACCGAAAGGCGTCATGAAGCTGCGGTTTCTCTGGGTTGGAAAGACGAAGCGGGGGCCGATCAAAGAGCTGGTCGAAGATTATCTCGCCCGCGTTGAAAAATTCGCGCGGGTCGAAGTCGTCGAGCTTCGCGAGCGCGACGACGCGGGCGGAGACGTAAGGAAGATCATTGAAAAAGAGGGCGAAGAAATCCTCGCGAAGACCTCGGGCGATCAGTTCGTCGTAGTCCTCGACGAGCGCGGGAGCGCTTTGCGCTCGGTAGAGCTCGCGCAGCTTATCGAGAAGCACAGGCTGGCCTCTACGCGGCAGATGACCTTCGTGATCGGAGGCCACGCCGGCCTGTCGAGCGGAGTGAAGGGCCGGGCCGATCTTACTCTCGCTTTATCGAGGATGACTTTGACACACGATTTCGCGCGGGCTGTCCTGGCGGAGCAGGTATACAGGGCCTATACGATCATTCATGACCTGCCCTACCAGAAGTGAGTACAAGACTAATAGAAGATTTCCCTGACGAAGCAGGGTGGTATAATATCGAGATTTTCAGCCATGGAGCAAAGATGGATAAGAAGAAAGTGAAGCAATACGAAAGCAGATTGATCGAGCAAAGAAATGCGCTCCTCGGTATGGTCGAACGAACGGAGGATTACGGTCGCGAGGCAGACCGCGACGTGAGTCAGGATCCGGCCGACAAAGCTTCGAATTCATACACCAAGGAACTGCTCTTTTCGCAGAGCACCAATGAGAGAAACACGCTCAAGCTGATAGAGGAGGCGTTGGAGCGTATTCAGGACAGCTCTTACGGCGAATGCATAAATTGCGGTGAAGAGATCGCTCCGAAGCGAATCGACGCCATTCCGTGGACCCCTCACTGCATCCGCTGTCAGGAGCTGGTCGAACAGGGCCTTCTGGTAGAGAAAGAGATTTAATAGTGGCTTCAAACCAGACAATCGAACACTCCAGGCAAAGGCGGAGGCCGTTCCGCCTGCCTCGACTTCGCCTACTCGCGAAGTAATCCCGAACACCGGAGGCTTGCCCGTGCGCGGTCGTGCACTTTCGAGATTGCGTGATGGCCTGCTCTCCCTGGTCTACCCTTCAGACTGTCAGCTCTGCGGCGACTCCATCGATTCCTGGAACGATGGAGTCGCCTGCCAATCGTGCTGGGAAGACCCTGAAATAACCCTCTTATTTCGATCTGATCGAGTCTGCCCCGCGTGCGGAGCGTTGCGTGACGACTCCACCGCGTGCGGCAGATGCTCGGCGCTTCCCTTCTCGACCGCCCGCTCCTGCGGGGCCTACGGAGGCGCGCTCGAAGCGAGCATCCTGTTCCTGAAATCGGAGCCCCACCTCTGCCCCCGCCTGAAGCGACTTCTCGAAGATACCTTCCTGGATCACCGCGACCTGATCGGAGGCGACCTGCTGGTTCCCGTCCCCCTGCACCCGCTCCGCCAGAGGGCGCGCGGATTCAATCAGGCGGCGCTTGTCGCAAAGGCCATTGCAAAGAGGTTCCGCCTCCCGGTCGAAGAGAGAATAATCGTAAGGACGAAGAATACAGAGCGTCACAGGGCCGGGCTCGATACGGCAGACCGCGAGAGAAGCCTGAGCGAGGCCTTTCGCGTGGCGGCCCCGAGGCTCGTAAGAGGCCTCGATGTCGTGCTCGTGGACGACCTCTATACTACCGGGAGCACGGCGAAGGCCGCGGCCGGGGCTCTGATTGACGCGGGCGCGGCGCGAGTCAGCGTCTTCACAATCGGCCGCGTAGTGCTCGGTCAGGGGAGATGACGGGCCCCGGGCGACCCACGACTGGGAGTACCCGGCTCAGTGCGGCCCTTTGCTTGTGTCGATCTCCGGGGGCTCCCCCGGGACCGCTCCAAGAGCGATCAGTATCGGGACGGCCTCCCGCCTCAGACTCGGCAAGCGGAGGCTGAAGACGAGGGCGGCCAGTAGACAGAGCGCGCCCCCGGCCGCGACGGTCGCGGGCGCGCCGAATCTGGTAGCGACGGCTCCCGCCAGCAGGCTCCCGAAAGGAGCCATGCCCATCAGGCTCATCGAGAAGAAGCTCATTACTCGCCCGCGCATTCTATCGGGAACCAGGTTTTGCAACAGGGTGTTTGACGCGGAGGTCTGAAGTATCATGGTGAAGCCTAAGGGGACCAGCAGGGCCGCCGACAAGACGAGACTTCGTGACAGAGAGAAGAGTATCAGCATGCAACCGGAGACGGCCGCGCTGATCGCGACCAGCTTGCCGAGCCCGCGCACCTCGCGCCTCGTCGCGAGGGTCAGCGCCCCGGCCAGCGCGCCGATGCCCGCGGCGCCGAGCAGGACCCCCATCCCCTTCGCGCCTACGCCCAGAATCCTGTCGGCGAAGATCGGCATGAGTATTATGTAAGGAAGGCCGAAGATGCTCACGAAGGCGACCAGAATCAGGAGCGCGCGCACGGGCGCGGTCCGGCGAACGAAATCGAACCCCTCCTTGAGGTCCTGGAGCGCCGACTTCTTCGGCTTCTCGGCTTCGCTCTCATCCGGCCTGATCATAAACAGTCCTCCGATCACGGCGAGATAACTGACTCCGTTGATGAGGAAGCAAAGCCCTTCTCCGAGCCAGGCGACGACGATGCCCGCGACGGCGGGGCCGATTATGCGAGCGCTGTTGACCATCGACGAGTTCAGGCCTATGGCGTTGATCAGGTCCTTCTTGCCTACGAGCTCTACGGCGAAGGCCTGGCGGGCGGGCATGTCGAAGGCATTGACTGTTCCGAGCAGCACGGCCAGGAGAATGACGGCCGCGACGGTCACCCTCCCGCTCAGGGTCAGGGCCGCGAGCATGAAGGCCTGAACCATGGCCAGGGTCTGCGTCAGGATAATGATGCGATGGCGGCTTCGCCTGTCGGCAAGCACGCCGCCGAAGGGCGCGAGCAGGAATACGGGAATCTGCGAGGCGAACCCGACGAGCCCCAGCAGCAGGGCGGAATCGGTCAAGCGGTAAACGAGCCAGCTCTGCGCGACGCTCTGCATCCAGGTGCCGATGAACGACACGAAGAGGCCCGCGAAATAGATTCGATAGTTTCGATGGCGGAATGCGCGGAGCGATTCAGGGACGCGCCACTCTTTAATTATCTCTGCTCCCACTTCTTTACCGGTCGTCTCCAGGTCTTCCGAACAGCGCTACCAGCTCGTCCAAAGGATCCGTCTCTACTCTCTCACAACGGACTGTTCCTGTGAAGCGGCAACGCGAGGCTGTCGGGGCGCGTAAAAGGCGCGGGCGCTCTCGTGCTTGACCGCGATCCGGGTCTGACGCACAATCTTAAATGGATGCCGAAAGAGCTTTACGACGAGATTGCGATACTTGCCGGTCAACTGAGAGAGCAGTTGCAGTTCTACCGAGAGATCGGCGTAACCGATATAGGCGGCGCAGGAACCCGATCCGCGAAACCGGCCGTGGCGGCGGGTTCCACGCCCTTAACCGGAATGCGAGGCCCCGGCGGCGCGGGCGAGGACGCCCGGATCGAGCCGCCGGAGCACAGAACGCAACCACCACTTCAAGAAGATATGCCAAGAAAGAGTACGCCCCCCGGGCAGGCCGGGCTTTTCGGTGACGCGGCGGCGGACATGGCGCATGCGGTCACGCTCCCCGTCCTCGAACCGCAGGATGCTTCGCTTGAAGCCATAAGGGAAGACCTCGGCGAATGCGTGCGCTGCAAGCTTCACGAGCACCGCACGCACATAGTCTTCGGCGAGGGCGACCCGAACGCGAGAATCGTATTTGTAGGCGAGGGCCCCGGGGCCGACGAGGACGCGACCGGAAGGCCCTTCATCGGGAAAGCGGGCCAGTTACTCGACAAGATAATCGCGGCCATAGGTCTCAAGCGAGAGCAAGTCTACATCGCCAATATCGTCAAATGCCGCCCGCCCGGCAATCGCACTCCCGAAAGGGATGAAACATCCACGTGCGAGCAATTCCTGTTCAGGCAGCTGGCTTTCATCCGCCCCCAGGTTATAGTCGCGCTCGGCTCTCCCGCCTTTCAGACCATCCTGAGAACCAGAGACCCGATCACCAGGGCGCGAGGCGAATGGCGAGACTGGAACGGCGTGAAGGTCATGCCGACTTTCCACCCGGCATACCTGCTCAGGGTTCCTGAAAAGAAACGCGAGGCCTGGGAGGATATGAAGAAAGTCCGCGATTATCTTAATTCTCTCTCGGGATAGATCGGTTCGCGGGCGGGAGTTCGAGCCTTCGCATGATTGCGAGACAGGGATACCCATTCCGTCTGGATCCACTTCCAGCTTCGCGGAAGGCGACAGTACAGATGCGCCGAGAATTAACGAGATGTTGAGCCCTGGCTAGGAGAGCTGGGCATGAACATGCGACGTCGAGGCGCGCATTCTCAAAAAGCAGTCGCGACAGTAAACAGGCCGTCCCTGGGTTGGCTTGAACGGCACGGTCGTCTCAATCCCGCATAATGCACACTTGATGGTCACCTCGACACGCTCGCGAGGAAAGGCCTGACCGTAGGCTTGCATGTTCGCAGCGATCCTCTCATTCTTTTTTACCTTGCAGGGTTTACATCGCTTGGGGTCGTTCTTTAAACCTTTGTCGGCAAAAAAGAGCTGTTCACCCGCGGTGAATATGAACTCCTCGTTGCAATCCATACATCGTAAAACCTTATCCGTATACTCGTACACTGTGGGCCTCCTATCGTTCGTTCCTTAAAATGGTTCGGCCAGCCCTGTGGCTAAAACGACTGTGATTTGCAGGCGGCGAGCTGAAGCGGAGCTTCCGTCACGTTTTGACCTGAAGGATTCGACCCAGACCTTTTCATTTCGCTGCAACCACGACCATCATCCGCAACTGATCACCTGCGGATGCCGACCATCTTTCACCCAAATAGATGTTTGCCATTATCGCCTTATTTGCGGCACTGTCAAGGAATTTATAAACAAAATTTCCATGCAACAAGCCGCGATATTTCCCTATTTAACCAATATTTATAATGTACATATGACAAATCTTACTTAGCCGTTCCCCGCATTGGGCGCGGCTATGCGGCTCGATCGAAAGAGCCTTCAATGCCTCCGGGCAATTAATTATTGACTTGAGAATTAGACTTTGGTAGCTTGCCGACAGTCGATAAATCCGCCCTGCCCCTGTCGATGTATCCGATTAGCTCCCCGACACCTATTAAGGAGTAGCGATGAGACATGCTGTCCGTTCTTTGGTCATGGTTCCGGTTCTGGCCATTATGATCTGCTCGACGGGGGTTTTCGCGCAGCGCGAGCCGATGCCCGCGCCCGATCCGATTGCGAAACTCTCGGATATTTACTGCACGGGATATATCTCGGAGCTGCCGCTTACGCCGACTCTCAAAGTCGTCGGGGGAGAGATGGAGAACACCAAGCAGCACTTCGCGGAAGGCGACGTGGTCTTCCTGAACAAGGGCAGAGAGCAGGGGGTCCAGTCGGGGTCGGTCTATTACATCATTCGCCCGCTCGGGGAGGTCAAACACCCCTTCACGAAGAAGAAGCTCGGGACGTTCGTTCGGGAGCTCGGACTGCTTCGCGTCATCGAAGTTCAGGACGACACTTCGACGGCGGAGATCACGCTTTCTTGCGACACGGTCGAATTCGGCGACCTGCTGAAGCCCTACGAGGAATACCTCGGCCCCGAGAGCAGAGATGCGCGGCCGCTCCCCCGCTACTCCGAGGGGACGGGCGGCACCAAAGGCCAGATAATAATGTCGCGGAACTATCGCGAGTACATCGCCGCCAATCAGATCGTCTACATAGACCTCGGCACGCGCCAGGGAGTGCAGCCCGGAGACTACTTCACCATCTACCGAAAGGTCGGCAAGCGCGAGGGCGTGACCGATATCCCCGATTTCAAGGTCAACACGGACCGCGACCGAGGGTATCAAAGCGAGAGGTACAGGGGTGGAGATTTCTCGATCGGCTCGACGAACGAGGCGAAAAGCGACGTGATCAAGAACAGGCCCACGGTCCCGCGCAAGGTCCTCGGAGAGCTGATAGTGCTGAAGGTGGACAAAGGCGCGTCGGTCGCGCTCATCACCCGCACTACCGCCGAAGTCAATGTGGGGGATTTGATCGAGCTGGCAAACTGACGACCGAAAATAGAGCTCATCTACTCTTTTGAAGCCCGGACGCCGGGGACCTCGTCTCCCCGGCCGGGTCCTCCTTTCTCTCAAACCCGCCCGGATCCTGAAGAAAGCTCCAATTGGCTTTTCGTGACCCATCCGGCTGACTATAATGTTCAGGCTCGTTTAATCTTGAGGAGGATATCCGGCCTATGCGCTTAAGAAGAGAGATCACCGTCTTGCTTTTGATTTTTTGTCTGATCACCGGCCTTATAACGGCCTCGGCCGGCTTTACCGGCGTGGCGGCACAGAGTAAGAGCGACGAAAAGAAAGAGAAGAAGGCTAAAAAAGCCGATAAGGATAAGGACGACGATAAGGATGATGGCAAGGATGACGATTCGGACGATCCCAGGGCCGGTCGCCCGATCCTGTGGCAGGAGCCGAGAGACATCGAAAGCCGCGATCTTTTTCACGGCCAGGGCGGGGCCGAGGGCGCTCCGAACCCTTCGGGCAGGTTCACTTTCGTAAAGAGGTCATCGTCGGGGACCTCGGAGAAGATCATCGTCGACGACGAGAAGGGCCGCAGCTGGACCGTGAAATTCGGCGCGGAGGCGAAGCCGGAGACCGCCGCATCCCGAATCGTCTGGGCCGCCGGTTACCACGTGGATCCCGCGTATTTCGTCGACCGCACGCACATCGAAGGACGCGGCGGCTTCGATATATGGGACGTCCGCTTCGAGCGCAGGGACGACGGCCTGAAAGAGCTGGACCAGTGGTCCTGGATGGCCAATCCGTTCATGGGAACACGCGAGTTGCAGGGACTCAAGGTGCTTATGGCGCTCATCAATAACTGGGACCTGAAAGACGAGAACAACAAGGTCTCGCGCCCGAACAAAGAGAGCGGCGGCGACAAGACGCTCCGCGTCTACTACGTCAGCGATCTCGGAGGGACTCTCGGATCGACCGGGAATGCCATCAGAAAGTTCCCCGGATTCGGCAATGCCCCGGCCGGTTCCAAAGGAGACCCGAATGGTTACGCCAACCAGAGGTTCATCGACGGAGTCGAAAACGGCCAGGTTGTCTTCCATTATGAAGGAAAGAACCCCAAGGCCCTCGAGGGCGTGACGGTCGAAAATGCCCGCTGGATGGGTGGCATTCTGAGCCGCCTCTCGGACAAACAGCTCTCCGACGCATTCCGCGCGGGCGGCTTCTCTGACTCGGAGACGGGCATCTACGTGCGCGCGATGAGGGACCGCATCAACCAGTTGAACAACCTCAAGTAAATCTCTCGATCGCAAAGCCGGGACGGGCGCGTTCAAGCCCAGCCTCTTTGCCTCGCAGAATACAGCCCCGGAGGGGCGATATGTGAGCCAGTTCGACCGACATATCGCCCCTCCGGGGCTTTTTCAGGAGACGACCCTCTATTCCGGCAGGCGGCGTGCGGCTCTCATCACTCGTCGTGCTTGGCGAACCACAGGTCTTTAGGAGTGATGAAGGGCGCGAGGAGATGCAGCGTCACGCCTTCGAGGTCGGCGTGGTGAGCGACGAAGCTCCTGCGATGAGCGAGGAAGGCGCAGGGCGCATCTTCGAGGAGCAGCCGCGTCACTTCGCGATAAATCGCGGCCCGCTCTTCCCTGTTCATTACGGATCGAGCCTGATCGGTCAGCCTGTCTACTTCCTCATTGGAATAGGTGCCGATGAAGAGGTCGCGGTTATTTGAGTTGAACTGCACATAAGTGAAGTTATCCGGGTCGGGATAGTCGGCATACCAATCGCGTCCCGCTATCGGGACGATGCGAAGCTTCAAGGCCCTCTGCATGTCCGCGGCGTTGGCATACCTGAAATCGGCGCGGATGCCTACGGCGGCGAGGTCGTCGCGCAGGCATTCGACCGTCGGGCTCACGGACTCGGGCCACCAGATCTCGGTATCGAACCCGCCCCCGTACCCCGCTTCTTCAAGCAGCATACGCGCGCGCGCCGGGTCATACTCATAACCTCGCTCGGCCGGGTCGTACCCGACCAGGCCGGGAGGGATCGGGCCGATGGCCGGCTCGGCCATTCCGCTATAGACCTCTTCGAGAAACTTCGCGCGGTCTATCGCGTAGCAGATAGCCTGACGCACTCTGCGGTCCGAAAAGGGGGGCCGCTCGCAATCGAAGACCATCATGCGAGTCTGAAGCTGCACGGCTTCGAGCACGTGGATCTCCCCGGCCCGGCGCTTCAGCTCGTCGAGGTAGGTCAGGGGAAGATCGTTCACATAGCTAAGCTCGCCGCGCATGAACTGGTCGAAGATATCTTCCGCCGAGACTCCGAATGTCACCGTCAGCCGGTCGACATAAGGCAGGTCGGGGTTCCAGTAATTGGAGAACCGTTCGAGCTGCGCCTCTTTTGCGAGGACCGGCTCGACTACGCGGAACGGACCCGAGCCGACCGGCCTTATGGCGAAATCCATCGGCGTGCGCTCAACTTCCTCTTTCGGGACGATGTAGGAGTAGTCCATGCAGAGCGTCGCCAGGAAGAAGGCCACGGGCTGTATAAGCTCCAGCTTGACGACCTGCTCGCCGGCCACCAGTATTCCGGCGCACGTGCCGCTCTCTCCCGACATGAACTGTTCGGCCCCCACGAGGGGCCTGAAGACCCAGGCCGCGGCGTCTTCGTTCTGCCGCATCTGCCGCTCGAAGGAGTACTTGACATCCTCCGCGCGGACGCGACGGCCGTTATGGAAGCGGGCGGACTCGCGAAGGTAGAAAGTATAGATGCGGCCGTCGGGCGAAATCTCCCACCGTTCGGCAATCGCCGGGCGTATGTCGGCGCGCTCGCCGAACTGCACGAGGCCTTCGAAAATATTCGACAGGACCTCTATCCGCGAAATCGAAGAGACGCTCGCGGGATCGAGATCGATTTGAGAGGACCGCAGAGCGAACGTCAAGTGGCCGCCCCGTTCAGAGGCCGGCAGCTTGAAGGCTTCGACCTCTCGATTCAACAGCTCGGCCTCGCGGACGAGCAGGTCGACGGCGCCGTTGATGCCCGAAATGGAGGTTTGATTCCGGCTGACCACCTCTTTGATCGTTTCGATGGCGCGCAGGACCTGATCGGCCCCGGCCGATTGCTCGTCGGACGCCGAGCGAATCTGCTCGACTATCATCGTAAGCTCTTCCATCGCCTGCGCTATGTACTTGGAGACCTGGGCCTGCTCGCCGGTCGCGCGCCGGACCTGCTCGGTCAGCTCGCTCATATGCAGCGCGCGCTCGCCGATGTGACGAGAAGTGAGCGCCTGCTCGCTTGTCGCCCTCTCAATGCCTCGCGCCTGCTGTCGCACGAGATCGGCCGCTTCCAAGACCGTGTGGCTCTCAGAGGCCTGGATAGCGGTCGAGTCCGCGATCAGGCGGATACGGTCCGAAGATTGGATCGTCTTGTCGCGGATCTCCGTCAGCAGGATCGAGGCGCTGGAGGCGAGGTCGACGCCTTCGTCGGCGCGCTGGCCGCCGACCGCCACGCGCTCGATCGTCTCCGTCACGTCTTCGCGCACGGACTTGATCATCTCTTCGATCTCGCGAGTCGAGGCGGCCGTGCGCTCGCTCAGCTCTTTGATCTCGTCGGCGACTATGCGGAATCCCCGGCCCTGCGAGCCCGCCTGCGCCGCGAGTATAGCGGCGTTCAAGGCGAGGAGATGGGTGCGGTCCGCGATTTCGTTGATGACATGCGTGACTTCGCCGATTTGATCCGACCTGCGGCCGAGGCGCGTGATGGTCTCG
>DATLMR010000333.1:0-5611 GCA_035537555.1 Blastocatellia bacterium
ACGCGATGGGCAAGCGCCAGTATTTGCTCGCCGGCAGAACCTTGAATTTCTCTGATATGGGCACGCTCTCCCTGTGCAGGATGCCCCGGGGGCTGCGCCCGATGCGGTCGTTCAACTGCCGGTACACGTCGAGGCACGCGCGGATGGCCACCTGGCTGTCTGAGGCGAACGCGTCGATGTCCGACATCGACCGCGCATAGAAACTTTCCGCGGTCGATGAGAGCCGCCGCAAGACCCTGTTGAGCGCCTGATGCTTAGAAGGATCGTTCACATCGACGTGGTCCATTCCCTCGCCTCGCAGCAGGTCGAGCGGAAGATAGAGCCGCCCTCGCCTCTGGTCCTCGCCCACGTCGCGCGCGAAATTGGTCAACTGCAAAGCGATGGCGAGATTGCGGGCGCTCCGCAGCGCCCGGTCGAACGCGCCCGCGTGGCTCGGCCCATAGACGTATGCCAGGAAGTAGCCCACTACTATGGCGCTGCCGTAGACGTAGGATTCGATCAGGTCGTCGAGCGAGGCGAACGGGCGGGGAAATACGTCGCGGCGCATCGCGTCGAGGAACGCGCGGTAGTGCTCGACGGGGATGCGCGCATCGCGCACGACCCGCGAAAACGCGGAGAGAAAGCAGGGCACTCCACGCTCGAGCGCTTCGCGAATCGAGCGAGCCTCCACTCCCTCTTCGTATAGAGCGGCCCAATCGCCGAGCCTCCGCAGCCGCTCCGCTTCAGAAACGATGAAGGTGTCGACGATCTCGTCGGGATAGCGGACGGCGGAGTAGATTGCTTCGACCCTGGCCCGCTTCGCAGGGGGCAGGAAGCGCGTCACGATGAAGAAGCTGGTGCTGTAGGCGCGCATCACCGCCCGCGCCTGCCTGGTAATACAATCCCACGCCGCTCTCTCGCTTTCGGCCCCGAGGGCGAGGTCGCGGGTAGAGCGCTCGACGGCGTCCCATCGTTCTTCGCTCCAGGCGGTTGAGTCTCCTCCGGTCTTCATAGTCTCAGACATATGTAACACCCTCGCCGCTGATCTAACTGTTCATCCTCCAGACCGCGAAGTTGAGCGCGGAGGCATAGGTGACCCAGAGAAGGTAAGGGGCCAGAAGAAGGGCCGCGACGGCGGAGACGGGCGCGAATTTCGCCATCGTTACGACTATGGCTATCCACAGCAGGACGATCTCGGCGAAGGCCAGGCCGGTCAGGTGGTACTTGAAGAAGATGAAGGACCAGGCAAGGTTGAGTGCCAGATGTATGGCGAATATGGTCAGAGCGCCGTCGCTCCCTTCCCACCCCGCGCGCTTCCAGACCAGCCACGCCGCGACGGCCATACACGCATAGAGCAGGGTCCAGACGGGACCGAACAGCCACCTGGGCGGAGTCCACGAGGGCTTCGCCAGCTTCCGGTACCAGTTGGGTATCTCCGGGATGGTGGCCATACCTCCGAGCCCCGCGACAGAGAAGCAAACGGCCAGGAAGATTATGAGCGCGATCCATTCGTAGCTGGTTGCCATGTCCCCTCCCACCTTACATGTTCGTGCCGGAATCGTTTTTGGATTCGCCTGCGGCTCAAGAATCTCAGCTCAAGAATCTCAGCTCAAGAATCTCGTCCGGGCTAAGGTCTTCCGCCCGCCAGTCTCTCCACCCGGGCGATATAAGCTTTCACGTCGAATTTGCGCGCCATGCCCGCCGCCGACATATAGCGAACCGTGCCGAACACCGGACGCCGAGGCCCCCAGGGCCTGTCGTGCTTGCCGCCGATAGCCCAGGCGATTCCGGTATAGCCGTTGGGGTCGCGCCCGCAAAGAAAATATTTATCGTTCAGGCATACGGCCGTCGCGAAGGCTTCTTCGGGAGTCTCGCTCCATTCAAGAATCTTCTTGGCCCAGTACATGCGGAGGTACCCGTGCATGTAGCCGGTCGCGGTCATCTCAAGCTGCGCGGCATTCCACAGGGGGTCGTGAGTCCCGGACTCTTCGAGCCGGGTTCTTGAATAGATATGAGGCCGGATATCGTCTCTGTGCCGGTCAAGCGTCGCGCGAGCCCAGTCCGGGCTCCCGCCGAGACTGTCATAATTCGCGTTGCGCGCCACGTAATTGATCGACAGCTCGCGGCGCACGATCAACTCTTCGAGATAGGCCCGCTTCACCTCTTCCGGCGCGCCCGCGCCTTTCACCGCGAGGGCGATTGTCAGAGGGCCGAGGTGGCCGAAATGCAGGTAAGCCGAAAGCTCGCTCGTTCCTGCCTCTTGCGGAAGATTGCGCCGCAAAGGGTAATCGCTCAGCCGGTCGTCGATGAAGAGGCGCAGCCGCCTGAGCCCTTCGGCCGTTCCGCCCTTGAAGCGGGAGACGGCTGAAGCCCCGCGATCCAGCGGAAGCGTCTTTAATAGGCGGCCGGCGTCAAGCCGCTCGGCTTCCGGCCTCGACTTCGCGGGCCAGGGGCAGATGCAGAGGGGCTCTTCGAGCGGCTGAAGGAAGACATCGAGCACGGCCCTGATCTTGGGCCGCAGCGTGCGCGCCGCGTACTCTTCTTTGGCGAAGAGCTTCGTCGGCGCAACCGTGTCCGCATCGACGGTCCATAAGGGAACGTTCAGTTTCTTCGAAGCGCTCCTGCGCCAGGACTCGGGCTCGCGAAGGGGGTTCTCGTCTCCGATTACCAGCGCCGCGCGCACCTCGTCGCAGAAGCGCAAGAGATCGTGTCGCGGGTAAGAGCGAAGGATGAACGCCGCCCCGCGCCGCTCGACGCCGCGCGCGGTCTCTTCGAGCCCTTCGAGCAGAAACGCGTAGTGGCGCAGGTTCGCGCCCGGGTAGTTCGGGTGCAAGCCGAAGAAGACGGCGAGCGGGAGGCGAAGCTCGTTCGCCGCCCTGACCGCCACGTCGAGCGCGGGATTATCGACCGCCCTCTGCGCGCGCTGCATCCAGTAGACGACCGAGCGGCCGGACGGGTCGGGGCTTCCGCCCTTTCGGACGGTCACGCGAGGGTCCGAGAGTATCTTCTCAAGCTCGTTCAAGAGACCCCCCTTCGCCCGCGAAGCCCTTCTTCCATAAATGCCCCGTCGAAGAGCCCGGCCGCGCGCGGAGCGAGCAGCCGCGCGGTCATCTCGGAGCGGTAATCGAAGATCTTCTTCAAAGTCCCGGCGACGAACGAGCGATGGGCGATACGCCCGAGTATGCCGAGCGGGATGCCGTATTCCACACGGTCCCGCATGAGCGTCGTCTCCGGCGACAGCGCTTCGAAGGTGTGCGTGTGGCGCCAGAGCCTGTAAGGCCCCTTTATCTGGGTATCGACGAAAGATTCTTCGGGCGTCCAGCTTTCTATCAGCGTCCGCCAGTAAAACGGCACGCCGAAGAGCGCGAGCCTGTAATCCAACAAGGCCCCCGCGCGCATCTTTACCGGCGCATAACTCAATACTCGAAAGTGGAGCAGCGGCGGAGTTATGCGCTCAAGATTGAAAGCGTCGCCGAAAAAAGCGAAGACCTCGCCGCGCGAGCGATGTATGACCTGTGAGCGTTCGAGCACGTAAGTATGCATGGTGATCTTTGCCGTGAAGATGTAATTGACCGGAGCCGCCCTGATGCGCGCCCTTCAGCGTGAAGCCGCGCTCCCTCTGCTCATCCCGCGAGCAGGTCGCTCAGAGCGGGAGCGAGGGTCGGGTACCTGAACTCGTAGCCGTCGCGCAAGACCGCGCCGGGAATCACGCGCTGGCTGCCGAGCACCACGTCCGCCATCTCTCCCATCAAAAGGCGCAGGGCGAATTCGGGCACTGGAACAAAGGCGGGCCTGTGGAGAACCGACCCCATCTGCTTTGTGAACTCGGCGTTGGTCACCGCCTGCGGCGCCGCCCCGTTGACCGGCCCGCCCAAAGACTCCGACGAGATCGCGTGCCTGATTATGCCCACGATGTCGTCCACGTGAATCCAGGGGAACCACTGGCGCCCGCTCCCGAGCGGCCCCGCCACACCCATCTTGAACGGCGGCAGCATCTTTTTAAGCGCGCCGTCGTGCGCATCCAGCACGACCCCTGTCCGCACGAGGACGACCCTTATTCCGAGGTCGCGCGCGCGCAAGGCCTCAGACTCCCACGCGCGGCACAGGTCGGGCAAAAATCCCCGGCCCGCCTGAGCGCTCTCGTCGAGCACTTCGTCTCCCCGGTCCCCATATAATCCGACGGCCGAGCTTGAGACGAAGACCGAAGGGCGCGGCGAAGCGGACGCCAGGCCCTGCACCAGATTTCGCGTGCCGATCAGACGCGAGTCGCTTATGCGCTTCTTCTGCTCCGGCGTCCAGCGCTTCGCGGCGACCGATTCACCCGCCAGATGTACGACCGCGCCGACCCCCGCGAGCGCCTCCGAAGGCGGCGGCCCGGCCAGCGGGTCCCACCTGTGAAACTCTTCCGCCGATACGCCGCGCGCCTTCTCGGGCGCGCGCGATAACCCGATGACCGAGTGCCCCTCTCGCGTCAAATCCTCGCATAAGTGCCTGCCGATAAGCCCCGTCGCCCCCGTCACCAGTACTTTCATCCTCAAGCCCCTTTCTCCCGCTCGGCATACCCTCAACCAGACGCCTCTCGATTTCTGAACAATCTGAATCTTAGACAAGATTGATGATTTTGTCAAGGTACTACCTGGAGAAAACCTGGACAGATTAACTTTTGTCTTATTATTTCTATAATTTTTCTTGACAAAACTAAGACAGAGCTAGACAATAGCGACAGAATGGATACAAGCATAAATGAGAACCTATCCGACGCTCCGAAGTACAGGATCGGGGCGGTGACGAAGCTGACGGGGCTATCGGCCGACGTGGTGAGGGTATGGGAGCGGCGATATGGCGCGGTCCGGCCTCTGCGGAGCCAGGGAGGCTCGCGGCTCTACTCGGACGCGGACATAATGCGTTTAAGGCAGCTGCGCCAGGCGATTGACAAAGGGCACAGCATAGGCCAGGTCGCGAATCTGCCCGGAGAAGAGCTGGAGCATCTGATAGGAGATTCGAGGCAGAGGGCGGACGTGACCGATCCTTACACGGCGGTCCGCGAGCGCTTTCTCGAAGCGATCGGGAAGATGGACGTGGTGACGGCCGACGCGGAGCTGAGTCGCGCCGCCACGCTCTTTCCGGCGCGCCCGCTCATAAAGAACATCATCGCGCCGATATTGACTGAGATCGGCGAGCGGTGGTCGCACAGAGAGCTCGGCGTCGCGCACGAGCACGTGGCGTCTAACCTCGTGCGCGGCCTGCTCGGCTCCCTCATACGGCTCTACCCGCCGAACGAGCACTCCGAGCCGCTCGTGCTCGCGACGCCCGCGGGCGAGCGTCACGAGTTCGGGTTGTTGCTTGCGGCGCTGCTGGCCGCGAGCCGCGGCTGGAGGGTGATCTACCTCGGCGCGGACCTTCCCGCCGCCGAGACCGCGCACGCGTTGCGCCTCTCAGGCGCGCGCTACCTGGCCTTGAGCCTGCTGACGCCCCACGACGGGCAGATCGCGAAAGACATCGAGGAGCTTGCGAGCCTGGTAGGGCCAGCGGCTCGCGTCTGGGTCGGCGGCAGCGGAACGCAGGAGTACACGGAGATCATCGAGCGGGCCGGGTGGATCATCATTCGCGACCTCGACGACCTGGACGACAG
>DATLMR010000334.1:0-4072 GCA_035537555.1 Blastocatellia bacterium
CTGCTTGCCCTTGAGCGTGTCGGACAGGGACTTGAGTGGGCGGTTGTTCGCGCCCCTGAGCACGCGGCCTCTTCGCCCGTTGTCGAACAGGGCGTCGACGGCCTCCTGAAGCATGCGCTTTTCGTTTCGCACGATAACTTCGGGGGCCTTCAGCTCTATGAGCTTCGACAGGCGGTTGTTGCGGTTGATCACGCGGCGATAGAGATCGTTGAGATCGCTGGTCGCGAAGCGCCCGCCGTCGAGCGGCACGAGCGGGCGAAGCTCGGGCGGGATGACCGGGATCACGTCCAGGATCATCCAGCTCGGCTGGTTGCCCGAGCGCCGGAACGCGTCGACCACCTTGAGGCGCTTGGAGTACTTGAGCTTCTTCTGCTGAGAAGTCTCTTCCTTCATGTGCGTGCGCATCTCGCCCGAAAGCTCTTCGACATCGACCTTCTGAAGCAGCTCTTTGATCGCTTCCGCGCCCATCTTGGCGAGGAACCTGCCGGGATACTCCTGCATGAGCTGGCGATAGCGCTCGTCGCTGATCAGCTCTTTCTCCTTGATGTCGGGCACGTCTCCCACGTCGATGACGATGTAGGACTCGAAGTAAAGCACCTTCTCAAGCTCGCGTAGAGGTATATCGAGCAGGTGGCCTATGCGCGAGGGAAGCCCCTTGAAGAACCAGACGTGGGAACAGGGGCTCGCCAGCTTTATGTGGCCGAGACGCTCGCGCCGAACCTTGGACTGTGTTACCTCGACGCCGCACTTGTCGCAGACGACGCCGCGGTGCTTCATTCTCTTGTATTTTCCGCAAAGGCACTCCCAGTCGGTGACCGGGCCGAAGATCTTGGCACAGAAGAGTCCGTCGCGCTCGGGCTTGAACGTTCTGTAGTTGATCGTCTCCGGTTTAGTCACCTCGCCGTGAGACCAGGAAAGGATCTTCTCAGGGGAGGCGAGACTTATTCTGATAGCCTCAAAGTCAGGTGCCAGGTTCGTCTTCTCTTGATGTGTTCTAAACATTTTCTGCTACCTTCCTCTGTTGGGAGCATTCAGCGACGCGGGCCGTCGTACGAGCGCGGGACTTGATTTCAAGCCCCGCCCACCCATACGCGGCGTCGCGGCGCAACACTCAGCACTATTCCGTTACCTCTTCGCTGCGGCGCATCAATTCGACGTCGAGACAGAGCGACTGAAGCTCGCGTATCAGGACATTGAACGATTCGGGCACGCCGGGATCGAAATCGGCCTCGCCCTTGACGATGGCCTCGTAAATCTTCGACCGGCCGGCGACGTCGTCGGACTTGGCGGTCAGCAACTCCTGCAGGATGTGCGCCGCGCCGTACGCTTCGAGCGCCCACACTTCCATCTCTCCGAATCGCTGCCCGCCGAACTGCGCCTTGCCGCCGAGCGGCTGCTGCGTGATGAGCGAGTACGGCCCGATGGATCGCGCGTGAATCTTGTCGTCGACCAGGTGCGAGAGCTTCATTATGTAGATGTAGCACACGGTCACCTTCTGCTCGAACGGCTCGCCCGTCAGGCCGTCGAAAAGAACGGTCTTGCCCGAGCCCGGCAGCCCCGCGTACTCGAGCAGGCGCTTGATCTCGGCCTCGCGCGCGCCGTCGAATACGGGCGAGGCGAACGGGATACCGTCCATCAGGTGGCGCGCGTGGTCGATGATGGCTTCATCCTCCATCCCGGCGAACCGCTCCTGCAGATCGGAGTTTACGAAGACGTCGCGATAGACCTTGCGGATCTGCTCCGCGCGGTTGTCGTGTGTAAGCATTTCGGCGAGCTGTCCGCCGATCTCCTTCGACGCCCAGCCGAGATGGGTCTCGAGGATCTGGCCGACGTTCATACGCGAAGGAACGCCGAGGGGGTTGAGCACGATCTCGACGGGGGTGCCGTCGGGCAGGTACGGCATCTCCTCTTCGGGGAGGATTCGCGCGATGACGCCCTTGTTGCCGTGGCGGCCCGCCATCTTATCGCCGACGGAAAGCTTGCGCTTCATGGCGATAAAGACCTTGACCATCTTGATGACCCCGGGAGGCAGCTCGTCGCCCTTCTTCAGCTTCTCGACGTTCTCGTTGTGAAGCTGTCGCTGGACGTTTATCTGCCGCTCGGTGCGGCGCTCGATCTCGGCGATCTCGCCCTGCACGTCGACGCGCGAGCTCGTCACCTCGATCTTGCGAAGCGCGCCCGACTCGAGCCCTTCGAGCTCTTCGCGCGTGAGGCGCGTGCCCTTGGTAAGGAGCTTCTTGCTCTTGTAGACAAGGTCTTCGGCGAGCTTCTGACCCTCGAGCAGCTCGAATATGCGCTTGTTGCGCTCGTCTTCGAGGATTCGAATCTCGTCCCTCAGGTTCTTTTCGAGCTTCTCCTCTTCGGCGCGCTCGATGGCAAGCGAGCGGTCGTCTTTTTCAGCGCCCTTGCGCGTGAAGACCTTCACGTCGACCACCGTCCCGTCTATGCCCGGAGGGCAGGTGAGGCTCGCGTCGCGAACGTCTCCGGCCTTCTCTCCGAAGATCGCGCGAAGCAGCTTCTCTTCGGCCGTCAGCTGGGTCTCGCCCTTCGGCGTGACCTTGCCGACCAGGATCGACCCGGGCTTGACGCTCGCGCCGATCCGGATGATGCCGGACTCGTCGAGGTCGCGCAGGGCGGATTCCGAGACGTTCGGAATATCCCGCGTGATCTCTTCGGGCCCGAGCTTCGTGTCGCGGGCTTCGACTTCGAGCTCTTCGATGTGGATCGAAGTGAAAGAGTCTTCCTTGACCAGCTTTTCGGAGACGAGAATCGCGTCCTCGAAGTTGTACCCGCGCCACGGCATGAAGGCCACGAGCACGTTTCGCCCGAGCGCGAGCTCGCCGCCCTGCGTGCAGGGGCCGTCGGCGATCACGTCGCCCTTCTTGATGGGCTGGCCTTCGCGCACGATCGGCTTCTGGTTGATGCAGGTGTTCTGGTTCGAGCGCTTGAACTTGGTGAGCGCGTAGATGTCGGCGTTGATCTCGCGCGAGGTCGTCCCGCCCGCGATCCCGTGCGCCGCGCGAATGATGATGCGCTCGCTATCTACCGAGTCGACCACTCCATCGCGGCGCGCGATGACGACCGCGCCCGAATCCTGCGCCGTCACCCGCTCCATCCCCGTGCCGACCAGAGGCGCCTGCGCGCGCAGCAGCGGGACCGACTGGCGCTGCATGTTCGACCCCATGAGCGCGCGGTTCGCGTCGTCGTTTTCGAGGAAAGGGATCAAAGACGCGGCGACCGAAACGAGCTGTTTCGGGCTCACGTCGAGGAACTCCAGCTCCTCGCGGTCGGAGAACTTGAACTCGCCCGCCTTCCGAGATGCCGTGCGCTCCTGGGTGATCTTGCCCTGCCGGTCGACTTCGACCGAGGCCTGGCCGATCGTGTAGCGGTCCTCTTCCCACGCCGACAGGTAGAACGGATAGGGCTCGACCTCGGCCGGCTGCTGCCCGTCTCCGAGCTTCTTGTTGGCGCGGTCTACGACGTCCTTGGGCAGGTGATCGCCGATGTTCAGGTCCGTGTCCCCGGCCGACTGCACGCGCACGTAATCGATGACGCGCCCGCTTTCGACCTTCCTGTAAGGCGACTCGATGAAGCCGAACTCGTTGATCCGCGCGAAGCAGGAGAGCGACGAGATCAGGCCGATGTTCGGGCCTTCAGGGGTCTCGATCGGGCAGATGCGCCCGTAGTGGGTCGGGTGAACGTCGCGCACTTCGAATCCCGCCCGTTCGCGCGAAAGCCCGCCGGGCCCGAGGGCCGAGAGGCGGCGCTTGTGCGTGATCTCGGACAGAGGGTTGGTCTGGTCCATGAACTGCGACAGCTGCGACGATCCGAAGAACTCGCGGACGGCCGCGGTCACGGGCTTGGCGTTGATCAGGTCGCGCGGCATGGCCGTCTGCATCTCCTGATGGATCGACATCTTCTCCTTGATCGCCCGCTCCATTCGCACGAGGCCGATGCGGAACTGGTTTTCAAGCAGCTCTCCGACGGCGCGGACGCGGCGATTGCCCAGATGATCGATGTCGTCCGGGTCGCCTATGCCTTTGCGCATCTTGAGCACGTAGCCGATCACGTC
>DATLMR010000335.1:0-43494 GCA_035537555.1 Blastocatellia bacterium
CATCTCTATCGACCAGCCGTAGGTCTCTTCGCGGAGGTCGAGTGATTCGAGGGCCGCGCGCCTGATCGCGCGAAAAGGCCCCATGTCCGTGTACCGAACTCCATAAATGAGCCGTATCATTCGCGAGGCGAGCCACGATCCGAAGATCTGGGCCGAGGTCATGGATTTCTCCTCGCGCTTTCCGAGGAGGCGCGAGCCTAATACGAAGTCGTACCCCTGCTCGACTATTGGATCGAGCAGCAGGGGCAGCTCCGACGGGTCGTCCGACAGGTCGGCGTCCATCTGCACGATGATTTCACAGAGAGGAGAGACGCTATCGACCCCGCGCCGGCACGCGCGGCCGTACCCGCGCCTGGGCTCGGCCACAACGGTCGCGCCCGCGCGCATGGCTTCCTCCGCCGTGCGGTCGGTCGAGCCGTTATCGACCACGATGATCTCAAGGACGCGCTCGCGCGGCACCGCGCCGACAGCGCGGGCGATCACCTCTTCTTCATTCAGCGCGGGTATGATTATCGAAACGTTCGGCATGATCCGGCCCTCGAATCGAGTCGGGGATATTACTACCTGCCTCCTATTCCTTCAAGCTCCGGTGGGGCTATGAGCCCGCGCGAGCCTTCGAGAGAAGACCTGGCGAAGGCTCGCCTGCGCGTTGCTTGAGCGGCCCGCCCATCGATGCTTAAATCACTTCATGTCTTACAAGCAGCCGCGCTCGGTCCAGGTGGTGGTATTCGCGGAAGGGGCATCGGGGCGGGATTTTCTCCTGCTCCGGCGCGTCGCGAGCTTCGGCGCTTTCTGGCAGACGGTCACGGGCTCGCTCGAAACGGGCGAGAATCACAGGCAGGCCGCCGTCAGGGAAGTGATGGAAGAGACCGGCATCTCCGCCTGTGAAGGAGACCTGATCGACCTGGGGCTCGTGAACACTTTCGAGATCCCCCCGTTGTGGCGCGCGCGCTACGCACCGGGCGTGACGCGCAACGAAGAGGTCTGCTTCGCGCTCAGGGCTCGCAGGGTCGAGCCGCGCATCGACCCTGCCGAGCACGACGCGTTCGCGTGGGTGAGCTTCGAAGATGCCATGGAGATGTTTTACTGGGAGAGCAACCGGCGCGCGCTCGCCGCTCTGGATCGATTATCCGAGAGGGCGCGAGAGTCGATCCCGCGCCCGGCCGATTCCCGGGAGACTTTCATGAATCCGTCACGTGCGCGAAGTGAGGAAGAGGTAGAGCCCGCCCGCGCCGAAGAGCAAGTTCGGCCCCCAGGCCGCGAGCACCGGGGGCAGCATCTCGTAGCGCCCCATCTGCTCGAAGAGCCCGAGGAAGCCCCAGTACGCGAGGCCGATCGCGATCCCGAGGGTGACTCCGTATAGAGCGCCTCGCTTACCCACGGAGAAGGAGAAGGGAAGTCCCACGAGCACCATGACGAGGCACGTCAGAGGGAAAGCCACCTTGCTCTGAAGAGCGATCTTCAGATCGAGAACGTCGAAGCCCGAGCGCGAGAGGTCGGCTATCTTGTCGCGCAGCTCTCCCACCGTCATGGAAGCCGAGCCGCGCGGGTCCTTCTTGAAGTACTCCGGGTTCTCCTGCGCCTGCATCCGCCGCTCCTTGAACTGCTCGAACCCCGTATTTCGATCGCCTTCAAACGTGCGCTCCCAGCCGTTTTCAAGCACCCACTCCCTTTTCGCTCCGTCCCACGAAGCGCTGCGCGCGTAGATGCGCCGATTGATGCTGAAGGGGTCTCTCGACAGGTCGAGCACGTTCAATTGATAAAAAGAGTTCGTGGCCCCGTCGAAATGCGCGTAGTTGTAGACGCGCGAGTCGATGCCGAAGATCCACTGATTCGTCGTTTGATAAAAGGTCTGCGGAGGCTCCTGCCCGCTGCGGATCATGTGTCTCAGGTTATTCTGCCGGCGATTGGTGAACGGCAGAACATAATCCTGATTTACGAAGAGGAACCCCGACATCAGCAGAGAGGCCAGGAGCGCGGGCGCGGCGAGGCGAAAGACGGACTGGCCCGACGCCTTGAGCGCGATCAACTGGCTCGTCTTTTGAAGGATCCCGAACGTGATCATCACGGCCACCAGCGCCGAGAGCGGCGTCATGTAGTTGACGATCATCGGCATAAGGAAGATCAGATAATTCGCGACGACGGTCCACTCGATGTTGTGCCGGGTGATGCTGTTCAGAAGCTGAAACAGCGTGATTATGAGGAAGAGGGTGGAAAATCCCCCGAGAATATAGAGGAAGAACCGCGCCAGGTCGGAGAGGATGAGCCTGTCGATCAACTGCGCGCCCGGCACCCGGCTGAACATGCCCGCGCGCCTTCGCCTGTCCGCGCCCGCCTGCTCGGACGCGTTCCGCCCGGTCCCGGCCATCACGCCCGCGCCCGCGAGCGCGTCCATCTCCTCTTCGTCGTCCTGGGCGGGAGTCCAGTAGTGTCTGAGGCTGCTCAGGGCCGAGAGGGCATCCGAGCCGGGCTTTCTCTGCATGTAAATGACGATGACCCCGATCGTTGCAAGGACGATGTTGGCGAGCCAGATGCCGAGCCAGATGGGAAGCCTTCCCGCGACAGCCGCGTGCTCGCCCGTCAGCGCGAGCAGGTAGTAGACGATCGTGATGGCGAGGCCGAGCAGCAGGCCGAAGGACCTTCCTGTGCGGATATTGCTGATCCCGAAGCCGACGCCGAGAAGGGCAAAGACGAGGCAGGCGGCGGGAAGCGAGAGGCGCTTGTGAATCTCCGCGCTCCATTCGCGGTAATCTTCCGGCGACGGCGAGTAGCCGATCAGCTCCGCCCATTGCATCTCCTCGACCTGGCGCGGCTTTTCGAAGGCGGACGCATCGTCGTCTTTCTTACCGTCGATCACTTCGACGCCAAGGGTCATCTCCTGAGAGCGCACCATGGTATAAGGCTGCTGGCCGCGCCCCTTCCTCTTCTCCCGCTCCTGCGCTCCCTGCGCTCCGGCCGCCGCCGTCTGGGCCTGCGCCTCCGGCTGCGCGGGGCCGCCGTCGGGTTGCTGGTCCTGCCCTGCGGGTGACGCGGCCCTGGAATCGCTCGTCCTGTGAACCGATACCCGTTCGAGGAATAACTCGGGCATCTTTTCGCGCTCCCCCTGGCGAAGCGCTCCATTCGACGCCGTGTAGATCGTCATGTCTCGCGCGTCTTCATTGAGGTCGACGAGGAGGATGTTGTGCCACATATTATTGGAGCGGTCTATATCCTCGATGTAGATGACCTTCTTCGGAATGCTCTCTTCGAAGACGCGCGGCTTGATCTGCGTGTTGAGAGTTTGAAGGATGAGCGGCTGGTCGGCCTTCAGATTCATCAGGTTTCGCACCGAGACCGGCAACACCTCCAAAGTGATGTAGAGCATAACGCCCGAGACCACGAGGGCCAGAGCCACGACGGGGGCGAGCATGCGTATCCGGCTGACTCCGCTGGCTCCGAGCGCGATTATCTCACTATCACCGGAAAGGCGGCCGAGGCCCACGAGAATGCCGATCAGAAGCGATATTGGAAGAGTGAAGACGAAGATGCCCGGAATGATCGCGCCCATCATCCGCCAGAGCGCGTCCATCGGCAGCCCGCTGCGGGATGCTACCACCAGAAGCTCTGTGAAGCGGCTCGCCTCATGCGCGAAGATGATCGCCGTGAGAAGCAAAACCCCGAGCAGAAAGTACGGAGCGATCTCTCTGATAAGATAACGGTCGATCAAGCGGAACATCGGAACTGAGTCTATCACGCGCCGCATGGGGCGGCAACAAAGTAGCGCCCGGAGCCAGGCTAGGGACACGCGAAGCGGGTTTTGAATCGGCGCGGACGGGCGGAGACGGAGAGACAAAAAAGGACGCGGCGCTCCTCCCCAGATAAACGCCGCGCCCATTGATTGGCCGCCTTCGGGCAGCCAAAACTAGAAAAACTTGCCTGTAATTCCTAAGCCACGATCAATCTATCACCGGGCAGTTGAAAAAAACTTGAAGAGAGACTTTTTTTCGGTGCCGGGCCCCTCTCACGCGAGCGATAGCAGCCGGCCCAGGCTGTTTGCCCCGTGAAAGGAGACTATCGGCAGCATCAACGCAAGTCTTTCAAACAGCTTACCCAGGATGTTACCTAATATGGCCGGCATCCCACTCACCTCCTAGCATAAACTCGAAGCGCCTCGCCCGCGGCCCGTTGCCGCCACGACCGCTCGCGCCATTTCACCTCGCGGCCTGCTGGAGCGAGATGGCCGCCATTGCCAGCTCGGCGCGGGTGATTGAATCGAAAGGGCGGAAATATTGCGCGCCCGATGAGCCCATCAGGTTTCGCGATACCGCCACGGAGACATAGCCTCGCATGTTTTCCGGCACCGTGCTCCAGTCGGAGATCCCGGGGTTGATCGACGATGCATTCATCGCTTCCTGTTCGAGCCCCGCCGCCTTGACCAGAGCCATTGCCGCCATCATGCGTTCTACGCGTGCCTGGGGATAAAAGCTGGCCCCGGTCGCCCCCATCAGGTTTCCCCGGGGCGAATGAACCACGCTTTCGATGAATACCGTGTTCGAGTTGTTCCCGACGTCTATGAATGAAGGCGTGTAGGGAAGATACTGCGGCACACGCGCTCCCGACGCGAGCATCAGAGCGCGCGCGACTTCGAGCCTCGTAGCCGACGAGCCGGCTGAAAAATTGTCGTTCTGAGAGGTCAGGATGCCCGTCCTCAAGGCTCTCCAAACGGCATCCTGCACCGCGGGCTGCAACTGGTTGAGCCCTGAAATTCTGGCCGAGTCGGAGCGGAAAATCTCTAGCGCCCCCGTGAATCTTTGAAGCCCGCCCGTCACCGCGTCGCCCGCGTTCTTGATCCTGAGTATCCACTCGCCGGGCGAAGGGTAGTTGACCGTGACCCCTGTGCGCTGAAGCCCTATGCCCCCTATCGAAGTCGCGGGCTTGGATTTCACCGTCCGGCCCGAGCGCTCGACTTCGATCTGGAGCTTGTTCAGTATCCCGCCCGCCTGCGCCCACGCGACCTGGGCCGTGGCGAAGACCGCATCTCTCGGCACCTGGAAGGTCGTCGTATAGGTTCCGTCCGGAGCCACCTCGCCGCCAAACTGGACGATCTGCTCGTGGGTCAAGGGCAGGCTGGCCTCGGTCAGGGCGGTGCGAAACTGCCCGAAGGGCGTCCCGAGCGCGGCCTTCTTCACAGCCGCGTACGCGTTGAGAGAGCCCGCGCCGACTTCGTAGCGGCCGTAGGCCAGCATCGGAGAAGCGGTCTCCTGCAAAATGGACTTGATCTGGTCAGGCGTGAGCTGCGGGTTTGCCTGGAGCATCATCGCTATCGTCCCGGAGACGTGAGGGGCGGCGAAGCTCGTGCCCGAGCTCATCGTATAACGCGAGACGTAGCTCAGAGGAATTCCTCTCAAGTCGTTATCGGGAGAGAGCAGCGAGCTGGCCAGCCCCGCGGTCGCAACGACGTTTACCCCGAGCGCGCGCGATGAGACTATGTTCTCCCCCGGAGCAACCAGGGTCGGGTGATAGATCGAATATCCGGCCGCGCCGCGCGACGAGAACGAAGCCAGCTCGCCCCCCTTGGTCGACGCTCCGACGCCGATGACCCAGGGCGCTACGGAGTAAGGGTTGAGAGAGTTCGGCTGGTCTCCGCGATTGCCCGCCGAAAAGACGACCGATATTCCCGCGTCGTGCATTATCTTCGTCGCGATGTTGACCGGGTCGTTCGCGTCAAAAACTCCACTGATTCCGAAACTGCAATTGACGACACGGACGTTCTGCGCCGCCCTGTTCGACAGGATGTAATCGATTCCCGAGAGCACGTAGAAGAGGCTCGCGTCTCCCGCCGAGACTCCAAGCAGCTTCGCGCCCGGGGCCATCCCTCCGTAGTACCCGCCCGACGCCACGCCCGTCCCCGCGATGATTCCCGCGACGAGCGTCCCGTGCCCCATTACCGGGTCCGAGTTGACCACGCCTTCGACCGTGGACGGGTAAATGAAACCCGGCGCGCTGCCCTGGAAATCGGCCACGCGAACGTTTTCGGCCACCTGCGTCCCGTACTGAAGATCGGGATGGGTGGCGTCGATGCCGGTATCGAGCACGGCGACCGTGACTCCACGCCCCGAGACCGGCATGCCTCCGTTGCGGCGGGTGAGCACCGTGTCCGTCAACACGCTCGCCTGGCAGGTGAGCGTCCGCGTGTCGCGAGTGAAGAACTCGAAGTTCTTGTTCAAATAGATGGAGCGTATGGCCGGGCTGGTCGATACGGCCGCGATCTGCCTTCTGGTCGCGTTGACCATCACCATCGGCAGATTGCGGAACCTCGTGCCCCCGTAGATGCCGGCCGCCCTCAAAACGTTGAGGTCCTCTTCGGACGGCGTGCGGTGAAAGGTTATGAATACGTTTATCGAGCTGCTATCCGGTAGCTCGTTGAGTACCAGGGCCAGTTGAGGATCGACGCTCTTGATCCCTCTCGGCTGGTCGGAATCCGCGCCGGTCAGCACGACCGCGTAGGGACGGGTGTACGTTAATGAGTCGGAGCCTGTGAATACAAACCCGTCAGTCTCGGTGAGCGGGGCCCCATCGGCCCCGGTGAGCACGACGGCGTCAGCCCCCGTAAGCACTACGGCATCGGCCCCGGTCAGGACCACGGCGTCGGCTCCGGTGAGGACCACGGCGTCGGCCCCCGTAAGCACTACGGCGTTTGAGTTGGTGAGGAAAAGGCCCTGGCCGGAGACGAAGCTGACGCCTCCAAGTGTATTTATTGCGCAGATAGAGATCAAAAGGAGTGAAAACGTGAGTCTGATGCCCGGGGAGGTAACTCTATTCATCTTCTTATGTGTCCTGCCTCTTGATTATCGATCAAGTTCTTATGAAAAACCGCAATCTCGCTTGCTCGTCGTGACCTGCTTATTCGTTATGTGCATCATTATTCATGACGACCTTGAAAAATCCTTGAACAAGGCTTGAAATTCGCGTGCCATTGCCGGAACCGGGCGGGCGGGGGCTCGTTTGCGCATAGAGGGCGAACGAGCGCCTCCGCAAATGCTCTGGCCGAACGAGTAACGGAAGGCGAGATTTTCAGGTAGGCCCCGGTTGCTGTATACTCAAAGCAGTTTGAAGTTCAGGTTCTTATAGTACAAACATGTTTGAAGTCAGAAAATCGATAAGCTCGCTCCTCTCTTTCATTCTCCTCGTCGTTATCTCCGGCGAAGCGACCGCGCAGAGCGGCCGAAAGCCGGATTCCCCGGCCCAGCAGGACAGGGACGACACCATCCGCCTCCGCACGGATGAAGTCCTGCTCAATATAACTGTGACCGACAGTTTCAACCGGCAGGCCACGAGTCTGAGGCGGGATGAGTTCATCGTGGCCGAAGACGGGCAGCGCCAGGAGATTTCCAGCTTCTCGATCAGCACCGTGCCGGTCAACGTCGTGCTGATGCTCGACGCGTCGGGCTCGGTCGCGGGCGAAGTCTCCTCCTTGCGGGACGCGGCCTTGAGCTTCGTCAAGCAGCTTGGCCCCGAAGACAAGGTTTCCGTGATCGAGTTTCACTCGGAGGTCGAGCTTCTTCAGGATTGGACCGCCAACGCGGACGACGTTCGCCACGCCATCTCGTGGAGATTCAAGCCGGGAATGGTGCGAACTACGGAAGGGACTTCGACCTACGGCAGCACCTCGCTTTATGACAGCCTCTTTCTCACGGCCGAAGAGCAGCTCTCGAAAGTCAACGGGCGCAAGGCGGTCATCATCCTGACCGACGGCGACGACTCGTCCAGCAAGGTGACCTACGAGCAATCGCTCGCGGCGGTCATAAGATCGAACGCGGTAGTCTACGTCGTGAGCAAGGCCCGCGCCTTCATCTCGCGAATCAGCTCCGAAGTGGGAGGCAAGGTCGGCCGCGTTTTGAATGGAGGGAATGCCCGCCTGGCCGACCAGTACATCTCAAGGCTCGAGCGCGCCGAGCGCATCATGACCGACCTTGCGGGCAGGACCGGCGGGCAGGTCTTTTCGCCGCTCAAGGATTCCGAGATGGCGGACGTTTATTCGAAGGTCGCGCTCGAATTGAAGAATCAATACCTGATCACCTACATCCCGAAAAACGAGCGGCGCGACGGCGGTCTGCGGAAGGTCCGGGTCTTTCTCACGCGCGGAGGCTATACGGCGAGAACACGCGACAGTTATTACGCGCCGAAGAATTAGAGGGCTGAAGGATCAGAGAAATCTCAGGGGCAGGACCTGCTCCTGCCCCTGCCGGTTACTTATCCTTTGACCTCTTTCCCTTGGAGCCGCCCGATCTTTTGGGCGCTCCCTCCTTGATAGAGGATTTCTTCGAGCCGCCCGCCTTCGACCCCATCTTCTTTTTGGCCCCTTCCGTCGCGGGGCCGCCCTCTCCCGGTCCGGCTTTCCCGGTCCGGGTCTTCTCTATCGCTTTCTCCGTCGCCTGGCCCAGTCCCGGCGCGCGCGCGGCGCTTGCCGGCTCGGAAGGGGACCACGTGCTGAGTATGCCCTGAGATTCGGCGCGCTCCTCGGAGGTTTGAGCGTCGGCCTCGCCCGCCCGGTCGGCGATCTCGGAGGCGTGGAGGGCTTCGAAAGTTCTAGGCCCCTCGGCCCGCTCCTCTTCCATCAAGGGGGCGATGGGCTCTTCTGACCGGGCCTGCTCGAGGACGCCCGGCTCTCCTGATTTTGCCGCCCGCCTCGTCTCTTCCTCGGTCACGTAAGCGAGCACTTCGCTCTCCGCGCGCACCCAGTCTTCCGTCGGATCGCCGGGCCTGCCGCCGCGCTGCCTGTAGATCTCGTACGCGCGCATTCGAATCAATCTTTGTACTTGTTCGTCGCGAAGCAGGCGCTCGCGCAAGTCTTCTGCTTTTTCTCTCGTCATCTCTCGTCTCCATGTAAATACAAAAAAATGTAGCCGACTGCCAGGAAGCAATCGGCCTGGTTATGGTTCATCCGTACTGTCTCAGGCGGTTTCCGCTCGCTGCTTGTCCTCGTCGCCTTTCGGCCGCCATCTCAGGACGGGCTTGCGCGCCGCGGTGACTTCGTCGAGTCTGCCTACTTTTGTGTTGTACGGAGCGTGCTTGAGTATCTCCGGGTCCTCGGCCGCTTCGGCGCTTATGGACTTCATCGCGTCGATGAAGAGATCGAGCTCCTCGCGGCTTTCGGTCTCCGTCGGCTCCACCATCAGCGCCCCCGGCACGATCAGGGGAAACGACATGGTCGGCGGGTAGAACCCATAATCGATCAGCCTCTTGGCGATGTCCGCGTTCTTCACGCCGTACTTCATCTGCCGCTTATCGGAGAAGATCACTTCGTGCATCACGGGACCGGGATAAGGTATGTCGTAGTCGTCCTTCAGGTTCTCCATGATGTAATTGGCGTTGAGCACGGCGGTCTGGGTGGCTTCCTTCAGGCCCGAATCGCCGTGCGTCAGGATGTAGCCGAGGGCGCGTACGAGCACTCCGAAGTTCCCCATGTAGGCGCGCACGCGGCCGACGGACCGGGGCCGGTTGAAGTCGAGCGACAGGCCGGCGTCATCGGCCCTGACCACGCGGGGGAAGGGCAGGTAAGGTTCGAGCGTCGAGGTGACGGCCACGGGTCCGGCCCCTGGCCCGCCGCCGCCGTGGGGAGTCGAGAAGGTCTTGTGCAGGTTCATGTGCATCACGTCGATGCCGAAATCGCCGGGCCTCGCCACTCCGACGAGCGCGTTCAGGTTGGCCCCGTCCATGTAAACGAAGCCGCCCCGGTCGTGAACGATGCGGCACACCTCTTCGATGTTCTTCTCGAACTTTCCGAGCGTGTTCGGGTTTGTGAGCATCAGGGCCGCCACGTCTTCGTCCATCATCCCTCGAAGCGCTTCGAGGTCGGTGCCGCCTTCGCTGTTTGAAGGAACGGTCTGCACGTCATAGCCGCAGATGATGGCGGAAGCCGGATTGGTCCCGTGCGCCGAATCCGGGATCAGGACTCTCTTGCGGGGATTGCCGCGCTCGGAGAGGCAGGCGCGGATCATCATGATGCCGGTGAACTCTCCCTGCGCGCCCGCGGCGGGCTGAAGCGTGACGGCCGCGAGTCCCGTGATCTTTTCCAGGCATTCTTCGAGCCTCCGGATCACTTCCAGAGCACCCTGCGCGTAAGGCGCGGGGGTCAGGGGATGGAGACTGGCGAAGCCTTCGATCCGCGCCAGCTTTTCGTTGAGCCGGGGATTGTACTTCATGGTGCACGACCCGAGCGGGTACATTCCGGTATCCACTCCGTAGTTCCAGGTGGAGATGCGCGTGAAATGTCTGACGACATCGACCTCGGAAAGCTCCGGCATGCCTTCGAGGTCATCATCGCGCAAGAACTTCGCGTCGATCAGCTCTTCGACTTTAAGCTCGGGAACGTCGAGCGGCGATATCGAATAGCCGATGCGGCCGGGCCGGGACTCTTCGAACAGGAGGCCTTCGTTCTGGACTATGTGTGTTGAGACTTTCTTGATCCTGCTATTATCCATTGTTTCCTGTGGCGGCAGGAGTACTGCCATGCTCGGGTAACGGTCACCCGGCGAGCGCTTCGACCAGGCGGTCGATGGCCTCTTTCTTCGCGATCTCCGTCACGCAGATCAGCAGAGAGTCCTTCAGCTCCGGGTAGTATGATTCGAGGGCGATTCCGCCGAGAATCTTCTTGTCGAGCAGCCTTCGCGTCACGTCGGCCGCGGGGGAAGGGGTGCGCACCACGAATTCGTTGAAGAAGGGGGCGTTGAACCTGAGCTCGAAGCCGGCGAGCTTCCCGATCTCCGCCGCGGCGTAATGGGCCTTCTGAAGATTCTGGCGGGCCACTTCCTGCACTCCGCGCCGCCCCATAGTGGCGAGGTAGACGGTCGCCATCAGGGCGAAGAGGCCCTGGTTCGTGCAGATGTTCGAGGTCGCCTTTTCCCGGCGAATATGCTGCTCGCGGGTCGAAAGAGTGAGCACGTACCCGCGCCGGCCGCGATCATCTTTGGTCTCGCCCACGAGGCGGCCGGGTATCTGCCGGATGTATTTTTCGAGCGTGGCGAAGAGGCCAAGGTAAGGCCCCCCGTAGCTCAGGGGGATGCCGAGCGACTGTCCTTCGCCGACCACGATGTCGGCCCCGCAGGCTCCGGGCGAGCGCAGCGCTCCGAAGCTCATCGCCTCTGCCACGGCGACGATGAGGAGCGCGCCGGCTTCATGGGCGGCATCGGCCAGGGCCTTCAGGTCCTCGACGCATCCGAAGAAGTTGGGCGACTGCACGACTATGGCGGCCGTATCTTTATCCACGCGGACCGAGCTCAGATCGAGCGGGCCCGTCCGGCTGCACTCGACGAGATCGATCTTGAGCCCCAGGTTACGAGTGTAGGCGCTCACGACCTCGCGGTACTGGGGGTGGACGGAATCCGCGATGATAAACCGGTCGCGGCGGGTCACGCGGGTCGCCATGAGGACCGCTTCCGCGAGCGCGGTCGAGCCGTCGTACATGGAAGCGTTAGCCACCTCCATGCCCGTGAGCTGGCAGATCATGGTCTGAAACTCGAAGATGTATTGCAGAGTTCCCTGGCTCAGCTCGGGCTGGTAGGGGGTGTAGGCCGTGAAGAACTCCGAGCGCGAGATCAAGGGATCGATCACGACCGGGATATGATGCGAGTAAGCGCCCGCGCCTAGAAACGACTGGTAATCGGAGGCGTTCTTCGCGGCGAGCTCGCGAAAGTAAGCCAGAAGGTCGGGCTCGCTCACGGACGGGCCGATGCCTATCGGCTCAGTTGACCTTACGTTTTCGGGGATTTGCTCGAAAAGTTGCTCGATTCGCTCGTAGCCTATGCTTTCCAGCATCGAGCGACGCTCGTCAGGCGAGTTCGGAATGTACCTCATTTAATTTACTCTGAAGCCTCTTCCTTTATGTAATCCTCGTACTCGGCGGCGGTCAGGAGGGCGTCCACCTGGGAAGGATTCTCCAACTGGAGGACGACCATCCAGCCTTCTCCATAGGGGTCTTCGTTCACTTTTTCGGGAGTATCGTTGAGCGCACCGTTGACTTCGACGACCGTCCCGCTCAGAGGCATGTAGATCTCGCTGACGGCCTTGACGCTTTCGACGGAGCCGAAGGGCTCGGCGGATTCGAATTTATCGCCCATCTTGGGCAGTTCCACGTAGACGACGTCGCCTAGCTCCTTCTGCGCGTGGTCCGTAATGCCGACCGTGGCCTGCTCGCCTTTGACGCGGACCCATTCGTGGTCTTTAGTGTAGCTGAGTTCTTCCGGGGTATTTGCCATCTGCTTTTATCTCTCCGTATGAAGTGTGAGCTTCAAGCCCTCGATTACCAGTTTTAAGCGTGACCGCCTGACTCTTACCCGAGGACCGAGCGCGGTCTGTCAATCGAATCTCTTCTCCCTCTTGTAAAAGGGCATCTCGACGGTCCGCGCGGGCACTTCGCGTCCGCGTACAAGCACGGAGAAGCCGGTCCCGACCGCCGAGTGTTCCATAGGCATGTAGGCCATGCCGATATTCTTCTTCAAGTACGGCGCGGGGCTGCCCGAAGAGACGCGGCTCGCTTCCACCCCGTTGACGATTATCGGATAACCGTCGCGCGCGGGCGCGCGGTCGAGCACCTCGAAGCCCACGAGCTTGCGCCTGAGCCCTTCTCTCTTCTGGCTCTGGAGCGCCTCGCGGCCTATGAACTCGCCCTTGCCCGGCTTGACGACCCACCCCAGCCCCGCCTCCAGCGGCGTCGTGGTCTCGTCCATATCGTTTCCCCACAGGCGGTAGGCGGCTTCGAGCCGGGTCGTGTTGCGGGCGGCAAGCCCGCACGGGAGCAACCCGAACTCTTGCCCCGTGACGAGGAGGCGGTTCCAGACGTGCATCGCCTTCTCCGGGTTGCAGAATATCTCGAACCCGTCTTCGCCGGTGTAGCCCGTGCGCGACACGCGGCAACTGACCCCGTCGACGCTTACCTGCTGAGACCAGTAATAGGGAATCCGGTCGAGCATGTGGTCGGTCAGGCCCTGTAGAATCCTCTCCGATCTCGGGCCTTGCAGCGCCATCAGAGCGTAGCCGTGGCTCGTGTCATGGACCCCGAGCTCCGTGCCTTCCGCGTGTTCCCTGATCCAGGCGAAGTCCTTGTCGGAGTTCGAGGCATTGACCACGAGCAGGAAGTATTCCTCGTTGATTCGGTAAACCAGCAGGTCGTCTATCACTCCCCCGCCCGTGTTCGTAAGGGCGGAATACTGGACCTGATTGTCTTCAAGCTTCGCGACGTCGTTGGTCGTGAGCTTCTGAACCAGATCGAGCGCGCCCGCGCCGACTATCTCGATCTCGCCCATGTGCGATACGTCGAAAAGACCCGCGGCCTCGCGCACGGCCATATGCTCGGGGATCGGCCCCGAATACTGCACGGGCATCTCCCACCCTGCGAAATCGACCATCCGAGCCCCGATCGAGACGTGTGCTTCGTACAGCGGTGTGCGCTTGAGCATTGACCTTCCCATTCTATCTTCTGAAGCTGCCTGCACTATCGAATGTAACCTCACTCAAGAGAACAGGCAAGCTAACATACGAGCCCCGGGCCGTCAAGTTTTCGCACCCGGCGGCGCGCGCTCAGGTAAGGCCTTCGCCTTGCGCGCCCGCAACCGTTATGGGAAACTTTCACCTTTGCGCACGGGGACTTTCCGTGTGACCTCGCCTCTCTACCGGGGATGACCGTTATGCGAACGCTAGGCAATCTGGCAGAGCTGATCGATGCCGAACTGATCGGAGATCCCGAAGCGGTCGTGCGGCAGGCCCGCCCTTTCGATTCCGCCCTCGAAGGCGACATCACCTTTGCCTCGGACGCCGCTTACCGGGCGAAGATCGAGCGATCCGCCGCCTCCGCGATCATCATAGCTCCGCCCGCCATAGACTCCGCTCGGAACCTGCTCGTGGCCCGCAACCCGAAGCTGGCCTTCGCGCGCGCGGTCGGGCTGCTGCACGGAAAATCCTACACGCCGCTCGGAGTGAGCGGGGACCTCGCGGTGGGAGAGGGAAGCGTGCTCGGGGAAGACCTTTCGATCTTCCCCCGCGTGACTATCGGGGCGGGCTCGATAATCGGGGACCGCGTAACGCTTCACCCCGGAGTCGTGATCGGCGAGGGCTGCCGCGTGAATGATGACACGGTCATCCATCCCAACGTGACGATCTACGCGAATTGCGAGATCGGGAGCCGCGTCATCATTCACGCGGGCGCGGTCATCGGCGCGGACGGCTTCGGCTTCGTGCCCGACGAAGAGGGCCGGCAGGTGAAGCTCCTGCAGCTCGGCCGCGTCATCGTCGAGGACGATTGCGAGGTCGGGGCAAACTGCACTATCGACCGGGGCGGGTTCGGCGACACGGTGCTCAGGCGCGGGGTCAAGCTCGACAACCTCGTCCAGGTCGGTCACAACACGGAGCTGGGCGAGAATACGGTGGTCGCGGCCCTCACGGGATTTTCCGGCGGGACGATCGTGGGCCGGAACTGCATCATCGCCGGGCAGGTCGGGACCAACCAGCACATAACGATCGGCGACCGCGCCACAATCACCGGACAGGCGGCCGTCACCAGGAACGTAAAGCCGGGAGCCGTGATCGGGGGCATCATTCCCGCCGAGGACCACAGGCGATGGCTTCATAAGCAGGCGCTCTATTCGCGCCTGCCCCGGCTCAATGAAAGGGTCGCCAGGCTCGAAGAGATCGTGCGGCGCATCGGGCAGGCGAAAGCGGATGAGGAATAGGGGCTAAGGAGATCATGGAAACTCTTCTGGACATCACTCAGATTCAGGCGATCCTGCCGCATCGGTATCCTTTTTTGCTCGTCGACCGGATCGTCGATTACGAGGCGGGCAAGCGAGTCACGGGGATCAAGAATGTCACACTGAACGAGCCTTTCTTCGCGGGACACTTCCCGGGCGCGCCCGTCATGCCGGGCGTCCTCATCGTCGAGGCGATGGCGCAGACGGCGGGGGTGCTGATGCTCGCGAGCATTCCGGACCGCGAGACCAAGCTCGTCTTTTTCACGGGCATCGACGGCGCGAAGTTCAGGCGGCCCGTGGTCCCGGGCGACCAGCTCCGCCTGGAGCTGACCGTGCTTCGCCTTCGCCCCCGTTATATCAGGCTGCGCGGCGAGGCGTACGTCGACGGGCAGCTCGTCGCCGAAGCCGAGATATCTTCCTCGCTCGTCGATCGCAGCGTCGTCGAGCGAAGCTCGCAGATCAATCACGCGGCCTTCACGCCCATCGAGAAATAGGCGCACGGCAGAAGCCGAATAAAGGCAGGCCGGAGGCCAGGAGCGAGCTCAAGTGTCCATCCATCCCACAGCGATCATAAGCCCCAAAGCGGAACTCGGGCGCAACGTGCGGGTCGGCCCCTACTCCATCGTCGGAGACGGCGTGATTCTTCACGACGATTCGAGCGTGGCGAGCCATTGCGTGATAGAAGGGCCGTCCGAGTTCGGCAAAGGGTGCGTCTTCTTTCCTTTCGTCTCGGCGGGCCAGGCCCCTCACGATCTCAAGTATCGCGGCGAGCCAAGCTCTTTTCGCGCCGGCGAGCGCAACACCTTTCGCGAATACGTCACGCTCCACCGGGGGACCGAGGGAGGGGGCAACCTGACCGAGGTCGGCTCCGATAACCTTTTCATGGCCCAGGCGCACGTGGCCCACGATTGCAAGGTCGGCTCGAATGTGATCTTCGCCAACGGCGCCTCGCTCGCCGGTCACGTCATAGTGGAAGATCACGTCACGCTCGGCGCTTACTCGGGCGTGCACCAGTTCTGCCGCGTGGGCATGCACGCGTTCATCGGAGCGTTCTCGGTCGTCGTCAAAGACGCCATGCCTTTTGCGCGCACGGTTGGAAATCACGCGCGCTGCTACGGTCAAAACACGATAGGGCTCAGGCGACGCGGGTTCTCCGACGACGAGATACATCGCATATCCCGAGCGTATCGCCTCCTGCTCGCCGCGAAGCTGAACACGACTCAAGCTCTCGAGGCGATCAGGGAGGAACTGGGCGGATGGCCCGAGATCGATTACCTCATTCGATTCATCGAGACTTCCGAACGCGGAGTAACCAAGTAGAGTCGCCGTCCGCAAGGGGCGGAACCTGATTTCGCATGAAGTACGGGTTGATAGCAGGCAACGGGCGGTTCCCTTTTCTCGTGCTCGACGGCGCGAAGGATCGCGGCGTCGAGATGGTCGTCGCGGCGATCAAGGAAGAGACCTCGCCCGAGATAGCAAACGTCGCGGCGAAAGTAGAATGGGTCGGCGTCGGGCAGCTCGGCCGCCTGATCCGCTTCTTCAAGCGCGAAGAGGTCACGCACGCCATCATGGCAGGGCAGGTGAAGCACAACCAGATCTTTCGCCTGAACGCTCTGCCCGACCTTCGCATGGTCAAGATCCTTGCGCGACTGTCGACGAGAAGCACGGACAGCCTCATCGGGGCGGTCGCCTCCGAGCTTGCCCGCGAGGGCATCACGCTTCTCGATTCGACGATATTCCTCGAGCCCCTGCTCGCGCGCGAAGGCGTCCTGACCCGCCGGCAGCCGTCTAAAGAAGAGAGGTCGGACATCGACTACGGGCTCGAGGTCGCGCGCGAGATCGCGCGGCTCGACCTCGGACAGACCATCGCCGTCAAGGACCGCGCGGTCGTGGCGATAGAAGCGATGGAAGGCACGGACGCGGTCATCACGAGGGCCGGAGAGATAACCCGCGGAAAGCCCTTCGTCGTAATCAAGGTCGCCAAGCCCGGTCAGGACATGCGGTTCGACGTGCCGGTAATCGGCGTCCCGACGGTCGAGACGATGCGCGGGGCGGGCGCCACCGCGATCCACGTGTCGGCGGGAAAGACCCTGCTCTTCGACCGCGCCGAGCTGATCGCCCTGGCGGACGAGAATCGCATCGCGATCCTGAGCACGGCCCCGATCGCGGAAGGCCCGTGAGCAGGGGCCGCAAAGAACGGCTCCCCGTTGAGAGACGCCGCGCGGGAGATATGGTTCTCCTGGAACTCGAGCGGCGGCTTCCCGCCGGATACTGCAAACCGGCGGTTTCCTGTGGTACACTGGACCGGACGCCGTAGCCGCGAGAAGAGGAAAGATGGTCAGAAACAGTCCGAGTGATTTCGATCCCGAAAGCGCAATCATAGACGCCGAATTACTGGTCAAGTACCGCATGGTAAATCGCGCGATCGAGGCTCTTGAGCGCGCCATCGACAGCGCGCCGCGCCACTTCGGCCTGCGCGAAAAGCTGCGTGAGGTCCTGATAGACGCGGGCCGCCGCGACCAGGCCGCCCAGAGATGCCTGGAGCTTGCGAGCCTCTACATCCAGTCCGGGGATATGGAGAAGGCTAACGAGCGCCTGCTCGAGGCGAAGCGGCTCGATCCGAGGGTCTCGGTCACCGGGCAGCTTCGCGACGTGCGCCGGACGGATGCCCCGCCCTCTTCATCACAGAGAATTCTCTCGGGAACCCTCAGCGACGTGAACCTTTTCGACATCATGCAGATCGTCGAAAACAGCCGCCTCACAGGCGCCCTGATGATCTCGTCTACCGCCGCAAACGGCGAGATATACTTCAACGAGGGCCAGATCGTGGGCGCGAGCGCCGGCCCGCAAGCGGGCATACAAGCCCTCGCCCTGCTGCTCGAAGCCGTCGACGGGACGTTCGAGTTCGACAAATCGACCGTATCATACGAGCGAACCATCCAGGCCACGAGCAACACGGCCCTCATACTCGACATGCTGCGGGCGAAGGACGAGCGAGATCATGGCATGAGCGTGCTCGATCCTTTCTGATTTTCATAAGAGAATCGAAGAGATGAGGGTCGAGCGGTCGCGCGCAAATCAGCTCGCTACATAATCGACAGGAGACGGGAAAGCCCCGATAAGATCACTTATCGGGGCTTTCGTCTTCTCCGGAATCGAAAGGCTCTAGGGCTTCTTTACAGGCGAGGGGTTCGCGGGAGCGGGGTTAGCCGGGGCCGCGCCCTGCACGGGGTTCGCTTTGTTGTACTCGTTGATGAAGTCCTGGGTCACGTCAGATTTAGGGTCCCACCAGACTACGGTACCCGATTGAAGCGCGTTGCCGAGGTCGATGAGCATGACTATGCCGCGCTTTGCGGTGTACTCCTTTGCGAAGCGCCCGAGTTTTTCCGTCACCGGAGCCATGGTCTGCTGCTGAACGCGGCTCGCCTCCGATTGCAGGTCCTCGACCTTGCGCTGGTAGCCGCGCTTTCTCCTCTCCACCTGCTCGGTCATCTCGGCGACCTTCGCCGCGGAGAGCGCGTTGGCCTGGGTCTTGATCGTATTCTCCAGCGCGTTGATCTGGTCGCTTTCGGTCTGGATCTCTTTGGTTCGCGGCTCGAATTGCCTGTCGATGGCGTCGAGCTTGACTTTGAACTCCTGTATCGCATCCTGGAAGGCGGCCGTGTTGATGACGGCGATCTTTCCTTTGGGAAGCGCGGCGGGCGCCCCGGCCTGTGCCGGAGCCGCCCCCGTCTGTTGCGCGGATGCCGTGAGCGAAAGAGCCGCTAGCGCGAACGGTATCAAAGCTGATCTAAGAAACTTCATTGCTTTCTCCTTTCGTCGCCAGTTCAGGGCTTGCCCGCTCCGGGCTTGGTAGCCGCAGGCCTTGCCGCTCCCGCGGGGGGCTGCGTGGCCGGAGCCGCGCCCGCGACCGGGTTGGCTTTGTTGTACTCGGTGATGAAATCCTGAGTCACGTCGGTCGCGGGGCTCCAGTAGGCGAGAGAGCCCGTCTGCGCCGCGCCCGCGAGGTTGAAGAGCACGACGATATTGCGCTGCCCCGCGTAATTCTGAAGGAACTGAGACATCTTCTCTCTCACGGGCTTGGTCGCCGTATCGATGGCGCGCTCGGTCTCGGCCTTCAGGTCTTCGAAATCGCGCGACCCTTTTCTCTTCTTATCTTCGTAGGTCGTCTGCATCTCCTGGAGCTTCTCCTGGGTGAGCGACGGACCCTTGGTCCTGATATCGTTCTCCATCTGCTTCAACTCGTCGTCGAGGGTCTGGAGCCGTTGATAACGATCCTTGTACTGGTTCTGGACCTGCTCGTACTTTTGCCGCAGCTCGGCAATCTGAGCGGGAAATATGTTCGTGTTGATAACCGCGATCTTGCCGTCGGGAACTCCCCCACCGGTGGCCGGCTGAGCTGGCGTCTGCGCACTGGCGCTGAGGGCCGATGCTGCCATTAAAATTACTGCCAAGGCAGCAAACTTCATCTTTACCATGACTGCTCCTGTAAATTTTGAATTGGGCCTGCTGACGGTAAGCGCCAGCCGCTGCTTGAGAAAAGCGAATTATAGCAAAAACCCGCTTCCGGTTTCCAGTTCCTTGTCCGGATCACGAGGACCGACGCCGCCATGGCTCTGGCCTCTCGAACCCGTTTGCCAGCCACGGACGATGCCCGGCCGGGATTTCACCGGACCGGCACCGCCGCGGAAAATTCCTAGAACGTCCTTCCGACCGAGAACCGGATCGCCCTCTTCTCTTCGATGAAGAAGCCGTCAGGCTTGGCGTTCGGATTCCACGCGAATATGAGGCGGAAGGGCACATTGATGACAGGCACCTGCACCCTTATCTCGCCGCCGAGGCTGTACCGGTAATTGTCGAAGATACCGCTCTTGACGTTCGACAGCTCGATCCTGGATATGGACTGGGCCTCGCCTCTCAGGAAGACCCGCTTGAAGCCCGGCGGCAATTCTCCAGGTGGAGTTTCGGGCGTGGTCGCCTGTCTGATCTCTCTCCGCGTGGCCTCCTGCCCGCGAGGGTTGAGCACCACGAGCCCGAGCACCGTGTTGGGCTGGAACTCGCTGCTGATGAACTGGTCGTCGAGCGAGCGAATATTGAAGACCGAGCCGATGTCGAAGAACGGGGCGAAGCTCACCGGCCCGATTATCGGAATGCGATACTCCCCGTTGAAGAGAATCTGCGTGTCGCCGCCGATGACCGTCGCCGTGTTGGTCAAGGGCGACGAGGCCAGATTCTCCACGGTGAACTTGTCGATCACGCCGGGCGCGACCGTGTTCGTGCCCGCCCGGTTGGGCCTTCGCACCCTGAAGCGATTGCCCGAAAGATCGGTCGCGAAGACTGACCGCGTGTTCGTGATCCGGCTGACGGTCGCCACGGGCGAAAGCGACCTGATGTTATAGCCTCGGATCGAATCTTCGCCGCCCAGGAAGAACCGGGCGAACAGGGGCGTGCCGTTGATGAACGAGAGGGAGTTCGACTGGAACCTGCTGCCGAAAGTCCCGATGTGGCCCGCGAGTACGCGGAAGCCGATGGCGCGGGTCTTGCCCGGCTCCGGGCGCGCCGTCGCCTCTCTCCCGGCGAAGAACGGGCGGAACATCTTGTATTCGAGGGTCGGCTCGATCGTGTTCACGTCGCCGCCGAGAGGCCCACCCGAGAACGAAAGGCCGATGTTGAAGGCCTGGCCCGTGGTCGGGTCGAGCGAGGAATTGAGCGTGCTGAAGGAAAGCGACGGGGTCACGGTCGATTGCAGCACTCCGGTCTGCCGGAAGGTGACGTTGATGTCGTTGAGAGGATCGGCGTCGCGGTTGACCGCCGGGTCGATGATGTCCGTGTCGCGGTAGGAATACGAGAGCCCCAGCCTGTAGAAGCGCCCCATCCTGTAGCGCCGGGCAAAGTAGCTGAGCGGCGCGCTGGTCGATACCGAGATGCCCTTGGTCCTTTGCGTGAACAGAGACTGGTTGTCAAGGAATTGCGAATTGAGCAGCCCCGGGTTGAATCCCTGTCCGAAGAACTGGTAGTCCTGGTAGAAGACGTTGAAGCCCAGGCTTATGGGCGTTCCCCTCAGGTACGGCTCGGCGAAGCCGAAGGAGAAGATCTTCTGCCGGTTGCCGGCCGCGACCGAAAACGAGAGCGATTCTCCGTACCCGAGCAGGTTGTTGGTCGAGTAATCTATGCCGATGAACGACCCTCCGATGCCGGACACGCCGCCCGAGAAGCTGATCTGCTGGCGGCCCTTCTCCTGCACCTTGAGGGTGACGTCGACCTGGCCCTCGCGCTCGTTGGTGTTGATGGTCGCGTCTTCGTCTTTCACCTGCTCGAAGTAGCCGAGCTGGTTGAGCTTGAGCAGGCTCAGGTCGAAGAGCTCCTGGTTATAGCGCTCGCCCTCGTTCAACAGCACTTCGCGCCGCAAGACGGTATCGCGCGTGAAGCTGTTGCCTATGAATTCGAGCCTTCTCAGGGTGTACTGCTTGCCCTCTTCTACCGTGAAGGTTATATCGACGACGCCTTTGGCCGGGTCGTCCGGCGCGTCCTTGAACTCCGGCACGTAGTCGGTGTTGAACTGGATGTAGCCGCGCGAGCCGTAAAGCTTCTTGAGATTTTCGAGCCCCTTTTGAATCACCGTGTAGCCGCGAACCACGTCCCCCGGCTTGAGGCCCATGACCGACTTGATCTGGTCCGCGGTGAACTCGGTGTTCTCTTCGATCTTGATTTCGCCCGCGGTGTACTGGCGGCCCTCGTCTACGGGGATGATGATCTTGAGCCCCTCCCCCTTGTGCCCGATGAGGGGTACCCACGTGCCGACCTTGCCCACCTCTTCGACCCGAGGCTCTCCGAACCGCGCCCTGAGATAGCCGCTATCGGCGTAGACGAGCACGCGGAGCCTGTCGAGGTCGGCGAGCAGCTTCTCCTTGTGATAGATGTCCTTGGTGGAGAAGGTGGTGAAGAGGCCGAGCTGCTTGACCAGCTTCATCTTGCTGCGAAGGTGGTCGTCGGAGTAGACGTTATTGCCTTCGAACTCGATCTCCGCCACGCGGAAGCGCGGCCCTTCTTCGATCTTGAAGGTGAGGGCGACCGCCGTATTCGATATGCGCTCGATGACGGGATCGACCTTGGCTTCCGGCCGTCCTTCGTTCGCGAGCAGTTCCTTGACCACGGCCGCCGCGCGCCTGGCCTTCACGGGGTCGTATTGCGACTCCTTCGAGAGGCCGACCTGGCGTTTTCGGAGCTCTTCGAGAATTGTCGATTGCTGGACCGACTTCAATCCTTCATAACGGATGTCGAGGAGCAGGGGCCACTCCTGCACCTCGAACGTGATGATCTTGCCTCCCCGCGAGCCCTCTTCGGCGAAGACCTTCACGTCCTCGAAATACCCCTGGGCGAAGATCGAGCGCACGTCGCGGTCCACCTGCCCGGGATTATACGGGTCGCCCTCGCGCGTGCCGATCCATATCCTGATCGTCGATTCCGGGATGCGCCGGTTGCCGCGAATGAGCACCTGCTCGACCGTCACGTCCTGCGACCCGGCAACCGCCGCCAGGGATTTCAAGAGGCCGAACCGCTCGCTGAGCGGCCAGCTTCCGGCCGCCGCCACGAGCACAATTATCAAGCAAAGAACACGCTTACTCATAAATAAATGCACACTCCCAAGAAATGCAGAGCTCTTTTCTTTTTTATTCCTGCGATCTGTTTCTCTACCTGGACGAGTCTTAAAAACAGGAAGCCGCCGCGTCGAACCACGATTCCGTCTGAATTATGGGTGACTGAAGGTCCACTCCGGAAGACCTCTCAGGCAGCCAGGCATGATAGCTCAGTACTGGCGGCTTAGCCTTTCACCAAATATAGAACGCTGGTTTGACCGGACATTGTAACAAAAATGAATCGGCCAATCCAATCACGCGCACCTTAAACCGCAATAACTACTCGTAATCTTCAGAGGCCCGAAAAGCCGGCCCGGAGGCCCGGACCGCCACCCTCAGATCATCTGCGCGAATCTCATGCCGGCCCATACCCCCGCGAGGCCGAGCAGCACGCTCGCGGAGACGTTCAAGGCGGCGAGCCAGAGGTCTCCCCCGCGAATCAGCGAAAGGGTCTCGAAAGAGAAACTGGAAAAGGTCGTGTAGCCGCCGAGAACCCCGGCCAGCACCGCGGCCCGGAGGGCGGGCGAAACCGGATAGCGCGAAGCGAAGGCCTCCGCCAGAAGGCCTATCAAAAAGCTGCCCGAGAGGTTGACTATAAAGGTCGCCAGAGGGAATTTCGATTGCTTGACCGCCAGGTGGACGAACGATGAAAGAGAGTACCTGAATCCGGTGCCGAAGGCTCCGCCGAGCATCACCAGTATGAGTGTCCGCATTCGTGTCGAATCGCCGCCGAGGGGCCTCGCGAGAGCGACTCCCATCGCTACTGGACCAGCAGCGCGTCACCCAGCTCTTCGAGCTCGACCGGCCTGTACTGGAGCGAGTCTCCGTCGAGGTAAACCTCTATCACCGACGCCTCGCTGAAGCGCCCGGCGATGAGGGCCTCGGAGAGCGGGTCTTCGACGTGTTTTTGAAGGGCCCTGCGCAACGGGCGCGCGCCGTAGGTCCGGTCGCCGCAGGTCTTCTCGACTATCCACCGCCGCGCCTCTTCGGTCATCTGCACCTGGAGCTTTCGCCGGATCAGGGTCCGATTGAGCTGGGCCACGAGCAGGCCCACGATCTCGAAGAGGTCCGCGTCCGTCAGCGGCTCGAAGACGATGATCTCGTCGAGCCTGTTGATGAACTCGGGATTGAACGTCTGCTTGACCGCCTGCATCACCCCTTCTTCGACGGTCGTCTGCTGAGAGCGCGTGGAAGACTGGAAGCCGAGGTGGCCGCGCTTCTGGATGAATCGCGCGCCGATGTTCGACGTCATGATCAGAATCGTGTTCTTGAAGTCGATGGTCGAGCCGAGCGAATCGGTCAGGACCCCGTCTTCGAGAACCTGGAGAAGTATGTTGAAGAGGTCCGGGTGGGCCTTCTCTATCTCGTCGAGCAGCAGGACCGAGTAAGGATTCCGCTTGATCTTTTCGGTCATCTGCCCGCCCTCTTCGTGGCCGACGTACCCGGGAGGGCTGCCGATCAGCTTCGACACGGCGTGCTTCTCCATGTACTCGGACATGTCGAACCGTATCAGGGCGCGTTCCGAGCCGAAGAGGAACTCCGCGAGCGAGCGCGCGACTTCGGTCTTGCCCACGCCGGTCGGGCCAAGAAATAGGAACGAGCCTACGGGCCGGTTCGGGTTCTTGAGCCCCGCGCGGCTCCTGCGAATCGCGCGCGAGAGCGCGGAGATGGCCCTGTCCTGGCTGATGATCCGCTGGTGAAGCTCTTCCTCGATGCGGAGCAGCTTCTGCGTCTCTTCCTCTTTCAGAGAGGTGACGGGAATGCCGGTCCAGCGTGAGATCACCTCTTCAATGTCGTCGCGGGTTACGGCGGGGAAGGGCTCCGACGTGAGGTTGTGCGACTCGCGCAGGGAAGAGAGGCGGTCCATCTCCTCCTGCTCTTTCTGCTTGAATATCTTCGCGCGCTCGAAGTCACGCTCGGCCGTCGCCCGCTCGAAGTTGGCGGTGTGGCGGCGAAGCTTTCTCTGGCTTTCGAGGATCTCCGCCGGCAGGTGAGCTTCTCTGAGCTTCACGCGCGCGCCGGCTTCGTCGATGATGTCGATGGCCTTGTCCGGCAGGAACCGGTCCGGAATGTAGCGGTGGGACTGGTAGACCGCGTTGTCTATGGCCTCCTGCGTGTACCTGACCTGGTGGAACGACTCGTACCGCTCCTTGATCCCTTCGAGTATCTTGATCGTCTCTTCCTCGTTGGGAGGCGGAACCTTGACGGCCTGGAAGCGGCGCTCGAGCGAGCGGTCCTTCTCTATCGTCTTCCTGAACTCGTTGGGCGTCGTCGCGCCGATACACTGGATCTCGCCGCGAGAGAGCGCGGGCTTGAGAATGTTCGCGGCGTCGAGCGAGCCCTCCGCCGAGCCCGCCCCGACCAGCGTGTGAAGCTCGTCTATGAAGATGATGTAATGCGGGTTGTCGATCAGCTCGCGCATGATCGTCTTCAATCGCTCTTCGAACTGGCCGCGATACTTGGTGCCGGCGACCACGAGCGAGAGGTCGAGCGCGAGTATGCGCTTGTCGCGGAGGAAGGGCGGCACGTCGCCCGAGACGATTCGCTGCGCGAGCCCTTCGACTATGGCGGTCTTCCCGACGCCCGGCTCCCCGATCAGCACGGGGTTGTTCTTCGTTCGGCGGCAGAGGATCTGGACGACGCGCTCGATCTCTCCTTCCCGCCCGATGAGCGGGTCCAGCTGATCGGCCACGGCCGCTTCCGTCAGGTCGCGGCTGAACTCGGCCAGGTGCGGAGCGTCCTTCTTCTGCGCGATGGCGCGCTCGCTCTGCTGCGCGCGCATCAGGTCTTCGCGTATCTGATTGAGCCTGAGGCCCCGCTCGAACAGTATCTCCGCGGCCGGAGATTTCTCTTCGCGGAGTATTCCGAGCAGCAGGTGCTCCGTGCCGATGTGCCTGTGCTGAAGGCGCTCGCTTTCGTCCGCGGCGTAACTGAGCACCCGTTTTGCGCCCGGAGAGAGCGGCAGATCGACCGAGGCCGAGACTTTATCTCTGAGTACCGTGCGGCCCTCGATCTCCTTGCGGATCGACTCGACGGTCGAGTGCGGGCTTCGGAAGAATTTCTGCGCCAGCGTCTTGTCTTCGCGCAACAGGCCCAGCAGTATGTGCTCGGCTTCTATGGCTTGCGCTCCGAACTGGCTTGCCTCGTACCTGGCGAAGAAGATAACGCGCCGCGCTTTTTCTGTGTAACGTTCGAACATATCAACTTCCGCAATCTGAATCCGGGGGATTCAGAAGCCAGGCCCTGGCCTGACCATTGTTTCTAGACCTATTGTAACCGGCCGTCTTCAAGATGGAGCACGCGGTCGCAGATCGAAGCAAGACGCTCGTTATGCGTTACTATAACCGAGGTCAGCTTCTGCGTCGTGTGGACCTCCTTGAGCAGGTTATGAATGTTCTCGCTCGTCTTGCCGTCGAGGTCTCCCGTAGGCTCGTCGGCAAGCAGCAATCTGGGTTCGGAAATGAGCGCCCTTGCAAGGGCGACTCGCGCCTGCTCTCCGCCCGACATCTCTCCCGGCCTGTGAGTGACCCGACCTGTCAGGCCTACGCTTCCGAGAGCCGATTCGGCTCGCTCTCTCGCGGCCCTGGCGGGGCTTCGTCCGATGAGCAGGGGCATCATCGCATTTTCAAGTGCTGTGAACTCAGGCAACAGGTGATGAAATTGGAAAATGAACCCGATTTCCCTGTTCCGAAACCGAGCCAAGTCTACATCAGCGAGTTTGAAAATGTCAAATTCGCCGATTTTGACGCTGCCCGACGTGGGCCTGTCTAATCCCCCTATTAAGTGCAATAAGGTGGATTTGCCCGCCCCCGAAGGCCCGACGATCGCCACCATCTCTCCTTCGATTATCTCGAGGCTCAGCTCTTCGAAGACCGTGACCATGTTCTTGCCCGACCTGTAGGTCTTCGTGAGCGACTCGGCGCGCACGAGCGCGCGGACGCCGATGCTTTTCTCGTCCGTAACGCCGAGATCTGCCTTCACTTCCCGCTCCCCGAGTATTCTATTCATACCTGAGCCCTTCGACGGGATCGAGCCGGGCGGCGCTGTAGGCCGGATAGATGGTTGAAAGGAAGCTGATGAGCAGGGTCACCGCCGCCACGAGCACTATGTCGGAGCCGCTTGCCTGGAAGGGGAGGTAGTCGAGGGCGTAGGCTCCCGCGGGCAGCTTGATGAGCTGCCGAGAGTCGGCGAAGTAGCAGAAGCCCGCGCCGGCCGCGACCCCTATGACCATGCCGACGACCCCGATTATCAATCCCTGGACCATGAACAGGTACATCACGCTGCGGCTGGTCGCGCCCATGGATTTGAGGACCGCGATGTCGCGCTGCTTCTCCATCACGATCATTATCAGGACCGTGATTATATTGAGCGCGGCGATACCTATGACGATCAGCAGGGCCACGCTCGAAAGGAACTTCTCGTAACTGAGCGCCGTGTAGATCGGCGCGTTCAGCTCCTGCCAGTCCTGGACCGCGAACTCATCGCCCGAGACCTGGAGCACTTCGCGGCCTATCCGCTTCACGTCGTTCACGTCCCGCACCTTCAACTGGATGAGCTCGGCCACGCGCTCCGCCCCCGAAAGCCTCTGCGCCGCTTCGAGCGAGATGTAAGCCCAGGTCGCGTCGTAATCGCTCAGCCCCGATTCGAAGAGGCCCGCTACTTTGAAGTCCTTGTATCGCGGGGCCATTCCGACGGGCGTGAGGTGGCCTTTGGGAGAGATCACCGTGGCCACGTCGCCCACCTTCAGGCCCACGATCCGCGCGAGCTCGCGGCCTACGAAGATATTGTCGATCTCCGCCCCGGTCTCGGGGTCCTTCTCGGGGCGGGCGAGGAGCAGGGGATCGCCCTCAACCTTGAACTGGAATATCTCGCTCGCTTCCCGGGGCGCATCCATATCGACGCCTTTCAGCACCGCGCCGTCCGTGTCCGCTCTGCCCTGGATGAGCACTCTCTGGTAGAGGGTCGCGGAGGCCCCGCGCACGTGGGGAAGGGACGAGAGCTGGTCGACGAGCCGCCTGTAATTATCTATGGGGCGGCCGTCCTTCCTCATCAGATTTATGTGTGCCGTGCCCGCCAGTATCTTGGTTTGAAACTCTTCGCGGAAGCCGGTCATCATGGCGAGGACGACGATGAGCGACGCGACCCCGGCGGCCACGGCCGCGATCGCGATCACGGTTATGACCGAAATCATCACCTGCTTGCGCTTGGCTCTAAGGTAGCGCAGGGCTATGAAGAGTTCGTAAGGCACCGTCAATCAGGTTACAGGTTACCGGCCGGGTCTTTCAAGGTTCGCGCGTCGGCAGGGCTCAGGCGTCGGGCGAGAGGGGCCGCCCGTCCTCTTCTTCGCGCGGCAGGTCTTTTCCGACTCCGGCGGAATCCCTGCCCCTTGCGGCCTCTTCAACCTTGATCGTTTCGGGGCGCATGTGGGGGAAGAGGATAACGTCGCGGATCGACTTCGAATTCGTGAGCACCATGACGAGCCGGTCGATGCCGATCCCTTCGCCCGCCGTAGGCGGCATCCCGTAGGAGAGCGCCCTGATGTAATCCTCGTCTATCACCATCGCTTCGTCGTCCCCGCCCTCGCGCAGGCTCATCTGTGCCTCGAACCTTTTTCGCTGGTCCTCGGGGTCGTTGATCTCGCAGAAGGCGTTAGCAAGCTCCATCCCGGCGACGAAGAGCTCGAAGCGGTCCACGAAGGCCGGGTCCTGCTCGCTCTGTTTCGAGAGCGGAGAGAGCTCGGTCGGAAACTCCGTGATGAAGGTCGGGTTGGTGAGGCGCGGCTCCGCGAGGTGCTCGAAGACCTCTCCGAGCAGGTAGCCGTACCCGAGCTTCCGCAATTCCGGCAGGCGCGATGCGAGCGCGGGCAGACCGGCCCGCCCGATCCAGGCGAGCAGAGCCTCCTTCGTCGAAACGTCCGCGAGCGCGGGCTTCTCTTCACCTTCGTAAAACCTGATCACCGCCTCGCGCATCGTGAGCCGCGCCCACGGCCGCGTGAAATCGATCAGGCGCTCGCCGTAATCGATCGACATCTTTCCGCATACCTCTTCGACCAGGCCGGAGAAGAGAGACTCGGTCAGCTCCATCAAGTCCTCGAAGTCGGAGTATGCTTCGTAGAATTCGAGCATCGTGAACTCGGGATTGTGGCGCGTCGAGAGGCCCTCGTTTCTGAAGTTCCTGTTTATCTCGTATACCTTCTCGAACCCCGCGACGATCAGGCGCTTCAGGTAAAGCTCGGGCGCGATCCTGGCGTACAGGTCGATGTCGAGCGCGTTATGATGAGTCTTGAAAGGCCTCGCGGCAGCGCCCGTCGGCAGAGGCGTGAGCATGGGAGTCTCGACCTCTATGTAACCGCGGGCGTCGAAGAAGGCCCGAATGCGCCTGATGATCCGCGAGCGCGTTTCGAATACGTTTCGCACCTGAGCGTTCGCCATCAGGTCGGCGTAGCGCTGCCGGTACCTCGTCTCGACGTCGTGGAGCCCGTAGTACTTGTCGGGCGGCGGAATGAGCGCCTTGGAGAGAAGCGTGAGAGAGCTCGCGTGGATCGAGAGCTCTCCCGTGCGAGTGCGGAACATCCGCCCCTCGGTGCCGACCATGTCGCCCAGGTGAAGCAGGTTGAACAGGGACCACGTGCGCCCGTCCACCTCGTTGGACCTCAGGTAGATTTGGAGGATCTCTCGCCCGTCCGTGAACCTTATGAAGGCCGCTTTCCCCATCCTGTTGATCGCGTGTACGCGGCCCGCCGCGCGCACGGCCTCCGGCGCGGCCTCAAGCTCCTCGCCCGATCTCGGGCCGAAGAGCTCGACTATCTCGCTTATGGTGTGGGTGCGCTCGAATTTATGCGGGTAAGCTTCGAGGCCCAGCTCCCTGATCTCTTCCAGAGCGCGTTCCCGCTCTCTCGCCTGGACATTGAACTCCGATCCCGCTTGCTGGTCGTCGGCCATTGACTTCTCCATTGCTCATAGATGCGATTCCGCTCGTCCGGACAAGTTGGAAATTATAGGAACCGCGCTCGGAGGGTGTCAACCGGGGCGGTTGCGCCGGTCTCTCCACGCTGGTACTATTTTTCTAGACTGGCGCAAATTCTCGATGACATACGCGGCGAGCTTCGGCGGGCGGGTGTTTTAAGGCGGGTCCTGTGGGCATCGAACCGGCATCCGCGGGCATCTAACACTAGATCAACTACGAACATTAGGAATGGGATTAACTAGAAGGAGTGCAGTAATCATGAAGTTTCCTATGAAAACCTCTAATCGTCTCGCGGCTCTTCTCCTCGCTCTGACGATGCTGGCGGGTCCGTCCGCCGCGCTCGGCGCGCAGACGAAGGCGGAGAGTAAAGAGAAAGAGAAGCAGGTAAAGCCGCTCAAGGACAAAGAAGACCCGCAGAAGATAGGCAAGCGGAAGCTCAACGGCGGCATCAACTTTTACTCGGCTGAAAAAGAGATGAACCTCGGGCGCCAGATGGCGGCCGAGATCGATTCCAAGTCGAAATTCATCACCGATCCTATGATTACCGAGTATGTAAACCGCGTCGGGCAGAACATCGTCCTCAGGTCGGACGCGACCATACCGTTTACGATCAAGCTGCTCGATTCGCCCGACGTGAACGCGTTCGCTCTCCCCGGAGGCTTCCTCTACGTCAACAGCGGCCTCCTCCTTGCCGCCGACAACGAAGCGGAGATCGCGGGCGTCATGGCGCACGAGATCGCGCACGTGACCGCGCGCCACGGAGTCGAGCAGGCCTCGAAAGGCACCCTGTTGCAGTACCTGTCGATCCCCCTCATCTTCGTCGGAGGCCCCGTCGGCATGATCGTGCAGAACGCGGCCGGTCTTCTGGTGCCGATGACGTTTCTGAAATTCAGTCGCGGCGCGGAAGAAGAAGCCGACCGGCTCGGCTTGCAATACATGTGGGCGGCCGGCTACGACCCGACCGCGATGCTCAGCTTCTTCGAGAAGCTCAAGGCGAAAGAGAAGAAAGAGCCGGGCACGCTTGCCAAGGTCTTCAGCACGCACCCGACGACGGGCACCCGGATCGAGAAGGCTCGCGGGCTGCTCCAAAGGTTCCCGGACCGGGAGGAGTACACCCTCTCGACCTCCGAGTTCAGCGGCATAAAGCAGAGGCTGCTCTCCATCACCAACCAGAAGACGGTCGGAGACGGAGGTAAAGGCGCGCCCACGCTCAAACGCAAGCCCACGCTCAAGCGCGACTCGGACGGCGAGCCGGAGACCGATAGGGAAGCTCCGACCCTCAAGCGCAAGCCGCAAAGAGACGATCAGTAGAGGCGAGCGCGATTCCGTGAGCGCGGGCCGCGTGTCCGCGCTCACGGAGGCTCAATCCCTTTCCCTTCTTACTTCCGCCAGGAACTCGCGCAGGGCTTCGAGGTAGGGCCTCCCTCCGACGATGTAAGTCTCGTTGTGCGGCGCGCCCCGGACTTCGTAAAACCGCTTCGGCTCCGGCGCGGCCTCAAATAGATCACGTCCGAGTTTATAAGGGACTACTTCATCGACGGGACTGTGGATGAATAGCTTCGGGCATCGCACCGAAGCTATCTTCGCCCTGGAGTCCATCTTCGTGCGAAGGACGAAATTGGGAAAGAACGGGAGTATGGAAGCCGCCATGTCCTTTATAGAAGTGAAGCTCGATTGGACTATGAGGCCTCCGGGCTCGACCTTGCCCGCGAGGTCGATAGCCGGGGCCCCGCCGAGAGATTTTCCGAAGATTACTACCCGCGAGGCCGAGACTCCGCGCTCGACCGTCAGGTAGTCCCACGCGGCTCGCGCATCGAGATAGAGGCCCGCCTCGGTCGGATTGCCTTCGCTCTTGCCATACCCTCTGTAGTCGATGATGAAGACCTGCGCGGGCAGTTGCATCAACATCCGAATCATCTCGAAACGGCTGGTGATGTTCCCCGCGTTGCCGTGGAACCAGAGCAGCACCTCCTCCGCCGGCACGGGCTCGAACTCGCTACCCTTTTTCCTCCGAGGGCTCGCGAGCCAGCCGTGCAGCTTAACCCCGTCGGAGGCCGTGAAATGACAGTCTTCGATCCCGGGGACGATCTCCCCTTCGCGAGCCGGGAGACCGCTCACGTCCCACCGCCCTGCCGGGTATCGCTCCGGAAAGTAGATCAGCTTGTCTTCGAACATCACGATACATACTAGCAGGCCTGCTATTACCCCGAGCAAGATGCGAATCGCGCGCCAGCCGAAAGCCGGGCCCGGTAGTAAATCTTCGATGAACCCTCTCATAAAAACACCTCCCCGCCGACCGGGGATCTCCGCACGATCCTTGACCGAACATAGCCTATATGATACCCATGTTCGGGCTCAGGATATAAGAAGGCGACCCAGGCTGCACAGATCGCCCGAATCTCAACTCACATAAGCACGATTAGAATTTCGGAGCTTACAAGACAGCTTAGCGCGCGCAGGCTCTACCTGCGGGCGCGACGCATATGGCGCCGCGCGCCTCAGGCGAAGGCTCGGTATGCCCGCTTGAGAAGTGGAGCTTACACTCAGGAGGAACTCAATAATGCGACGATGGTTGTCCTTATCCGCCATGCTGGTGGCCATAACGGGCGTGACAATCTTCACGGCGGCATCATCGACACGGGCCACGGCCGTCTTGGGGCCTGAGGCGGCGGCCTCGATAAAGAAGAACGCGCAGGAGTCGCACTCCATCACGATCACCCCGTGGGGGCCGGATCAGCAGACGGTGGACGCGGCGAAGAGGAAGGTCTTGAGCGATCCGCTCTTGATCAAGTATCTGAACGGCGCGCGCCATCGCCTGCTCAGCTTTGAATATGTCGACCGGGAGAAGGTCTCGGGCCGATTTCTCCCGCCGGAAGAGTACCGCGTCTCGATATTCGATTACACGAACAACCGGGCGCTTCAGGCGAGGGGGCGCTTCGACGGAGCGGGTCCGGTGGAAGTGACGGAAGCCGCTTATCAACCGCTGCCTGACGGCGAGGAGTTTGCCGAGGCGGTGGATATAGTGGCTCAAGACCCTAAATTCGGCCCGGCCATTCGCAACAGAGATGTCACTCCTTACGAGCCCATGCCCGCGCTCGTAGACATAGACCTTCCGCCGGGCAGGGTCGAGCGGACCGTCACGGTCGGCCTGATGCCCAAGGACGGATCGACCGATCACGAGATAGTGGGCGTAAACATGATCAAGCGGACTGTCTCGCGTTACGGGACGGGCGCGCCTGCCACGGCGACGATCAATTCGCATTCTTGCGGCATTCCGAACGCCGGGCAGTCCTCGACGAGCCAGGGCACCGCCGGGCAATGGCAGATGTCTATCAGCCGGGGGGGCGTCGAGATATGGAATATGCTCGTCATCAGGCCGTCGGCTTCTTCCGGCAGGAACTCTTCGGGGATCGAGCTTCGCAACGTGAAGTACATGGGCAAGCTGGTGCTTGCCCGCGCCCACGAGCCCGTCCTCAACGTCTCCTACGACCGCAACGCGTGCGGCCCTTTCCGAGACTGGTCCTGGCAGGAAGGGATGTTCCAGGCGACCGGAACCGATGTCGCGCCAGGCATACGCCTCTGCACGAGCAAGCCCACGACCGCCATCGACAGCGGCAACGATTCGGGCAACTTTCGAGGCGTGGCCGTCTATGACAGGGAAGAAGTTCAGCTCGTGAGTGAGCTGAACGCGGGCTGGTACAGATATATCAGCGAGTGGTACTTCACCGACGACGGCAGGATCAGACCGCGTTTCGGCTTCGGCGCGACCGCGAACGGCTGCGTCTGCGCGGCGCACAATCACCACGTCTACTGGCGGTTCGACTTCGACGTAATCACTCCCGAAGAGAACTCCGTGTTCGAGCTTCGCGGCGGATCGCTCGGCCTCATCGAAAAGGAAGTGATGCAGCTCAGGCAGGGCGGGCCAGACCAGCGGTGGCTCGTCATGAACAACAGCTCGGGCGAAGGCGTCGTGATCGAGCCCGGCCCGCAGGACGGGAACGTCAATAAGTACGGGAGAGGCGACCTGTGGTTACTGCTGAACAAGGCAGCCGAGATCGACGACGTCAATGGCTCGAGCGCCATAAACATAGCTCCCTATGTGAACGGCGAGACCATCGCGCGGTCGGACCTCGTAGTCTGGTACGCCGCGCACTGGAACCACGATCATAATGATACGAACAGCAAGCATCACGGCGGCCCGGCCCGCGTAGGGCCCGAGCTCATCTTGCAAAAGTACTGAGCTTTTCGGCGATACGTTCAACTGCTCTAGCCCCGCGCTCCTTCATTTTCGGGAGCGCGGGCACCCCGCCCGCCTCCTTCCGAAGATAAGATTAAAAAGGCTTACGCAACTTTGACCTCGCATGAAGATGACGGCATGCGGGCCTGCCGCTCGCTCCCCGCGCCGCACGCGATTGCCCGGCATCTTCTATGACAACCCCTGACAAGCGCGCATGCGGGTGCCGCTGGCGTGTGCTATAAATATATCGAGTTCATGGAAAAGATTCTCGATAGAAAATCTCTGATAAAGGCACGCGAGCGGCTTCGCGAAGAGGGCCGCCGAGTGGCTTTCACCAATGGCTGCTTCGACCTGCTGCACCCCGGCCACGTGCGTTATCTGAAAGAGGCGCGCGGGCTCGCCGACGCGCTGATAGTGGGACTCAACAGCGACCGCTCGGTCCGGGCGCTCAAGGGCGAAGGCCGCCCCGTGCTCAACGAGCGCGAGCGCGCGGAGGTCATGGCGGCCCTCGAAGCCGTGGATTACGTGACCATCTTCGATGAAGAGACCCCGCGCGAGCTCATCGCGGGCCTTCTGCCGGACGTGCTGGTCAAAGGAGGCGACTGGCCTTCGGAGCGGATCGTGGGCCGCGAAGAGGTCGAGGCGGCCGGGGGTAAAGTGCTCTCTCTCTCTTTCATCGACGGCCTCTCGACGACCGGCATCATAGAGCGCATTCTGGACCGGTGCTCATGACCGGGCGGACGATTCACTACTTTCTCTCGAAGCGATAAAGCATGAAGCACATAATAGTCGGAACGGCGGGCCATATCGATCACGGGAAGACGGCCCTGGTGAAGGCCCTCACCGGGACGGATGCCGACCGCCTCAAGGAAGAGAAGCAGAGGGGGATCACGATAGACATCGGGTTCGCCGATCTGGCAATCGGCGATTCAAGGTTCGGTTTCGTCGATGTGCCCGGCCACGAACGGTTCGTCAAGAATATGCTCGCGGGCGCGCACGGGCTCGACATCGTTATGCTGGTCGTCGCGGCCGACGAATCGGTAATGCCGCAGACCCGCGAGCACTTCGACATCTGCCGTCTGCTTCACGTCAAGTCGGGCCTGGTCGCGCTCACTAAGTCCGACCTCGTCGATGAAGAGCTCCTCGAACTGGCCCGCGCCGAAGTCGAAGACTTCGTCCAGGGCTCGTTTCTCGAAGGCGCTCCCATTATCCCTGTAAGCTCGAGGACCGGCGCGGGCGTCGAGGAGCTCAAGAGCGCCCTCGTGAAGCTCTCCGAATCGATCGCTCCGAAGATTACGTCCGCCGTCCCGCGCCTGCCCATCGACCGCTCTTTCTCGATCAAGGGGTTCGGCACGGTCGTGACGGGAACTCTGATCGCCGGAGAGCTGAAGGTCGGAGACGAAGTCGAGGTGCTGCCGGGGGGCCTGCGGACCCGCGTTCGAAATCTACAGGTCCACGCCGAGGACACCGACGGCGCGCTCGCGGGGCAGCGGACCGCGGTCAATCTCCAGGGGGTCAACGTCGAGCAGACGCAGAGAGGCAGCATGCTGGCGCCCGCGGGCCGCCTGCTTTCGACGTCGATGATAGACGCGAGGCTCGACCTGCTCGCCAATTCTCCGCGCCCCCTCGTCCATCGCGCGCGCGTGCGCCTCCATCACGGCACGGCGGAAGTCATGGCGCGAGTAGTCATCCTCGGAGGAGGGGAGCCCTCCGGCGAAGACCGGGGGCCGGACTCCGAGGAGTGGCTGCTCGCTTCCATCGCGGCCGAATCCCTGCTCCCGACTTCGCCCGCGCTCATTCAGGAGTCGATCCGCATCGAGCCCGGCCAGAGCCGGCTCGTACAGCTCAGGCTCGAAGAGCCCATAGCCGCGCTTCCGGGAGACCGGTTCATAATCCGCAGCTACTCGCCGCAGATCACTATCGGAGGCGGCATCGTCATCGACGCGCTTCCGGAAAAACACCGCCTCCGCGATACCGCCGCGCCCGCGCGCCTGGAGCAGCTGGAGCGGGCGGACCTGGCCGAGCGCGTCGCTATCTTCATCGAGATGTCCGGCGCCGGGGCGATGGTCGCGAGCGAAATCGCCTCCCGCACCGGGGCCACCGACGGGCAGATAAATAGTATCGCGCGCGCGCTGATCGAGTCCGGCCGCGTGCTGGAGGTCTCCGACTCGCCTCTGATCCTTCTCTCTACGGAAGTCTACAAGCTGCTCGCTTCGCAGGTGTCCGGCCTTCTCTCGGCGCATCACTCTCGCGAGCCGCTCTCGCTCGGGCTCGGCCGCGAAGAGGTCCGCGAGCGCGTATTCGGAGACAACCGCCCCGAGATCTTTCGCGCCGTCATATCCCGGCTCGCCGACGAGGGCAAGATCGTAGCCGAGCGCGACATGCTGCGCCTCGCCTCGCATCGCCCGGCCCTCACCGGCGCCGACTTCGCCGCGAAACAGAACCTGGAATCGAGCTTCAAAGCCGCCGGCCTCGAAGCGCTGACGCTCGAAGAAGCGGCCGCACGGCTCGGCATGGCCGTGAATCTGGCGCGAAAGCTCTACAACCTCCTGCAATCGGAGCAGAGGGTCGCGCGCGTCGGCGACATGGTTTTTCACGTCGATGTGATCGAGAACCTGAAGGAGCGTGTCCGGGCGCAAAAGGCTGTGAATCCACGGATCGATGTCGCCGTCTTCAAAGAGATCACCGGAGGACTCACTCGCAAGTATGCCATCCCCCTTCTGGAATTCCTCGACCGCGAGCGCGTTACCCGCCGCGTCGGAAACGAGCGCGAGATACTGTGAATGTCCGATCGCTGTACTGGACAGACCCCTTCTTGTATCAAAACAGGATTGCGATTGAATGTAGATAAGACGGCTCCCCTTGCGGGCGCGCAAACAGGCGCGCCCATGATCTTCCGCCGTCACTCCGAATCTCCATCCCTGCCTGCTAATTGGCGCGCCTCTTCATAGGCGCGCGCGTCGCGGTATCTTTACAGGCGGTTAGGAACGCCGATTGCACTTACATCAAGCGAAGCTCACGGATGTGAGGAAAAAATCGAACATGGGAGGTTCTATGTCTGCAAATATGTCTTCTACGAGCGCAAAGACAGCACAAGAAAGAGGACCGGATATCGCCGAGCGTACGGCTCGGAGTCTCGATCGACCTGTAAAGAATGCAACAGGGCTCAGCCTCTTCCACTGGCTGACGCTTGGCTCCATTGGCGCTTCCATCGCGTTGTTTGCCGCCGGGAAGAAGAACCTGGCGATCTTTATCGGGCTCTGGCCGCCCACTTTCCAGGCGCTCAAGGCTGCCTCGGAAAACAAGCAGGACAGCGAACGCTAATTTAAGCGCGGCTTTTTACGGTGTGTGAGGCGACCGCCCAAGCGGTCGCCGCAAGATCTGCCGGGCGATCGGGTGAATACGAACAGGGTAATATCGCCCGGCAGATTCTTTTTTCCGACCAACCTGCGACTCGGCTCAACATCAAGATCATTCATCGGAGTGGCGACAGGCCCGTGTCATTCGCCCGTTCGAGAAAACCGGCGAGGTGGCTTTTCGCGCGCGTAGCTTTACCGATCGGAAATCGGCGAGCCGGGAGTCTTGCCGGTTGACGCACACCGGGGCGAGACCACTCCTCGCCCGCGATTGAAGACTCCGGATTATGAGGCTGTTCGTGAGAACGTGAAGCCTTCGACGGCCCTGTAGCGGATCAATCGAGTCCATGCGTGAGCGAGGCCCATTCGTCGAGCGGGATTCGCTCGAAGGCTTCAACCACCTTCGGGTCGAACTGCTTGCCCGCGCCGCGCCGCAGCTCTTTGTAGGCATCTTCGAAGCTGCGGGGCTTATCATAGGGGCGGTTGGAGGTGACGGCATCCACCGCATCCGCGACCGCGAATATTCTCGCCTTCAGGTCGATCTCTTCTCCGGCAAAGCCCATCGGATAGCCCCGCCCGTCCCATCTTTCGTGATGCTGGGCGATGACCGGGAGCGCGCCGCGAAGGTGGGGAATCCTCTCAATGATGCGCGTCCCTTTTTCCGGGTGCTTTCTCATCTCCACCCACTCTTCGCGCGACAGGTGTTTGGGCTTCAGGAGTATCTTGTCCTCGATGCCGATCTTTCCGATGTCGTGAAAGAGCGCGCCAAGCTCCAGAGCCTTCAATTCCGCCTGTTCCAGCCCGAGCTCGCGCCCGAGCCTGAGGCTGTAGATGACGACCCGCTCCGAGTGGCCCCGCGTCTCCACGTTGCGCGCCTCGAGAGCGGCCGCAAGAGCGCTTATTGTCGAGCTGTAGGTCGAATCGAGCTCGCTCAGGGCGCTGCTCAGCCCCTCGTTGAGGTTCGCCAGCTCGACCGCATAGGCCTCGATCTTCCGCTCGTTGCGTTGCGAATCCTGTACAAGCCTGTGATACCTGAGCGCCCTCTGAAGGCTTACCTCAACCTGCTGTAGCTCGAATGGCTTCACGATGTAATCGAACGCGCCCGTCTTCATCGCCTTGATCGCGCTCTGCACGTCCGCCACTCCGCTGACGACGATGACGGGCGTCGTAGGGCAGAGGGCGGTCACACAGCTCGTCAGGGTGTAACCGTCCATCACGGGCATCATCAGGTCGCACAGCACCACGGAATACTCTTTCTCGAGCAGCAGGGCCATCGCCTGTTCGCCGTCATAGGTGAAGTCGCAGTCGTAATCGGGCTTCAGGAATGTGCAGATAAGATCACACGTGTCCGGGTCATCATCGATCACCAGGATCGACGCTTTCTCTTCGACCGTGCCGGTCTGGCCGGAAATAAGATCTTCTATTTGCTGGCTCATGAATATCTCCTGGACTCATATCAAGATCATACATGAGGAGGAAATCGTAATAGAGCAGAAATCGTTCAGTCGGATGTTCCGCCGGTTTCTCCCGGCGTTATCTTGGCAACTATTATTCCTAAAACCGCTACTTCCCTATCGAATAAGGCCTTCCCGCTCAGATGCCTGTTCAGTGATACCAAGCCCTCGATTATATTTCAAGTGTAATCTTCGCCCGCTTCGATTGACGCCTCGCTGTAGAACAGGGTCGGGGTCGTGTGGTAGAGTCCTGATGCCGGATCGATTCTCAAAATTGGCAACATTCAAACTACGCAGCAGGCTTATCAAAGGACCGGAGACATTTATGCGTTCGCATAGATTCAAGTGGCTTCTCATGGGCGTCGTGTTTATTTCGGGCCAGTGCGCGCCCTCTTTCCTGGCGCGCCCGTCGCAGAAGAGAACTGCTCCCGCGAAAGTCGGAAAGGCGAAAGCGCGTGAGGCCGGCGAAGGGTTGCTCGAGCGCGCCATGAAAGGTCGCGCGCGAATAATCGACCTGACCCAGCCGCTCAGCTCAAGGACTCCGGCCTACGGCGGGGAAAAAGACCTGTTCCGCTATGAAAAGCTCGCGGACTTCGACCGGGAGGGGTATGCCGCGGGCGCGATCCGCGTGCCCGAGCATTTCGGCACGCACGTAGACGCGCCCGGCCATTTCATCAAGGGAAGAGAGACCGTCGACAGGCTCGACGCGCGCAGGCTGATCGCCCCGGCCGTCGTCATCGACGTGCGCTCGAAAGTCGCGACCGATTCCGATTACAGGCTTTCACCCTCCGATATTCAGGCCTGGGAGCGCGGCGGAGCGATTCCCGAAGGGAGCGCGGTCTTGCTCCTGACGGGCTGGGACCGGCGGTACGGTGATCCCGAGAAGTATCGAAACGCCGACTCGAACAAGGCGATGCATTTCCCCGGCTTTTCCGACGCGGCAATCGGTTATCTGCTGCGAGAGAGGAAGATCGTCGCCCTCGGCATCGACACGCTATCTATCGATTACGGGATGTCAGCCGATTTTTCGGGGCACAGGCTCTCCCACGCGAGCGGCCTGTACCACATAGAAAACCTGGCGCATCTCGATGAACTGCCCGCCCGCGGGTCGGTTATTTTCGTCGGCCCTCTCTTGATTCAGGGCGGCTCGGGCAGCCCCGCACGGGTGCTGGCGGTCGCGCCTTGAGCCTGCGAAGGATCTCGAATGCCGGGCTCGGGGCTCCGATTTCCGCGCGTCCCGGGGGAATCCGGCTGATGCTTGAGCCAGCCGGGATTTGCCGGCCTGCCGCCTTCGACCGTTTCACTTGCTTGACTCTTAAAGGAATGGGCAATATAACTATCTGTCCGCGTCCGAGGGATATCTATGGCAACTAGGCGGGAGCGAGATCCATTGAATGCAGTATCAATGCATTCGTCCGAAATTGAAAAAGAGGCAGAGCGCGCGATCAATCGCCGGAGAAGTCTCCCGCATGTAATCGACCCATCCGATAAAAGCCCGAACGGCAACGGCCATGCCTCAAGCGCCAAGAGCGCCGCGGCACAAACGAAGAAGAGAAAGACCCCCTCGCACGCCGTGGAAGAGTTCTTCGATCTGGCTCAAAAGGAGCTTGCCGCGCTGAGAACCCGCGCGGAGGTGGACGCTATCGAGCGCGCGGCCGAGCTGATTCTTGAGTGCGAATCGCGGGGCGGAAGAGTCCACGTCACCGGCATCGGCAAGTCCGAATACGTGGCCCGTTATATCGCCTCGCTGCTCTCCAGCACAGGGACTCCCGCTTACTTTCTACACGCGACCGAATGCGTCCACGGGTCGGCGGGACAGGTCTGCGACTCCGACATAACCATAGCAATCTCCAACAGCGGCACGACCTCCGAGCTTATGTGCGCGGTCGAAGCGCTCCGCGCCCTCGGCATAAAGATAATAGGCGTTTCGGGCAACACGGAATCTCCTCTGGCGCTTGCGGCGGACGTGTTGCTCTATGCGGGAGTCGATAACGAGGGGGGGGATTTGAATCTGGTTCCCCGGGCGAGCATCCTGGCGAAGATATACGTGCTCTGCGCGCTCTCGGTGGCGCTCGAAGCCCACAAGGGACTTACCCGCGAGCAGTACGCGCGGTGGCATCCCGGCGGAAAGCTGGGCAAGCTCGCCAGAGGCGATTGACCGCCGAGAATTCGATTTCGGAAACGGCCGCCTCCATCGGATAAGCGGCTCGCTACTGCCGGGCCACTATGTTGAAGGTGAACTTCAGGTTGTCTTTGACTTTGACCGTGCCCGCCGCGACCGATACGGGCTTGATATTGTAATCGCTCTGCTTGAGGGGGAATTCACCGCGCGCCCGGAGGGTGTTTCCCGTCACTTCGACCTCGGCGCCGATCAGCCCGCCGCGCGTCACTCCGTGCAGAGTCAACTCGCCCCAGATCTTCGCCTGGTAACGGCCTTCTCCGGTCTTCTCGGCTTCCACCTTCGTGCTCTTGAAGACGATCTCCGGGTACTGGCTCGTTTCCAGCACCTCCGCCCGCATGGTCTTTTCGATCTCCTGGCGGTCGCTCTCCTTTATCTTGTCGATTACGGCGAGCGAATCCGCCTTGATCTTCATCTGGAGCGACGCGGGCGCGAGGGTGCCGGGTGAGAGAGTCGCTTCGCCCGATATATCTCGTATCGCAATCGTATGATCGTGGCCGAAAGCCGAAAAGACTCCGCCCACGAACACCCGCACGATGAACCGGCTTTGACCGGCATCCAGGCTATACCGCAACGATTGCGCGGGCTCGGAAGCCTCGGACGCGACTGCCCCGGCATCAAGCTCCGCGCGAGGAGGGGCGGTCGCGAAAGCCGCGAATAAAGAAGCCAGGCAAAAACTCCCCGCGAGCAAGAATATTTTCGGTCCGATTCGATTAGCTCTTCGTGGCATGGTGATCCCCTTATCGCTCTTCCTGATTTGATAGAGCCCAAAAACAGCGCGGAAATACAGGCGGGGCCGAATATAAAGAGGAAAGGGAAGAGGTCGGGCCTCTTCCCTCAGTCACGCGGCACTCGCGCTCCCTACCTGCGCCCGGAATTCAACAGCCGCAGGATAGCGAGGAAGATGTTGAAGGCATCGAGATAGAGGTCCATCGCCCCCGCGATATATTCGTCGGTCGGGTACCGCCGCATTATGTTCGAGGTGTCGTAGAGCACGAAGCCGGAGAAGAGAAGCAGCGCCGCGGCCGCCAGCGCGAATCCCAGCCCGCTCGATCCGACCATCAGCATGTTGAGTATTCCCGCGAGCACGATCACGATCAGGCCGACGAAGAGCATGCCTCGCAGGAAGCTGAAGTCGCGCTTGGAGATGAACACGTAGGCCGTGAGCCCCCCGAATATGCCCACCGTCAGGACGCCTGCCTGAAGGATCGAGCCAGGGTTGGTCCGGCTCACGATGAAGAGGAACGGCGAGATCACGATGCCGGTGAATGTCGTGAATCCGAAGAAGGCCGCCAGATTTAATCCGGGCGTGTGCCGCACGGCCTGGGCTCCCATCACTCCGCCTATCATCAGGAGCAGGGTGATCCAGTAATGCTGCGAGACCGCGATCATCAAGGGCGGGAAGGCGAATCCCAGCCCGACGCCTCCTATGGCGAACAGGGTCGCCACGAAGAACAACGAGTAGACCTTGCGGATGAAGGCCAGGCGCTCTCTGACGCTTGCTTCGGCCACGGGCGGAGCCTGTAAGCGCGGAGATTCGGAATCAGGCGACCAGGGCGTGGCGCTTGAGTAATGTGTTTTCCGAGGTTCAAAGTCGTTCATAATGTCCTTGCTTCTTTATTGGGTTCTCCAAAGATCGTTCAGAATTATAGCACGTAGATTAGATGCGGATTGTGTGAATGGAGAGGGCGGCACGCGCCGATTATTTCGAAACAGCCTTTGCCCCCGTGGCGACGATCACGCGCGCGGGGATCTTCATCCGGTCATCCGGAAAATAGCTCCTCATCGCAGACGATATCTCTTCAGTCGCGCGAGACAGCTCTTCTCGGGAGAGCCGCCCCATCTTTTCGCGCAGGGTGTCGCTCAGCTCGGAGCGCACGCGCCAGAAATCCTTGAGGGTGACAGCCGCCTCGATGTGAAAATCGAACTCGCGCTCTACGACCTCCCTCGCACCCGCCTGCCTCAGAAGATTCGAGACCGCGCCCGGGGCCTCGAATCGAAATGCGCCCGGAGCGTCCGGCTCTTCGGGCTCCGGCTCCGTGTATCGCGAGATCACTTCTGACACTACTCGGAAAAAAGGATTGAATTCCCGGCCTGCCCAGACTGCGAGGGCCACCCGCCCGCCGGGCCTTATCACGCGCAGCATCTCCTTGAGGGCGGCGACCGGCTGGGGGAAGAACATCAATCCGAGGCGCGATACCGAGAGGTCAAACTCGTCATCTTTGAATGGCAGCGAGTCGGCGGGGCACTGGCGAAAACGAATGTTGCGCAAGCCCAGCCTGCGAGCTTCTTCCTCGGCGGCGCGGACCATCTCCGCTACCGCGTCCGTGCAGACGACCTCGCCGGAGGGGCCGACGACCTCCGCGATGGCGATTGACGGCTGGCCCGTTCCGCCGGCCACGTCGAGAACCGAGTCTCCCTTCGAGACTCCGGCCTCGCCGAGCAAGGCGCTGGTGATCGGCTCGAACATGGAGCGAATGACATCCCGGTTTCGATCCCAATAGGCGGCGGACTCGCCCCATGCCCTTAATATATCTTGCGCTTTTTCCTCGTCCATAAGAGTATGAGCCTCTTCGAAAGGTTGACCGTTCACAAACCTCTTCGAGCAACCACGACTCACTATGAACTGAAAACGCGATCCTGTCCACCGGCCTGCGAGCAGACAAAAAAATGCCCGCCTCTCACTCCCCCCAGATGCTGTGAGGCGGGCTATTCTTGCCCTAATACAAGAGCAAGAAGCTTTGTATCTTAGTTCTTGACCTTATCGACCGCCTTCTTGGCTCCCTTCTTGACCAGCCCGGCAGCATCTTTGGTCTTATCGGCAACCTCTTCCGCTCCGCGCTTGACCCCTTTGCCTACTGCTTTGCCTACGTCCTTGCCTGTGTCGGCGGTCTTTCCCGCGACGTCGCCGGTCTTGCTCCCGACTGCTTTACCCACATCCT
>DATLMR010000336.1:0-4553 GCA_035537555.1 Blastocatellia bacterium
CGTTCGCTATTTGAAGTCGGTTATCAAGACGACGTCGCTCGTCACGACGCCACGCGAGCAGGCCAGCTGCCTGCCGTCCCGCGACCACGCGAAGGCGAAGATCTGGTCGGACTTGAAATCCGTCAACGGCTTCGGCTCGCCTCCGCCCACGGGCTGGCTCCAGATGTTTGCGATCCCTCCGCGATTATCCACGTACGTCAGCGAGCGTCCGTCCGGCATCCACCGGAACCACACCTGACCGTTTGAGCCGATGGCGGTCACCGGGAGGGTGAAGGGCCTGGCAGGCTCCGAGCCGTCCACGGAGATGATCTCTCTTCCCCACTGGGCCGGGTTCGTCTCCTCGTCCCAGAAGGAATAGGCAATGTGCTTACCGTCGGGCGAGATCGCCGGGTCATACGTGTACTTCGTGCTGAGCTGCACGGACTCCCCGCCTTCGATCGACATCTTCCATAGCGTCTGCTTGCCCGAGACGACCGAGATGTAAACGAGCCAGGGACCAAGCGGCGAGCAGTAAGGCGACCACTCGCTCTCTCCGAAAGTCATCTGCTTCGGATCGGTCCCGTCGATATTCATCCTCCAAAGGTGAAAAGAGCCCGTGCGGTTGGAAATGAATACGATATGTCTGCCGTCATAGGAGACCTGAGGGTCGAAGTCCTCTCCCGCGCCGGTCGTCAGCTGCTTGTTGTTGGAGCCATCCGCGTCCATGATCCATATATCCGGATTCCCGGATACCGCCGACACGTAAGCGACCCTCCCGTCCGGAGTCCAGGAGAGGAAACGGCCTTCGTATCTCCCGGAGGTTATCTTTTGCCCGCGCGACGAGTCTCCTTTCGGCAGCGTCCATACGTTCGAGACCGTGTCCATCTGCACGGAGACGAGAGACTTCGAATCGGACGTGAGGCTGACGCGGCCATACCCGTTCACGTCGCTTGTGATCTGCTGGGCCTTCCCGCCCGGGTACGAGATATGCCATATCTGGAGCGGGTCCTGCGACCGGTCGGCCGCCGTCATAATCAGCCCGCTGCCGTCCCCGAGCCACTTCAACCCGCCGAAGCCGAGCCACTCTTTTGTGGTTATCAGCCTTTCAGGGCCGCCTTCTACCGGCAGCTCGACGAGCTGGACGTAGCTGATGCCCTTCTCTCCCGCGCTCCCGGCCGCGCAGGCTATCTTCCTGCCATCCGGGGACCACGAAGGCTCGATGAACCAGTCGGATTCGCCCCGTTTCGCAAGCAATCGCTCGCCGGTCCCGTCCGAATTCGCGACCAGCAGCCCCTGCGCTTTTTCAGAGGCGTAACCGCGTATATAAGCTATCTGCTTGCCATCGGGAGAGACGGAGATCGAAGGCATCACATCATATATCACCCTGGTCGAGTTGCCCCCGAGCACGGGTGTCTTATAGATCTGGCCCACGCTCTTTTTGTCCCAAACGTTATAAAAGATGTAATCGCCGTCGGGAGAAAATGCCAGCCCCTGATAGCTGACGTCGGCGGGCGGGATTATCCGAACATTGCTGGCCGTCGCGACCTGCTTGACCCATAAGGACTGTTGCCACTTCTCGTCCATCACGTATACGACATACTTGCCGTCGGGCGAGATGGCCGCGTCGAGCGAAGTGCCGGTCGTGGTGAAGCGAGCAACTTTCATGCTCTCCCCGAGAGCCCCGGCGCTGCCCGCCACAAAAAATTCGCGCGACACGTAGGCCAGGCCCGCCAGAGCCAGTAGCATCGGCACGAGTACCAGCACGAGTATCAGGGCAGCGCCCCTCTTACGCCCCCGGCTCCCGACATCAACCCGAGCGGGCGAAAGCGTCGCGACCGCCGCGTTCGGCATAGGGGCGTACCCGGAATCCGGCTTATCGGCCCCGCTGCCGTTGCTTGAAACCGGCGCGTCGGAGCGCTCCGCTTCTTCGGCCTGCCTCGGGGCTTCGGGCGAAAGCGACTGCTCCTCCACGTCGGAGTCGCTTTTGATTAGCTCTCTCACGCTCGCCACGAACCTGTAGCCGCGCTTGGGAATCGTTTCGATATATTGATGGTCCGACGGGCCTTCGCCGAGGATCTTTCTGAGCACGGAGATGTTTCGAGTGAGGCTCCCTTCCTCGACAAATGTGTCGGGCCAGACCTCTCTCATCAGCTCGTCCTTTTGAACTATCCGGCCGTTGTTCTGCACGAGCATCGCCAGGGTCTCGAAGGCCTTATGAGTCAGCGGGACGGGCTTCCCGCCGCGCAATAGGAGCCGCCTGTTTGCGTCTAAGCGGAAAGGACCGAATTCATAGATCAGGCTTATCTGTTCAACCATAATTGATATGAGAGCTCGTGTGATTTTATGGGGTCAAAAAATCGGGTTATGAAAGGACATCTCGGTGCTCCCTGCTGGCAGGCCCGAGAGGCCGTCTCGTAGCCCTGAAACCAGCCTGCTCGTCGAACCCTGTCTTCCGTGGCTGAAGCGATACAATGGCATAAACGCGCCCGGTCCTTTTCGAGTTCCATATAACCCCCAGATTGTTCGATGCGGCCTTAACCGATTCTCTGAGGCGACTTTAACCCGAAGCGGGAAGCCCCGCGATTAATGGCCCGCGCTCTCTTTCCCCTCGCCTCTGTTTCGGCCCCGCGCGCTCACTTTTCCGATCCCCCAGACCACTCCTCCGGCCACCGCGTAGAGAATTCCGGCATAGACCAGCTTGAACTTGATCCACGCCGACCAGTAGGCCATAAGCCTCAGGGATTCCGAAGCCGAATAGAGTAACATGCTGATCAGCGCCGTGTTCTCTATTCCATCGAGAATTCCCGCCGCCGCCTGCCCCCACGCGAGCGCGACTCCCGCGAGCGCGAGCCATTTTCGGCCTCCGAATCTCAGGCCTCCGAAAAACGCCGACCCCATCACGCAGCCCAGGCTTATCGTCGTCGCATAGGCGAAGATGAAGAGAAAATCGAGGCCGAGACTGAAGCCCGCGCGTATTCGCCCCTTCTCTCCCCACGCGCTCATTATGGCCTGACTTTCGTCCGCGCTTCGGGCCATCTCGAAAGAGACGATGCCCTTCGGGGCGACGGCCTCGTCGGCCGAGAGCGGTCGGCCTATGAGCACCATCGCGCTGGTCACGAGCGACGTGATGACCAGAAGCGGCAAGAACAGCCGCGCGCGTCCGGCGGCAGAGAGATTTTCAAACGGATACTTTATCATAAGAGAGCGGGCGCGAATGCCGGCCCGACGCCGAAGCCCTCGCGCGAAATCTACTCGCGAAATCAGCCCGGGAAACCTGCCCCTGACCTGCCGGGCCGCCACGCCCGCCGGTCGGATCGTCCTCGGAGCCGCATTATACTCGCCCGCAAGCTCGACGGAAACCCGCCCGCCTCAGACAGCATCCAGCTTGACAGCATCTGGAATTAGAATTATTCTAAATATGAATCATGAGAAAAAGCAGCAAAGAAGTTCAAAGAGAAGGGCCGAAGCTGACGCGCCAGCGGAGCGTGGTGCTCGACGTCGTGCGGAAGAGCGAAGACCACCTGAGCGCGAGCGAAGTCTACGAGTCGGCGCGGAGGCTACTGCCGACGATCAGTTACGCGACCGTCTACAACTCTCTCAGGTATCTTAAAGACGCCGGGCTGGTCAGCGAGATCACCTTCGGGAACGCGGCCAGTCGATATGACGGCAAGACCGTGCGGCACGATCACGCCATTTGCACAGGGTGTGGGAAAATTGTGGATTTCCACATAACGGAGTCGGCCGAATTGATGCGGGCGGCGGCGCGGCATTCCAGGTTCAAGCCCGATTCGATTCACCTGACGCTCAGGGGGCTCTGCCCCGGCTGCCGCTCGGATTGAGAGATTCGCGCCCTTTAGGATCGACCGGTCAGGCGCGGAGTGGCGCGCTCGTATTTTTATAAACAATTCAAACTTCAGGAGGAAGCATGTCAGCAATAGGAACCGCAGTTGATAAGGCAATGGTCGGCCAGACGGCACCGGACTTCGAGATGCCTTCGACCATAAACATCGAGAAGCTCAACGTCAACGTTAAGCTCTCCGACTACAGAGGCAAGTGGCTCGTGTTACTCTTCTACCCGCTCGATTTCACCTTCGTTTGCCCGACCGAGCTGACGGCCTTCAGCGACCGCTACGAGGACTTTGAGGGGATAGGCGCGGACGTGCTCGGCGTTTCGACCGATTCGGTCTTCTCGCATCGAGCGTGGCTCAACACCCCGCGCGACAAGGGCGGCGTAGAAAATCTCCGTTACCCGCTCGCGGCCGATTCGACGAAGAAGGTCTCGCGCGATTACGGCGTGCTGATCGAAGATCAGGGCGTGGCGCTGCGCGGGCTCTTCGTGATCGATCCCGAAGGCGTCCTGCGCTACAAGGTCGTCCATGACCTGAACGTCGGGCGTTCCGCCGACGAGACTCTGCGCGTCATCCAGGCGCTGCAGACGGGCGGCCTCTGCCAGGCCGACTGGCGACCGGGTCAGGAAACGCTCAAGGTCTGAGCGCCCGGGCATGGAATTTCAGGAGTGAGGAGCGACGAGTGACTCTGCGCGCAACGCTTTGAGTCACTCATCGCTCCTCGCC
>DATLMR010000337.1:0-5248 GCA_035537555.1 Blastocatellia bacterium
CTATACCGAGCGCGAGAAGCTCGAGATCGCGCGACGCCATCTTCTGCCCAAGCAGTTTGAAGCCAACGGGCTCAAGGCGGAGCAGGTGGATTTCCTCAACGAGGGGTTCAGCGCCATCACGCAGTTTTACACGCGGGAGGCCGGGGTGCGAAATCTTGAGCGGGAGATCGCCTCGGTCCTTCGCAAGCTTGCCCGCCGCATGCTCACGTCGGGCGACGCTTCGATTTACCACGTGAACGTCACGAGCGACCTCGTCAAGGAGCTGCTCGGCCCCACGCGCTTCAGGGCGCACTCGATCGAGGAGCAGAGCGAAATCGGGCTCGCCACGGGGCTCGCATGGACCGAGGTGGGCGGAGAGGTGCTCCATATCGAAGCCTCGCTGATGGCGGGGCGCGGCAATATAACACTTACGGGCAAGCTGGGCGAGGTCATGCAGGAGTCGGCGCGAGCTGCTCTATCCTGCGTGCGCGCGCGCGCGGCCGAGCTCGGTATTTCGCCCGATTTCTATAAGAAATACGACCTGCACCTGCACGTGCCCGAAGGCGCCATTCCGAAGGACGGGCCTTCGGCCGGGATAGCGATCGCCACGGCCATCGTCTCGGTCCTGACGCAGGTGCCGATCCGGCGCGATGTCGCGATGACCGGAGAGATAACCCTTCGCGGGAAGGTGCTGCCCATCGGCGGCGTCAAAGAGAAGCTCCTCGCGGCGCACCGCTCCGGGACGACGACGGTCATCCTGCCCAAGGAGAACGCCAAAGACCTCGTCGAATTGCCGCAGGACATAATGGACGCGCTCTCGATCCACACGGTCGACACGGTAGACCAGGTGTGGAAGATCGCGCTCGAGGGGATGGAGCCCAAGGGCGACGTCACGACGCCCGAGGTTCCGATCTGGGGACAGCAGCCCGCGTCCGACGCCCCGACCTCGAACCAGGCAATTAAGTAAGGACTCCATTAAGTAGGGCCTCATTAAATGGGGCTCTATTGAATTGGGGACGCAGCTTTTGGACGGCGGCTATGACCTTCGGGCCTCGGGCTCTGAAAGCTGATTTCGGATGAAAATCAAGAGCGCCACTTTCGTTAAGAGCGCAACCAGTCCTGAGCACTATCCGCGCGATGGCCGTCCCGAGGTTGCATTCCTCGGGCGGTCGAACGTCGGGAAGTCGAGTTTGATAAACAGCCTGCTTGGAGTCAAGGGGCTGGCTCGCACCAGCAATACGCCGGGCCGTACGCAGCTTATCAACTTTTTCCTGATAAACGACGCGTTCTATTTCGTGGATTTACCCGGTTATGGATACGCGCGCGTTCCGTCAGAGATCAAGAAGGATTGGGGCCCGATGGTAGAGAAATACCTTGCAACGCGGCTTAACCTTGTGTTATCTATTCATATCACTGATTCGCGGCACGAGCCCACCCAGTTAGACCTGCTGATGAGAGAATGGCTAGAGTCGAGGGGTAAGCCGTTCGTCATCGTTGCAACCAAAGCTGACAAGCTTAGCAGTAACAAACTCAGGGCTAATCTAAACCGCGCATCGGCGGTATATGGACGAAAAGAGTTAATCCCTTATTCATCAGTTACGCGTAAAGGCGCTGACCGTATCTGGAAAGAGATAGTAAATCAGACCAGTGGTCAACCAGCTCCGATTTCAGGCTGAAGGTTGCGAGATGTTAGCTTGCGGGCACACAGGTATATGGGCCGAGAACCTGTGTTCCCCGAGACAGCCGATAGTTGAAGGATGAGTTTTTGAGCCTGGCGTCCTCTGCTACCGCTCTTGAAGATTTTATCCCCTGAAAACTCCGCGCCGATGCCTTACGCTCGGCAATAACCTGTGAGGAATTTAGAATCATATGCCAGAAGAAGTTAATGAATTGATGGACATAGGCGAGCTTAAGGAGATGTCCATTTCGAAACTTACTCATATCGCCAAAGATCTGGACATCCCCGGAGCCACCGGGATGCGAAAGCAGGAACTCATCTTCAAGATCCTACAGGCCCAGACCGAAAAGTCGGGACTGATCTTCTCCGAAGGTGTGCTGGAGACGCTTCCCGATGGATTCGGATTCCTGCGCGCGCCCGACTACAATTACCTCCCGGGCCCCGACGATATCTACGTGAGCCCGTCCCAGATACGCAAGTTCGACCTGCGAACCGGAGACACCATATCCGGACAGATTCGCCCGCCGAAAGAAGGCGAGCGGTACTTCGCTTTGATAAAGGTCGAAGCCATAAACTTCGAGCCGCCGGAGATGGCGCGTGACCGGGTCTTCTTCGACAACCTCACGCCGCTCTACCCGGAAGAGAAGCTCAGGCTCGAGACCGATTCGGACAATCTTGCGGGCCGCGTGCTCGACCTGATGACACCGATCGGGAAGGGACAGCGCGCGCTCATCGTCGCGCCGCCCAGGACCGGCAAGACGATGCTCCTTCAGAGCGTCGCCAATTCAATCACACGGAACCATCCGGAAGTGACCCTCATCGTGCTCCTGATCGATGAGCGCCCCGAGGAAGTCACCGACATGCAGCGCTCCGTTCACGGGGAGGTGATCAGCTCGACTTTCGATGAGCCGCCTACCCGCCACGTGCAGGTCGCCGACATGGTCATCGAGAAGGCCAAGCGACTCGTCGAATACAAGCGGGACGTGGTGATCCTGCTCGATTCGATTACGAGGCTCGCCCGCGCGCACAACTCGGTCGTGCCGCCGTCCGGCAAGATACTCTCGGGCGGTATCGATTCCAACGCCCTACAAAAACCGAAGAGGTTCTTCGGCTCGGCGCGCAACATCGAGGAGGGCGGCTCGCTCACGATCATAGCGACGGCCCTGATCGATACCGGGTCGCGAATGGACGACGTCATCTTCGAAGAGTTCAAAGGAACGGGCAACCTCGAAATCAACCTGGACCGCAAGCTCACCGAGAAGCGAATATTCCCGTCGATCGACATCAACAAGTCAGGCACGCGCAAGGAAGAGCTGCTGCTCGCTCCGCCCGACTTCAATCGCATCATCGTGCTTCGCAGAGTCCTCTCTCAGCTCTCTCCCACGGAGGCAATGGAGCTGCTGCTCGAAAAGCTCAGCAAGACGAAGACCAATTCGGACTTCCTCGATTCCATGCAGTCCTGATTATCAAGGCCTGCTTCATTCAAACGCGCGGCCCGCGCTCGATGACGTCGAGCGCGGGCCGCGTGTCGCCTTTGCCCTGCGCTTCCCTTTCAGGCCTGCGTCTTCGCATCTGAACCGGGGGGCCGGTCCGCGAGACGAATTCCACCCATCACGCCGCATCCGAACAGCAAGCCTTCGATCGCCCCGAGCACTATCTGCGTCGTCCGCCCGAATCGCACCTCCCCGAAAAGGAACGCGAGCGGGTCCATAGTGACCTGTGAGTGGGTGAAGGAGCGGGCGACCGCTTCCAGGCTGCCGCTGAAGAGAGTGCCGCCGACTATCGTAAGTATGACGCTCGCAAAGAGGGCCCCGACAGCCGCGCCCGCCACGATCTTCCACGGCCTCTCGCGCGTTATGAGCTTGCCCGTCAAAACGGCCCCGAGCGACACGCCCGCCCCGAGCACGGCCCCTTCGAGCGCTCCCGTTATTCCCACCGGCTTCTGCCCGAAGATGGTCTTCAAGGTGTCTACGCCAAGCAGGTTCGATATGCCTCCGATCGTCGCGCCGCCCAGGACCGCGCCGGCAACGGCCCACAGGCGACTGTGGCGGTACGCGATTCGCGAGGCCGCGCAGAAACCGAAGCTCACCCCCATGCCCCCGATCGCGCCGATGAACGCGCCCAGGCTCAAGAGGACAAAGACCAGGGAGGAGGCTTCGAGCGCCGCGGACTGCCGGGCCACGGCCAGCCCCAGGCCCAGCATCATTCCTCCGAGCGTGCCCGCCACGGAGCCGCCGAGCGTGCCGCCTGTTCCCTTTCGCAGAATGTCGCGCCAGTCCCTGCGGAGCCGCACCCATGCGAGCCCGCCGACCACAAGCAGGCTGAGCACCAGCGGCAGGCCCGCAAGCTTCACGAACTGTTTGTCGTAATCGCGCATCATCGCGAGGCTGACGGCCCTGCGGAAGATGCCGGGCTCTCGACCGTCGTGCCCTTCCGACAGGAGCTCGCCCGCCCGCGCTTGAAACAGGTCGGCAAGCGCGATGCTGGAGGCTTTTCTAACTCCCAGGTCTTCATCCCACAACGACATTTTCCTCAGCAGTTCTTTCGCCTGCTCGTCTCCGATGAGAAACGCGGCCTCTATGGCGCAGAGCCTCACGCTCGGGTCCGTGTCGCGGCTCGCATTTTCGATAAGGGTTGTGGCGCGCGGCGCGGACTCCACGAGCCATAGAGGGACCGTGTGAGCGCGATTGAGAATGCTCAGGAGAAGGAGGTTTGCCTCATCACCGGTCAATCTCAGGCGCTCGCCGAAAGGCAGGATCAGGTCCAGGGCGTCCGCGTCGATGACCAGCTCATGGGCGAGGTAATTCTCCATCGCGCGCGCGATGATTCCGCGCGCGCGCTTCAGCTCTAGCTCTTCGGCAGTGAGCCACCTGGACACCTCCGCGGTGAGGAAGTCATGCGCGAGCTCGATCCATCCCTCGCCGTTCTGATTTCGAAGGCGGACTATCCGCGCCGCCACGAGCTCTTCGACGAGCTGGCCGACGCGACTCGCGGCTCCCGGGACCGAGCTGCTCGTGCGGGGGGTCAGGGCGTCGGCGCGAAGCACGAGGCGGCGGCCCTCGGCGGAGATTAAGGCGGTCAGGATCTCTTTCCCGGTTTGCAGGTCGAGAGCATTGAATCGATTCATCACTCTTTCGAGATAGCCCGGCAGGATATGCGAAGCCGTGCCGAGCTCTTCGTAGATGGACAGGGTCAGCATGCCCGAAGAGTCTCGCGAATCATAAATGCTATCGCAGACGATTTGAAGCTGCGGCGGGTCTACTCCCGCTTGATCGCTCAGGTCGCTCAGCAATCGCTCGATGAGAGCATCCTCGTAGTGACAGCCGAAGGCCTTTGCGGGCTCCGATATGGCTCGCGCCGCCTGCTCCCGGCTCAAGCGGTTGAGCCGGTATTCATGGTGAAAGATCTCCGGGATGGCAGATTTCAACCGGCTCATCTCTGCCAGAAGGTCTTCGCGGAGAGCGAAGACGAGCCGCACGGGCAGGGCTTCATTGGAATAGATCGAGCCGATCTTTTCGATGAAGCTCCTTCGCACCGGCTCGGATAGAAGAGAGAAGAATTCTTCGAACTGGTCGAAGAAAAAGATCAGGA
>DATLMR010000338.1:0-6409 GCA_035537555.1 Blastocatellia bacterium
CCCCGCGGCCGCGCTCCGTCCAGAGCGGCGTGGGCAGGATCGCCTGACGGAGCGCGGCCGCGCGCGGCCAGACCGTGACGAACTTGCCCCCGATCACCTGCGTGATCGCCACCGGATGATCGTTCTGTCCCTTTTCGTCGAACCGTATGGGGCCGAAGATCGAATCCATCGCCGTGGCCTTTATGGCGTCTCTCACCGCGGCCCTGTCGGTCGATCCCGCGCGGGCTATCGCGTCGGCGACTATCTTGAGAGAGATGTATGTCTGCACGCTGTGGTAAGAAGGATCGTAATTGAAGCGCGACCTGAAGGCGGCGGCCCATTCGCGCGAGCCGGTCCAGAGCGCGTCGGGCGTCCACTGCGTGACGGAGATCGTATACTCGGCGGCGTCGCTCGCGCCCTTAAGGAAGTCCGGCAGAGAGAAGCCCGCCCCGCCGCCCGCGAAGACCTTCGGGTTCAGGTCGATCTCCTTCGATTGCCGCATCAGCAGAGTCGCGTCGGCCAGGTAGGAGACGAAGAAGACGGCCTCGGGATTTTCGGACTTGATGCGCGTCAGAAGCGGGGTGTAATCGGGGGAGCCCGGGTCGTAGGCCTCGAACGAGACGATCTCGATACCGGCTCCGGGAGCCTGTTCCAGGGCGGCTTTCGCCACGCTGGAGCCGAACTGCGTGTTCTCGTAGACGACGGCCAGCCGCCGCGCCCCCGCGCCTTCGGTCAGGAACTTCATCATCTCCCGCACGTAGACGCTTGCGGGCGCGCAGACGCGAAAGACCCAGGGGTAGCCCTGGCGAGTTATCTCGTCGGTGACGGCGCTTGGGACGACCATCGGGATCCGGTAGCGGTCGGCGACGGCCGTCGAAGGAAAGGTGGCCGAGCTCGAATAGGCTCCGATGATCGCGCAGGTGCCTGAGTCTTCGACCAGATTTTCGACCGCGCTCATCGCGACCTCGACCCTGGAAGTGTCGTCCTGGTAAACCAGCTCGACGGGCTTTCCGAGCACGCCGCCCGAGCCGTTGATCTCTGCGAGCGCCATCTCGTAGCCGTACCTCTGCGCGATCCCGAAACGCGATTCGGTCCCCGTGAGAGAGGTGATTATCCCTATGCGGACCGGCTCGCTTCCGGCCGGCCCCGCTTGCCTGCCGCGGCACGCCGGAGCCGCGCAGGCCAGCGCGATCAAGATGAATAACGCGCCTTTGGGTGCGAGGCTTAAAGCGGCTCGGATGTGTGGTTTCAAGTTCGAATTCTCGGATCTCAAATTCCCCGCGCCGGGAGGGCCGCGATTATAACACCGGCCGCCGCCTTCAAAGCAACCGCCCCGGGCTCACTTCACGACGATCACCGAATTGCGGTTGCCTCTTTCATCGGCTTCCACGGCCTCGTTCGCGGGATCGAGGATCCATATCCCGTCCACGATGAATTTATAAGTGTGCTTGCCGGGAGGCAGATTCACGCGCGCGACCCACTCGTCGCCCTCCCTGGCGAAGAGGTATTGCGACTGGTTCCAGTTATTGAACGACCCGGCGACCGCCACGATGCGAGCGTTCGGGTAGCCGGAGAGCCTGAAGCCCGCGTTGCCCGTGAGGCTGGCCGGAGGCAATTCGAGCCTGCGCGCGGTGAAGTCCCGGCCGTCGATTCTTATGCTCATCCCCGCCACGTCGCCGCCCGCGTCCTTCGTGAAGGTGATGCGCGAATCGGAGAGGAACTCGTCGAGAAATTCCGTATCGCTCTGGGCGACGAGCCTGCGCCTCGACTCGTGCGAGGGCGTCACCCATAGCTGATCTTTTTCGAGATCTACATCGAGTATGAAATTCGGCAGCACGTTCGGGTCCGCCTCATACCGCCCCGCGTACTTCTTCATGACCGCCGGATCGACCTTGACCGAGACCGGCAGCTTAATCCTGTCGGCCAGGAAGACTCGCTCAAGCCTGTCGGAGATAAAAGCAGGGTTCGCGTGCTGATAATTCGAGAGCACTATGATCGTGGCCTTCTCTTCCGGGTATCGCGCTATGAAGGTCGAGAAGCCGTTGATCCCGCCCCCGTGGCTGATCCGGCGCAGGCCGTATTGATCGTTCACGCCCCAGCCGTAGGCGTAGTTATTCTTGAAAGGCGTGAACATCTCGGCGAACGACTTCTTCGAGAGGAGCTTCTCGGAATAAAGCGCCTGGTCCCAGAGGTAGAGGTCTTCGACGGTCGAATACAACGCTCCGGCGGCGTAGGGGAGAGACATATCCAGATAAGGCGCGTTGTCGATTCTGTCCCCGCTCAGGAGATACCCCGAGGCCCGGTCCTTGAGCACCTCGCTCGTGTGATCGTAGCCGGTCGAAGCCATCTTCAAAGGCTCGAAGATGTTTTGGCGCAGAAACGACTCGTACTCCTGCCCGGACACTTTTTCGATCACGAGCCCGAGCAGGATGTAGCCGGAGTTGTTATAGCTGAACTTTTCTCCCGGTTGAAATTCGAGCGGCCTGTTCTTGAACCGGCCTATCAGCTCTTCGAGCTTCGCCGGCAGGGCCATGGTCTTGACGAAATCCGGAAAATTCGTATAGCTCGGAATGCCCGAGGTGTGGGTCAGCAGATGGCGGATGGTCACGCCGCGCCACGCCTCCGGGCAGTCTTCCACGTACTTGCAGAGGGGGTCCTGCGTGCTCAGCTTTCCCCTCTCCTGAAGCATCATGATGGCCGTCGCGGTGAATTGCTTCGTTATGGAGCCGAGCCGGAACTTTGTTCGCGGGCCGTTCGGCACGCCGTTTTCGAGATCGGCCATGCCGTAGCCCTTGCTCATGATGACCTTGCCATCTCGCGCGACGAGCGCCGCGCCCGCGAACTGCTTGTCCCTGACCAGCCTGCTCAGGTATTCATCAGCAGCGGCGACCTGCTTATCGACGGGCGCGGGGACCTGGGCCGCGCCCGCGGCCGCGAGCAGGAGGACCAGCAGGGCGAGGAGCCCGGGCCGGCCGGGCCTCTTATCAGTCTTCCGAATCATCGTGTCTCCTCCATCAAAGCGATCTGCGAATCGGGTCCGCAAGGGGATCTCAAATTTAAGGGTTCAGCTTGAGTACGGCTATTGCGGGAGACAGGTTTCGAAAGTCAAACGGCGGGCCGGGTCAAAGTCGGACCCGGCCCGCCGTTTCGATTCCGATGTAAGGGCGCTATTCGACGGCGCGAACGATTTCGGGATTGAGCCCCTGCCACTTGCTCATGTACTCCCGCCGCTCGGCCTTCAGGCGTTCGACGATCTGGTTGTACTCTTCCATCCTCGACTGGCGCTCGTAGAGCTTGCGCGGCTGAAGGATGTCTTCGTCTTCGGCGTCGATGCCGGGCACGCGTCGCGCGACCTCGTAGCCGAAGTCCGGGTCGGTCTCCCATTCGATGGTCCCTTCCGCTATCGCCTTCACGAGCGCGGAAGAGTGATGTATGCGGACCTTCTTCGACCTCTCATCCTCGTCGCGCCCGCCGATGCGGCCCGTGTTCATCAGGTAGACTTCCATCGGGGACGATTCGAGCAGCTCCCAGAAGCGATTGCCTTGCAGGGCGTGCTTCATCGGGAAGAAGGGATTCGTTCCCGGCACGCGGAGGAATTTGCCCGCTTCCGCCGCGCCGCCCGCGGACGTGCCGCGAGTCTCTCCGAGCATGAAGTAGGCCGACGCCTGCGCGCGGTCGAGCCGGGCCACTCCCGGGATGATGTTGTCGTTGCGGTTGAGAATCAGCAGGAAGTCCGCCGATTTGATCGCCCGCGCGTCCATCATTCCCGCGATGTCCTGCATGCGGACGACGGCGCGCCCGTTCTGAGTGTAGCTCGTGTTGTAGAAGTCGAGCTCGCCCGCGTCGTTCTGCGACACGTTTTCGAGGTAGGCGTGAGGAGTCGTGACGGCGTGGAAGATCGTCGGCTCGTCTTTTTCGTTGAGGCCGAAGGTCTTCGCGAAGCACCCGTTCTCGGTCGCGTAGACCTTCCCTCCGGGCATCAGGGCGAGGAAGTCATCCTGGACGGGGGAGGAGTTATTCTGCTTCGTGAAGGTGGTCGTGGTCTTGCCCGTGCCCGAGAGGCCGATGATCAGCCCGACGCGGTTGCGGTCGCCCACGGGTATGACCTTGCAGCCGGCGTGAAGCGCGAGCCCGCCCCGATCGTAAACGATCCGGTTCCACATGCGGAGGCCGCCTTTCTTAGACTCGCCGAAGTAATCGCTGTTGAAGACGCGGGTGACTCCGTTTTCGAGATCCACCGCGATCAGACGGTCCGCCGGGTAGCCCTTCATCTCCAGGTTGGGCGTGTAGATTATGGTCAGGCGCGGCTCGAAGCTCTTGAGCTCCTCGTCGGCGACCGGATAATAAAGATGCTTCTGCATGGCGGCGACGTTCGCGTTCGACCTCTCGATCAGCAATCGCGCGGGAACGCGAAAGTCCGGGTCGTTACCGATGAATCCGTCCACCAGGATCATCTCGCGCCCGCGAATATAGTCATCCTGAAGCTTCGATACTCGGTCGTACTCTTCGCGGGTTATGGTCGCGCCGTCTACCGTCTCCGGCGAATCGGTGACCACGAAGGTCGACAGCTTGGAGCGAGAATCGACTCGCGTTTGAGTATTCGTGTTGTTATGTACCGTCACACGAGTGTTGGGCATCTCCTGGGCAAGCTCTCGCAAGCGCTCGGGCGAAGGATTCCAGATAACGCTCCTGGGCTCAATCGGCAACCCGTTGGTCTTAACGTGCGGTTTACTCATCTACTCCTCCCTGATATTAAGAAAAAGTCGTCCCGAATTAGTTAGTAATAATACCTGACCGCAAAGGGCCGGGCAACTGAACGGGATTTAAGGCGAGCGGCGACGGCTTGCGATTCTCGGCCCCGCCTCGGGCCGGGGCGTCCGCGTGGCCGGTCATCTCCGGCACGCGCCAGCCCCGGTAAGCTACCGGAGCCGGTCCAGCTCCTGTCGAACGGCCTCCGTGTAGGCGAGCGCCGCCGGGTCCGAGGGCACGAGCGAATCGAGGTCGGTCGATAAGAACTTGTAGCTGACGCGCCCCTGTTTATCCAGGTAGAGCCGCAGGTCGCCCTGCTGGGTGTTGGCGGGCGCGGCGCACACGATGAAAGTCTTTCCGATCTGTCTCGGAGGCAGAACGTTAGGGGGGTTGGAAGCTATGATGACATCGGTCTCGGGGTTCTCTTCGGCCAGCTTCACGGCGTTCTTGAGGTCCGTGTGCGCCACGATGACCAGCAGGTCGCACTGACGGCGCAGCTCCGGCACGAACTTGCGCGCGGCCGCGAACATGTCTTTCGTCGAGTCATTCGGGCTTTCGCCTCCCCCCTTCGGCTCGAACAGCCCTATGAATCCCACTCTCAGCTTCTTGCCCCTGTTCGCGATGCGCGGGCCTGTGACCTCTTTGATCAGGTAAGGGGGCGGCGCTTCGGCTTCGGGGCCGAGCCTGAGATTCGCCGAGATCATGCGCTTGATCGCGGGCATCGCCTGCGCGCGCGCGCTCAGCCCCTCGCGGGCGAGGTATTTCTGCGCGGAGACGGTGTCTGAGCGCCCGATGTTCAGAACGTCGACGGGCCACTGGTTGAACGACTTCATGACCTGATCGTTCTGCAAGGGGGCCTTCGCCGAGAAGCCCCCATAGAGAAAGCTGCCCGCCTCGACCTGAAGGGCCGGAGTATTCTTGAACTTCTTCCTGAAAGCTTCCAAGTAGCCGACGCGACGCGCCAGTCCCCCCCGGGGGTGCGCTCAGTCGCACGTCTCCAGGTTGCCGCGCATATTGGCCGTGAAGAGGATGGCGAGCGCCGCCCCGTCGTCGGCCCCCAGCCGCTCGTCGAGGCTGTCGGGCTTCGCCCCCGCCGGGGGTGCCTGAGATTGCGTCTGCGCGGAGATCGACAGAAGGGCGATCGCCACGATGCAGGCTGCTTTATTAAACAGGATCTTCTTGAACAATGGTTCTCCCTTTCGACGCGTGTCGCGAGTCAAAAAAGTTCGTATTATCCCGCGAGGGGCTCTCGTCTATCTACAGGCCGATCTACAGGTCCGCGCCCCATAGACTGATCTCTTCGCCGACGCCGCGCTCGCGCGCGCGATTGTAAACGCTCAAAGCCGTGGCGATGTCTTCGAGGGCGATGCCGTTCGACTTGAAGAGAGTTATATCATCTTCCGACGCGCGACCCCTCACGCGGCCCGCGACGATGCTGCCCAGCTCGACTACAGACTCCCAGCTTATCACTCCGCGCTCGACGGCGGGCAGGAGGTCGCCCGCTTCCATGCGCGACTGCTCTATGGAATCGACCGCGATCACGCTCGCGCGACGCACGGTCTCAAGGTCGATCTCGCTCTTCGAGAGGAGGTTCGAGCCGACGGCGTTTATGTGCGTGCCGGGCTCGACGAGCGAGCCGTCGAAGACCGGGGCGCGCGCCCCGGTCGCCGTGATGATGATC
>DATLMR010000339.1:0-15461 GCA_035537555.1 Blastocatellia bacterium
GGAAGAACATTCGAATGCTCTTCGGAGATCGCAAGGACCTCATCATTCAGCCGGGCCAGGAAGAAGCCTCCTTCGTCGCCCGCAACACCTTTATGACCGATGCCGTCATTAAGTTCTTCCACGTCCATATGCACCTGCGAGGCAAGTCCTACGTGATGAAGCTCCACTATCCCGACGGCCGCGTGGAGACGGTGCTGGAAGTGCAGGGCTACAACTTCAACTGGCAGCGCACCTATATTCTGACCGAGCCGCTCCGGGTCCCCAAGGGGACGGTCGCGGAGTACATCGGCACGTACGACAACAGCGACAAGAACAGGTTCAACCCGAACCCGGCTCAGACCGTGCGGTGGGGCGAAAAGACCGTGGACGAGATGATGCAGGGCCGCATATTTTACGAGGCGGCGGACGAGGACCTCAACCTGCGCGTCGTCAAAGGGCTGCCCGTCGCGGAGAGTGACGCGTCGGCTAAAAGAAAGTAGCGGGGCCGCCGGTCAAATTACCGCTTGAATGAGCGGGCGCTCGCAAGCCTGATGGCCCGAGCGCCCGCTTATGCTTTTTGTGCCGCTCCTTCTATTGAAGGAACTTCGCGAAGTGGTCCCTCGATACTCTCTTCTCCGCGACGGCCCTGCCCACCTCCTGGAGCTGGGCGATATTTTCGACCGAGTCGAGCTTCTGCACGTCAGGCGGATTTATGTGGCTCAATCCCAGCTCCTTGAGCCCGGCGCGAGTCAATTCGGCATTGTAGCGGCCGTAGGTGAAGAGCTTCGGAGAGACGGGGCCGCTCTTGCCGATCATATCGCCGACCTCAAGGTCCAGCTCGCCTCCGGTGAGGCACTTGCCGAATACGCGGCAGAGGAAATCCTGCTCGTTGGAAGCCGCGAACATCAGGGCCGAAGGAATCGACGACGCGTTGTAGAGCAGGTTCATCTCGTCGGGGGCGAGGTCTTTGTTCGCATTGGGGCTCGTGCCCGTCCCGATCGAGATCAGAAGGAGATTGTCTTCGCCCGAAGGCCAGCGCAGATTATAAGGCTCTATCGTCGCCATCAGGAATAGCTGAAAGGCGGGGTTGTTATACATCGTGACGCCGCCATCCACGAAAGTGAAGCTCTGGCCTCCCACGTTGATCACTTCGGGCGGGAAGTAAGTCGGGGCGGCGGTGCTGGCCCGGACCAGGGGCCACAGGGGAAAGTTCAAATTGCAGCCCGGGCTCGCCTGGTCGCAGTTGAACATAGCGGCCGGGTTATTGGAGACGGGCCAGGGCGAGTCCGTGGTGGCGTTGCGCATGACCAGTAGCAGAAGCGTCTTCAGCTTGTCGCTTCCAAGAGTCGTGTCGGCCCCGATCACCTCCTTCAGCTTACCGGCGAGCCGCTGGTCTTCGAATTTATAACGGAAGCGCCTGAGCAGGCTCGCCTTGTCGAACATGGCCGGGCCGCTCGTAGAGTAAAACTCGCGAATCTCATCCACCCGCATGCCGAGCGATACGCACGTAGCTATGATCGCGCCCGTGCTCGTTCCGGCGACGTAATCGAAATAATCAGCCAGCACGAATCCGTCGTCCAGGCCCAGCTCTTCTTGAAGCATCGACTCTATCCTCGCCAACACCTCTATGCTGATGGCGCCGCGAATGCCCCCGCCGTCGAGGGCGAGGAGCTTTCGAGGCCCTACCTTACTCAACTTATCCCTAAAGGACATACTATTCTCCTTCTTTCAGATTTATCGGGTTGATGATAGCGACCTGCCCTCCCAGGCGCGTGACCCTCGACGCGAAGTCCGAAGTGCCTCCAGGCCCTTCGCCCGTCTCTTGCTCGTCCCAGACCAGAATCGCAAAGAGGTTTCGCGCGTCCCCGGCCTGCTCAATGCCCGTATCGATCATCCACGTATTAGTGCGAGCGAATACCGATTCCGTCCTCGCATCGGCGCCCCGTTCTTCCTCCAGGAAGAAGCTCCGCACGTTGCCGCGGTCCCGCGCGTCGTGAAACCGCTTCTCCCAGTCGCCGCCGGGCAGCCGCACCGATTCCTTGAGAAACTCTTTTTCTTCCAGGGCGATAAACAGCCAGACTTCCGATCCCCTGTCGGCGCAGAGCTCCGCGAATATGAGGTCCGCTCCCCGCGCGCCGCCGCAGATCGCCAGGTCGCCTTCTCCTATTCCCCACCGGTCAAGCTGCTGCTCCAGGCGCTCGCGCACGACGCCCTCTTTTTCCGGCGGGAACCTCGGCTCCTTGCGCTCGGGTTTGTCGATCATGTGGCCGCTGCAGATTACAACCTTATTGAATCGGTTCGGAAGCCGATCCCGTACGTCGAGAGGTTCTTGCTCCATCGGTTAGATTCCTCACTCCGGGCCGCCGCGCGGCTTCTCGCCTCTGGTACAACAATATGTGAGGGGTGCGCCGCGTGGACGGGTCCGCGTATAGACTTTCAGAACGGCTCGTCCGCGCTCGGGCCGTAGATGGACGGGACCGTTGCGCCCATCGGCCGCAAGTATGTCGAGAGCTGTCCGCGGTGATGGACCTGATCGAACAGGAACTCCCAGGCGTAGTGATAGCCGGTCGCCCGCATTATCTCCTGTCCCTGAGCCAGGAACGGAATCTCGATACTCCACGCGTTTTCATCGAGCTTGCGCAATCGCTCGGTGATCTCGTCGTGCTGCCCGTCGTACGTATCGAGAATCTCCCGCACGCTTTCGGGCGTGGGGATGTCCTGCCAGTCTATGGTCCCGCTCTCGAGCCCTTCGATCAGAAGCCTCTCTTCCAGCACGATCAGCCAGGCGATCTCGCGCGCGTTGCGCGAGCGGGGCTCCGGCCTGTAGTGGGAAGCCTCCTGAGGAATGCGTGCTATAACCTTGCGCGTGGCCTCGGCCTCTTTTTCCCAGAAACTGAGAAAGAGTGATCTCTGATCCAATTCGAATCTCCTTTACGGGCAAAAGACGGATGGCTGCCAGTTCTAGCAGAAACGACTGACGCAGTCAAACACGGATCACCCGGAACTCCAGGCGCCCGGTTCGTCAATAGAGAAGCCCTCGATCAGCGTCTCCGTGATCGAGGGCTTCTCTCCGATTCGCTTCGGCGGGGGAGCTCAATCTCCTCGCTCCGCCCCTCAGGTTTAACGGATCAGCTTTCGACCTGGACTACCAGCCGGTCGTCGCTCACCGATTTGATACGCATCTTCTTTTCAGCCTCGGTCTTCGCGCCGGAGTAGAATACGAGCTTATCGCCTTCGACGATCTCCCATCTCCCGCGAGATTCCCGCAAGCTGTCGGACGCGGAAGGCTCTCCCAGGATGAGAGTGCCGTCGGGCTTCAGCTCGAATGATTCGCGGGGGCGTCGAGAGAGCTTGAAGTCATAGCTCTCCGGTCGAAATACCTGCTCCGTGGAGGCATCCTCTTCCCATGAATGCATCCACCGCCGAAAAAGAGCGTCCCGTTTGATCTTGTCGCCCATGAGAGTAACCTTTACGGATTGACCAGGGCATTGCGAAAGCCCTCGAGAGTGGCGTGCATCCGCGCCACCTGCTGGGCCGTGAACATGAACATCGAGTCGTCGTCGGTATAGTCCATGTAGTTCATGAACATATCACCGTTGGGACCGTTCCTACAAGAAACCTTAGGGAAGACGGGCTTTGCGAAATTGGGGCCTGCCGCGTTCGGCGTGTCGGCGACGAAGTCGGTGCCCGAGCAATCTTCCGTATCGCCCCAGATGTGGCGCAGGTTGAGGAAATGACCGACTTCATGAGTTGTCGTCCGGCCCAGGTTGAACGGGATCTGCGCGGTGCCGTTCGTGCCGAATCCCCTGTGAGTGATCACGACCCCGTCGGTCTCGGCAGGCCCGCCGGGAAACTGCGCGTATCCGAGAAGCCCGCCTCCGAGGTTGCAGACCCAGATGTTGAGGTACCTGTCCGTGGGCCACGGCTCTTTTCCTTCGGCGGCCGATTTCACCGAATCGTTGGCGCCGAAGGAGGTCCGCGTCGTCTTCGTTCGTGTGACCCCATTGGTCGGCTTGCCCTCCGGGTCGCGCGTCGCCAGGACGAATCGAATATTGGCGTCCGCGGCGAGCCCCTTGAAGGGCGCGGGCACCTTGGATACGTCCGTGTTCTTCTTGCGAAAATCGCGGTTCAAGACAGTGATCTGACTCCTGATCTGAGCGAGCGAAATGTTTTCGGCGGCGGTGTTGAAGACCACGTGAACGACGACGGGGATGGTGAAAGGCCCTCCGGCTTTCAGGCTGTCCGCGCCGAGACTCATGCGGCGCGCCGTGGATTGTTCGAGATCCGCCTGCCTCTGACGAAAATTCGGGTCCTGTTCCAATAACCGGTAGTGCGCCTGCATCGCTCCGCACTGGCGTCTGAGCTCGACCGAGTTGTCCTTGTCCTTATTGGCTTTGCGCGCCGGCCTGCCGCTTTTTGCCGACGCGCGGCTCTTTGCCGCCCGGCTGCTCTTCTTCGATGTACCCATATCTGCTCCTTTCAAAGTTTTGCGATTTGCAATTGCCCTTGCTGATCGACTCGAGGTGTTATCCACAAGGACGCGGATTGGTCTTGATCTTCGGGAGACTCATCGGTCGGTGAGGATCGTGATATGCCGCCGCGCCGGTTCAAGCTATACGGACTTCAGGCGGCGTGGCAGCGCGAGGCTATTTGAGAGTCGGGGCCAAAATGACGGCTCGACTTCGATCGCCGAGTCTCTCTTTCTCAGGTGCGGGCAGACATCCCTGTGCCTTCCTTATTGCTCCCTCAGAGATAGACGCAATCGGGTAGAACAATAATGCGGGCATGGGGTCGAACTTGAAAGACCGAATCGCTCGAATGTGCGCGGGGCTCTCTACCGAGTCTCGCTCTACCGACTCTCGCTCTACCGAGTCTCGCGGGCCACGTCTTCATCGAAGCTTCTTGCGCCAAGCTCTACTCGGCCCTCCGGCGGGCCGTACTCCTCGCCGAAGGTCCGGATGATCTCTTCCAGAGGAAGGTCCGAATACGATCCGCGATTATTTATATACTCCATATGGCGGTTCCCCGCGGAATCGAAAGCGTGATAAAGCGAGTCGTTGCGCCCGTCGAAATCGAGAGGCAGGAGGCCGAATTTTTCGCACAGCTCGATGTTGAATGCGGGAGTCGCCTTGACCCACCTGCCCGACAGCATCATCTCCGTGTAGCCGTGCCAGTAGAATATGTCGGTCCGCATCCTCTCTCGCAATTTCTCGGTCGACAGGTGATTTCTCACGTCCGCGAATCCGAGCCGCGAGGCGATCCCGAGAGACCGGCAGCACGCGGCGAGCAGCACGGCCTTCGATACGCACCACCCGCGCCCGCTATCGAGAGTCGCGCTGGCCTTCATACCTTCCAGGGAAAGGTCAATCCGGTATGGATCGTAACGGATAGTGTCCCGGACCGCGTAATATAGCCTGACCGCCCGCTCGGCTTCCGAACCGGCGGCCCCCGCGTTTCGCCGCGCGAACTCCTTCACGGCCTCGTGGGCCGCTTCGATCGCCGGGGTGGGAGTGATAAATTCCGGGTCTATGAGGTCGCTCATATCCGCATGAAGAGTAGCCGAAGAGGGCCGGGAGTTCCAGCAATCGCCCGGCGTCGAAGGCCCGCGGCCCGCCGTGAAGCGCTCAATGTCTCTTCTCGAAGTCGGCGAAGGACCTCTCCAGCCCCCATTGCAGCCGGGCCTTCTCGCTGCCCTGAAGGAAGCGCTGACAGCCGCCCGACAGGGCCGCCCTATCGGCCCGGTCCTTTTCGCATTCTTTGACGGCGACCCACCGGCTCGCGTCTTTCCAGAGGCTTGCGCCCTCAAGGAACGCATACTCCATGCTGGCCCGCGCCATGGCCTTGAGCTGAAGATACCCGAGCCCGTGATCTTCCGCCGCCTTCACATACTCGCGCGTTATCTCCGACCGCGACACCCCTTCGTCATCGGTCGCGAGCGCGACCGGCACTCCGAACTTCAAGTAGAGCGGCAGGGGGTGTTGTTTCCCGCGAACGCCGAGAATTCCGTCATTGCTCGACAGGCAGACTTCCACCATGACTCTCTTCTCTGACATCTCTCGGAGAAGGTCGAGCGGCTCGTCTTCGTAGGCCAGGGCGACGCCGTGACCTATCCGCCTCGCGTGCCCTTTCCTGACCGAATCGCGGATGTGAAAACGGAGGCCCTCGGGCGTCACCAGCCCCGGCGCGAGCTCGCCCGCGTGGAGAGTTATGTTGCCCTTCGGATAGACCGAGTGGAGGTAATCGAGCATGAGCATCTGCTGTGGGAAGTTGGCCATCGAGGGCAGAGTGTCCTCGGCCTGCACGAGGTTGAGCGCGACCAGGCGGGGCTCGACGCGGGCCATCTCCATCGCCGCCACCATCTGCGCGAATGCCTGCTCCGGAGGGTTACTGCGGGAGATCTGAAAAATATAGCGCACCGCGACCTTGCACCCGGGCTCGGCCCTCGCGGGGTCGTCGCATTTCAGCAGCTCCCGCTTCCTGGCTTCCATCATGTTGAGAGTATCCCGGCCTTCCTGGACGGCCTGCGATATTCCGAGCCGCAGCAGCTCCTGACGCATCTGCTCCATGCTCTTCGCGAGTCCGGCGGGAGACTCGCTCGCGGCCCCGCCCGGCCATTTCATACTCCTGCCCAGCTCTCTCGACTTTCCATTGTCCGGCGTCAGCATCAGCTCCAGGTAATCGACTCGGCCCGCCGCCGCGCGCGATGTCACCTCGGCCAGCATGTCTCCATATCGATTATTCCCCGCCTGTCCGAACTTCCCGAAAGAGTCGAAGAACTGATCGTGTCCGCTCTGGCCGGAGTATTGCGAGTTTCGCATCGACCACGCGTCGACCATCCGGCGGTAGAGCACTCCGTCCGTTAGCGCCGTGCTCGCCGCCGGGCGACCCGAGGCGTCGTCACACGGGGGCGAGAAGAGAAGGAAACTCTTCCGGTCGACGCACAGGCCCGCGTCCGCCGCCCACTTGACGTATGACTCCGCGTAGATCGATCCCGTAAGGTGGCTGTGCAGGTCGCCGCCCTTGGGCATCTCGCGCAAGAACATGTAGAGCTCGAGAGGCGATACTCTTATCGCGTCGAAAGCCCGGGCGGTCTTCTGCTCCGGCGTCGCGTTGCCGGGCCTCTGCGCGGGCGCGGGAAGAGCGACCGCCAATGTCCAGAGTAATGGAAGCCCCGGAAAGATGAGGCGGCCGGCCACCCTCATCAAGAGCGATAAGCAAGGTTTCAGCATAGGTGTTCCCTTAGAGGTCAGGCTATAAAGAGCCCGGCAAATTAAAGGTGTCTGAACAGAGCCGGTCGATAAATCCGTGACCGGCCGGGAGGGGTTTGCGGCGGAGAATTCGGTCCTTGCCGCAAAGCATCCAGGCGCGCAACTGTTAAGGTGCGCAAGCGTCCGCGGCCGCCTTCTCCAATACTTCTTCGATCTTCCGAGCCCAGGGCACGTCATCGGACCGGCGCTCTCTCGCCTCGCGAATGATGCGCAGGTTGCGGGCCGTCGTTTCCGGCTCCCAGGGCTCCGAGACCGAGGTGAGGGCATCGGACAGGGCCTCGTAAGCGGCCTCTTCATCTTTGGCCAGAACCGCAAGCTCAAGACGGGTCGCGTGGTCCCAGTAGTCGGGCTGGCCCCTCGCTATCCGCTGCTCGACCGCGTAGGAGACGACGGGCAGGACCTTCTTGAACCGCTCGTCGGGAGGCTCCTTGATCTCCATCAACGTAACGGCGTCCACTCCCGGATATGCATCGCGCCAGTCGGTCTCGAAGCCCCGGATGTAGGCCTCGATCGCTTTCTTCAGATAGCCGGCCGCCATGAAATCATCGCCGCTCTCCAGAGCGTCTTCCCACATGTCCTTATAGACGCGCCCCAGAAACCCGTTCGCCTCTTTGCTCGGCCCCTGCGTCTCGATCAGATCGACGAGTATCTTTTCCGCCTCCTTGCGCTTTTTCAATCGATTCAAGGCAAAGGCCTTCTGCTCCTGAACCAGGGCGGTCGAGGCAAGAGGCCGGGGCATCTTATTCACGAGCTCGACCATCTCTTCCCAGCCTTCGACGGCCCTGTATGAAAGCAACAGGTCGATGGCAACACCTGCTTCGAGGCCCGTGATGTCCTCAAGGCCCGCCTCCAGCGCGCGCACGGCCTCGATCCCTTCCTTGCGCGCGGCATCAAGCCGCTTCTTGAGATCATTGGAGCTGAGGACGAGGTCGTGAAAGACATCGGCCTTTAATTGCTCGACGTTCGGAAAGCCCTCGATGAGCTGAAAGATCGGGCTGTCCACCGAGGGCAGCTCCGTGATCGCCTGCCTCGCGTCGAGCAGGCGTTTTACCAGGGCGGCCTTGTCGCTCTCTATCTCGGCCGGAACGCCCGCGCTGTTGAGCCTGTAGGGCAGGCCACGCAGCAGGCTCACGTCGAACGGCAGGCGGGAGCCGTCGGAATAGAAGACGAGCACGGTGCTGTAGGGCTTGATCGCGTGACGTATGCCGAGCTCGTAGAAGACGTTCGCGTTGGCCGAGCTCAGGTCCGCCACCGCGAAGTCGCAAATGATCAGCCGCTCGAACATCGGCTTGTGAATTATGCCTCCGGCCAATTCCTTGTCGGCCCTTACCGGCACCAGGCCCGCTTCCTCGATGGCGGGAGCGATGAGCTGACTGTATACGGCATCGAAATCTATCGTCACTCCCGACGGGTCCTGCTTCTTATTGAACGGCATGAGAACGAAGCAAAGCGAGTTGGTCACGGACGGTTCTCCATCGGTCTATATTCCGGAGCGTCGAGGCTCAGCCTTCAAGTATGAAGCGGCTCCAGCCGCGAAGCCTCTCGACTATGGCGGGCGGCGCCTTGCCGGGCGATCCGGCGTCGAAGGGCGGTTGAGGATCATACTCTATCCCGAGCTGTATCATCTGGGCGGTCTCGGCCCCCGCTCCCGGGCCGCGAACTTGACAGTGGCTCCGGGAGCCGATCTCAGGACTTCATACGGCTCGATCGCATCGAGGGCCGTGAGCCTGTCATAAATCAGAATCGCGATTTCCATAATGTCTCCCCGGTCGCTCTCCGGCTTTCCCGATACTCGATCGCATACGGGCGGGGCTATCCATATCAAAAAAGCCCATCCCGGTCAATGTAATTCTCCCGACACGCCCGCGCGCGGCCCGAAGAAGCAGCCGGTCAGGCCTCGGTCGGTTCTTCAGCCGTCGCCTTGCCTCCCAGGACTCGCCTCGCCCCGTTCCAGGTCGCGGTTCCAAGCAGGACCCAGATGACTGCCGCGAAGACGAAGAGGAAATAGTGCATCGGCAGAGCGAAGCGAAACTCCGTGTGCATCGTGGATTGAAAGAGCAGGTAATAGATGGGCAGCATCGAGATCAACAAAGCCCTCCGCCAGCTCGTCGCGAGCAAGACGGCGGCACCCGCGAAGATGAACAAGAGCATGACCTCTTTGGTCATTCGCTGAAGAGGTCTTATGAGCGGGCGCATCCAGAACCAGCCCTCTCCGAAAGCGGGACTTGAGCGGCCGGCAGCCATCTGCTCCCATCCCGGCCTGATCCGCGCCGCCGGCCCGCCCCGCCGGCCATCCCCGATTCTATAAACCAGGGGCGCGTTCGCGGAATATTTCAGCATCTCTCGCATGCGCCTCGCCATGACTCCCGCGTACCATACCGGGTGCCCGATTATGACGGCGATGCTCCTGCGCGTCCTGTCGCGGTCGCGCCTGATGCCGTCGGGCGTCTGCGCCGAGCCTCCATAGCGCGGCTCGTTATACAGGAGGGCTTCTTGCGCGGCCACCTCGTGATCCATGGCCTTCGCTCCGAACCGGTCGCCGCCCGCTTCGCCTATGCCTTCCCACAGGTTCAGGCCCAGCCCCATGCGAACGGGGACGAATGCGCCATAAACCATGTAATTGCGAATGGTGATCGGGGCGATCATCATCAGGGCGATCGCGGCCATCACCGCCGCGCGCCCGGTCGCGGCCCGGCGGCGCGTGGAGACTATCGCGAGGACTACGACCAGGAACGGCCCCATCAGGAGCGATTGGGACCTGATCCAGGTCGAGAGGCCGAGAATGACTCCGGCCAGCACGTAGGCCCGGAAGGAGGGCCGGGTATTTCCGCGGGCCGGTATCAAAATAAGGACGACCGCGAGCAGAGGCAGCGCCGGGAGCGAATCGGGGAGAATATAGTTCGAGAAATGGGCGAGGTGATGCGACAGGGCCGCGAGCAACCCCGCCACGACTCCGACTCGCCAGCTCAGGAGCGTCCCGGCGATGAGAAAAATCAGGATCGGCGGCAGCGAGGTGAGCGCGTTTTGAATCGTCTGCACGGTGAAGAAGTCTCCGTCGAAGATCGAATAGATCGCGCTCAAAAAGATCGAATAGCCCGGGTCCTGCGCCAGCCATTGCGTGCTCGACGGGTCGATGTCGTAAGGGCCGAGAACCCCCTCGCCTTTGAGTATGGACTCGGCCCTTTCATGGTAAGCGCGCGTAAGCCCGTTGAATGGCTGATCGAGGGTATAGATGGCCGGAGAGAGATCGACCGCCTGAAGGGTCCTGGTCGCGTACGAGACGGCGAATATCAGCGAAGCGAATGCTATCTTCGCCTTCGTTCCCATCGCCTCTCTCGTGCCCAGAGACGAGGCCATGCGGCGGCGGAATCTTGAAGCTGTTAATCGCACCTTCCCCCGCAAGCTGTCCGGGTTACGCCCGATCTCTTTGCGCTCTAGAAGAACTTTTCAAAGGCCATCCGGGCGACGAAGTTGCCGCGCTGGTCGCCGGGCAGGTGGCGGATCGTGCGCATGTAGCCCACTTCAAATTTGGCGACCACGATGTTGAACTGGAGCCCGCCCCCGAGCGCGAGCCGCGTGCGGTAATCCGGCTCGCCCCGGGCGGAGAGCCGCATCGCGTCGAACATAACGATGGGCTTCACCGAGTAGAGGTTCGCGTGATCGGCTATGTAACCTACGGTCGGGTCGAGCTGGCTCCAGAGCCTGTCGGCTTCGGGCTTGACGGCTTCGCGCGCCCGGGCGAACGCTTTTTCGGCGCTCGCCAGTCGGGCCGACTCTTCGGGCGTCAGGCCGTCATCCGGGTCGAGCGCCAGGTCGTTCCGTTGTTCGGATGTCAGGCGCTGTACGGCAAGGGCATCGATGAATATGTTCTTGCCGCTGCCGACCTGCCTCTTGAGCAGGTCTTTGAGCGAAGTGCAATTGGAGCACGAGAGCCGGCCGGAATCGCCCGGCTGCGCGATCACGAGCTCCGCCGGGATCAGAGGGCGCGACAGCCGAGGCACGGGAAAGCTCGCGGTGAGATTGTAATGCCAGTAGGATGTGCCCCCGCGCCCCGCGTTTCCGCCCGTCCCGACGCCGCCCTGGTTTCTCCCGTAACTGCGGATGAGCGGCCCGGCCGGCATGCCGATCACGGATGGAGAGTCGACCGCATCGTAAAAGAAGCTTGAGTTCGAGTTGCCGCCGTAGAAGCGCGCGTACTCGGGGACGCTTCCCCAGGCGCGCCCCGCTCCGAACAGCATCTCGACCCCGATGGCCGGGCCATTCTTCTCGGGAAACAGACATCTCTCCTGGTTGCCGTCCGCGACGACTCTGCACTTCCAGTGCGGGAGGAAGAAGTCTCTGGAATAACCCACCATCGCCGCGTAACGTCGATAGTCCGGCTCACTCTCGGGAGACGCGACGTCGAACCACGCTCCGACGCGAAGGAAGCCCCTGCCGATGCTCCCGTCCGCGATGGCGCGCGACTCGAAGGCCTGTTCCGAAGTAAGCTCGTCGGGCAGCCCCGCGCGGGTGAAGAACCGGTTACCGGCCAGGCGATAGCCCGCTCCGAGGCTAATCTGGCTGAGTATGCCCTCTTTCGGTTTTATGAGCGTGCTCGCGCCGACGTGCATGGCGTTCGTAAAGACCGTGCCCGCGCCCAGAGGCTGCCGGTGAGCCGTGAAGGTGGAGTCGAAGGTGATCTTCTGGAGCAACTCGGCTGCCCTGACGTGTGACAGGCTCAGGCCCATCGCCGTGTCGTAAAAAGATTCTTGCAGGGATTTGAGCGCGCTCGCGGAGAGGCGAAGCTGCGTGTTTTGCGCGGGCTCCGGCTCTCCGTTCAACGCGGACGGCAGGCTCAGCAGGTTCGTAGAGACTCCGCCGCCCATGGCCGTGCCGTACTCCCTGTCCTGCTCCATCCGAAAGCTCGGATTGAAGGCGATGAGAGGGCGCGGCAGCTCGCGGTAGAACCTGAGCTTGTTCGAGCGCGCCAGGTCCAGCAGGTTGGCGGCGAGGTTGCCTGTGTTGATCGGGAGCACCGTGACTCTGACGGAGACATCAAGGCACTTCGGGGCCGGCTGCCCCGCGCCGTCTTTCAACGTCGCCCGGCATTCGGCCTCGGGAACTATCGTCACGCAATCGGTCAGGTAGGTCGCCCTGATATAGAGCGAGTCCTGCCCCGTCAGGCCGAACAGCCGGTCGAGCGCCACCGCGCTGTCTTGCTCGAAGAAATTCTCAACCTCCCTGCGATAGACGGTGCGGCTCGTTCCGGAGGCGCTGCCGCTGATGACGAAATCGTCCGAGGTGGTCCTGTATCTCTCGCCGCGGTGCTTGCCCAGAATATCTTTAAGCCTGCGCGGGGCGCGTCCGAAGAGTGTCTCCACCTTCACGTCGCGCACCAGGTACCCGGATGCTTCGGAAAGGTTATCGCCGCTGCACTGGGCCTGAGCGGGAATCGGCCAGGCCCATAGCAACAGGGGCAAGGATAGAATGAGCAGTAAGGACAGGCGTGGGTAGCGCTTGCGAGCAATCATCGACATTCCATCCTTTCGAGGCGCGTAGATAAGGGAGGGGAGCGTTAGACGGTTAGAAAGCAAGGTCTACGGTCTTGCTCATCTGATCCTTTACCTTCTGCTTCGCGGCATTGGCCTGATCAGGCGGGAGTGAGCCGAGGTCTTCGACTCCCTTGACCGCGGGATGAACTTTGGTGATGAGCTGCTGCGACTGGTCCGCGTTGAGTCCGGTGGCGGCGGTTGCGGCCACCTTCTTCTCCTGCACGGGATTTGCGGCCGTATAAGAGACGTGGACGATCTGATCGAAGTCGGTGCTTGCCGGCTTCTGTTTATAAAGATCGAAGACCAGCTTCCATTGTTCTATCGCGGGATCGGTGGCAGTCGCTTTGAAACAGTCCCTCTCGATCGACACCTGAAATTTGTACCCGGCTTCCGGGCTGAACACCATGACATCGAGAGTGAACGGTCTGCACGAGTCGGTCGTAACGGGAGCGATGCTGATGTTCCCCCCGCTCGTGTTGGGGGTGTTGGGCGAATTAGACATATAGGGGCCTCCAAAAGTTCGTCTTTCGATCTTTGCGAAGCGCATACGTACTATCCGAGCAGGTCCGGCTCGTATGGGCTGCCTCCCATCGCCTCCCGAGTAAAGATCGAAAGCTGTGATCCTCCCAGCGTGGCAGTCTGTGCCCAGAGAAGGCGCAACAGATTGTAATCAACCAATCCTTCCAGTCAAGGAAATCCCGGGAGCGCGGGCGTGTTATAGCACTTTTCTCACGGCGGGGACTTGAACTATGACGGTCGCCCCGGGGCTATGACCTGCCGGCGGATCTCACCGGGCTTCGCGAAAACAACCGGAGGCCGCGCCGCAACGCCTTGCCTGTTAACGAGTCGGCCACTCGCCGCGTCTTTATTCTCGCATCGACATGCCTGTCTGACGCGAGGAGGGAAGATGGAAGGGTTCCTGCAAGACCTGCGATACGGCTCTCGCATGCTGCTCAAGCATCGGGGCTTCACCGTCATAGCGATACTGACCCTTGCGCTTGGGATCGGAGCCAACAGCGCGATCTTCAGCGTGGTGAATGCGGTTCTTCTTCGCCCTCTGCAATTCAAGGAGCCCGACCGGATCGTGAAGCTATGGGAGACCTTACCGCAGGGCGGCACGGGGACCGTGTCCGTGCCGAACCTTGAAGACTGGCGGGAGCAGAGCGACGCATTCACCGGCCTGGCCGCCTACGAATTTAAAGACTTCACCATGCAGGGGCAGGATAACCCCGAGCGCATTTCAGGAGCATCCGTCTCCGCGAATTTCTTCGACGTGCTGGAAGCGCGGCCCCTGCTCGGGCGCGGCTTTCTGCCGGGAGAGGACCGGGCCGGCGGTGACCGCATCGCGGTGCTGAGCTACCAGCTCTGGCAGAGCAGTTTCGGCGCGGACCCGCAGATAATCGACAAGACCGTACCGCTCGGCGGTGAAAGCCTTACCGTGGTGGGAGTGATGCCGCCTGAATTCAAGTTCCCATCGCGCCTGACCGCCCTGTGGGTGCCGCTCGTCTTCTCGCCCGGCCAGCTCGCCAGTCGCGGAAGTCACGCGTTCTTCGCGGTCGGGCGTCTGAAGCCGGGAGTCACGCTCGAACAGGCGCGGGAGCAGATGAAGACTATCGGCAAGCGCCTGGAGCAGCAATACCCGGACCAGCAGGCGGGAAGAAGCGTCATGGTGATTCCCCTTCAGGAGGAGGTCGTGCAGAATGTGAGGCCCGCCCTTCTTATTCTCCTGGGCGCTGTCGCGCTCGTCTTGCTGATAGCCTGCACGAACGTCGCCAACCTGCTGCTGGCCCGCGCTTCCGGCCGCCGCAAAGAGATCGCCATCCGGACGGCCCTCGGCGCGCGGCGCGGGCGGCTCGTCCGGCAGTTTCTTACTGAAAGCGTGCTGCTATCGCTGCTCGGCGGAGCCCTTGGATTGCTCCTCGCCTACTGGGGCCTCAATGCTTTGCTCGCCCTGGCGGGCGGCTTCCTGCCGCGCGCGGGCGAGGTCGGCCTCGATCAGAGGATGATCGGCTTCACCCTGGTTCTGTCGATACTGACGGGAGTAGGCTTCGGCCTGGCCCCCGCCCTTATGGCTTCGAGGGCGGACGTGCAGGGGACTCTGAAAGAGTCGGGGAATGCGGGCAGCAGCGCTCAGCGAAGCAAGCTGCGCGGCGCGCTCGTGGTGACGGAAGTCGCCCTGGCGCTCATACTGCTCATCGGAGCGGGGCTGCTCATCAAGAGCTTCATGCGCCTGCAAAGCATCGAGTCCGGCATGCGCCCCGGCGGTGTACTCACGCTGAGGGTCTCGCTCCCGGAATCGAAATACGCGACGCCTCAGTCGGCGGCCGCTTTCTATCAACAGCTGACGGAGCGGCTCTCCAATCTGCCCGGGGTCGAAGCGGCCGGGGCCATAAATTTATTGCCCTTGCAGCAGTCCGGCTACAACGGCGACATAGAGATCGAAGGCCGCGAGCCTTTCCCTAAAGGCCAGGAGCCTCTCGTCGAGTTTCGCGCCTCCAGTCCCGATTACTTTCGCGCGCTCGGCATTCCCCTGCTATCAGGCCGCTTCTTCAGCGCGCAGGATCAGGAGAACTCCTCTCCCGTGGTCATCATCAACCAGACCCTCGCCAGGCAGCTCCTTGCGAACGAGGACCCTATCGGCAAACGCATTCGCGCGCTCGGACCGGATTGGAAGACCGTCGTC